>NZ_JAICZA010000070.1 GCF_025933915.1 Mycobacterium sp.
CGATCACCACATGATCGAGCGCCACCTCGAGCACCTCGCCGCGCACCGCGGCGATCATCGGGCGGCCTTGAGCTTGGCCTTGTACTTCTGCCGCTGCTCGGCGGCCAGGGCTTCGGCCGCCGCCATGCGGGCGATCATCGGCGCCCGCCAGCAGTGGCAAATCGCCAACGCGAGCGCGTCGGCGGCGTCGGCCGGCGTCGGTTTGGCTTGCAGCGCAAGGATTTTGGTGACCATCGCGGTGACCTGCGCCTTGTCGGCCGCGCCGTTGCCGGTGACCGCGGCCTTGACCTCGCTGGGGGTGTGGAAGTGCACGTCGATGCCGCGTTTGGCCGCCGCCAGCGCGACCACGCCACCGGCCTGGGCGGTGCCCATCACCGTCGTCACGTTCAGCTGCGAGAACACCCGCTCGATGGCCACGACGTCCGGCTGGTGAGTGGCCAGCCAATGCTCGACGGCGTCGCTGATCTTCAGCAGCCTCCCGGCGAGCGGCGCGTCCGACGGCGTGCGCACCACGTCGACGTCCAACGCGACGACAGTGCGCCCGCGCCCGCTTTCGACGACCGACAGCCCGCATCGGGTCAGGCCGGGGTCGACGCCCATCACCCGCATTACCCGCTCCCACCTAGTAGAACAGCTGTTCGATACCCTAGCTGCCGGCACCGACGTGCCCCGGGTGCGACACGCGGCGGCGCCGGCGATTCCGGCTCGCGAAGTTACCGCGCCGAACCCGCGAAAAAGCTGTTAGCTTTAGCCCACGTTCGCTCAAGCAATGTGGCAACGGGAGGGTTCGCGTGGGATCTCTGCTGGTCATGCTCGCCATAGTGCTGTTCATCGCGTCCATCGTGGTACTCGTCGTCGCTTTGCGGCGGCCCAAGCAGCCGGCCCAGCGCAGCGGGCGTCCCGATCCGCTCGCGTCCGATGCGATGCCGCAGTTCGGGCCGCGTCAACTCGGCCCCGGCGCGATCGTCAGCTATGGCGGCACCGACTACATCGTGCGCGGGTCGGTCACCTTCCGTGAGGGCCCGTTCGTCTGGTGGGAACACCTGCTCGAAGGCGGCGACCAGCCGATCTGGTTCAGCGTCGAAGAGGACGACGGACGCCTGGAGCTGGCGATGTGGGTCACCCGCAAGGACCTGCCGCTGCGGCCCGGCGACCCGTACGTGGTCGACGGCGTGATGTTTCACGAATCCGAACGGGGCCGCGCCTCCTACACGACCGAAGGCGCCACCGGCCTGCCCGCCGGCGGCGAGATGGAATTCGTCGACTGCACCAACGCCGACGAGACCCTCCTGCTCTCCTTCGAGCGCTGGGCCGCGGACATGCCCTGGGAGGTGTCGACCGGCAAGCCCGTGTCGCCCGGCGAACTGACCGTGTACGCCGCACCCCCGCCCAGCCCGGCCTAGCGCCCGAGGTCAGGCCGGTGCCCCTTCATCAGCTCGCGGTGACCCCGGCGGACGTATCCGGGGAGAGGCTGGGACTCGCGCTCAATGCGCCGTCCCCCCCGCCGCTGGCCGCCTGCCGCCTGGACCACCCCGACGGCGCGGCGGCGCTGCTGCTCGGGGTGCTCGGCGCATCGCACGTCGTCGCGGTCGAGCACGCCGCGGGCCGGTTCTCCGAGCAGGTCTCGTGCACCGCCCGCAGCCTCGGGGCCGACCTGCCCGAGCGCACCGACGCGCCCGGCTACCGCCTGCAGTCCCGCACCGACACCCGCGACGAGGCGGCCTTCCGCCACCTCGCGCACGACCTGCGCGCCCGTTGCGCCCGACAGGCGGGCTGGCTCGGTGGCACGTTCCCCGGCGATGACGCCGCACTGACCGTGCTGGCCGCCGAACCCGACGGCGCCGGCTGGCGCTGGCAGACATGGCATCTGTATCCGGGGCATCCCGCCGGGTCCGGCGGGATGGTGGTTCACACGGCGAGCCGGTGGCAGCCGTGAGCCGGAACCGCCTGTTCGTGATCGCCGGTCTGCTGGCGGCCGGAGCCGTGGTGTGCCTGATGATCGGAATCATCTTGCTGCAGAAGAACATCGCGTCGTATGTCGCCGGCCACTATCACGAGTACGCCCACGACGTGGACGGCAGGCGCTACCAGTGCACCGGGTCACCCCGGCAGGCGGCCGACGCGCTCGCCGCCTATGCGAAACCCGAGGCGCGCACCGGCAACGGCAACAGCGAGTACCTGCGCTACAGCAACGACATCGTGATCGTCGGCCCCGACGGCAACTACCCGTGCAGCATCCGCGTCGAGCCGCTGAGCGCCGGGTACAGCCACGGCGCGTTCATCTTCCTCGGCCCCGGATTCACCCCCGGCTCCCCGTCGGGCGGCTCCGGAGGCAGCCCCGGCGGCCCCGGCGGAACCAAGTGATGGCACCACCGCAAAGGAGAGAACCATGTACCTCGCCGTCGAGATCGGAACCGTCGATCTCAATCCCGTCCTGAAAGGTGCGGTCGCGACGATCCTGTACTTCGTGGTCGGCATGGCCGTCCTTCTGGTCGGGTTCTACGTGGTCGACGTGCTGACCCCGGGAAAGCTGCGCCAACTGGTGTTCATCGACCGCCGCCCCAACGCCGTCATCGTCGCGGGGGCGATGTACATCGCGCTGACCGTCGTCATCATCACCGCCATCGCCAACAGCTATAGCCAGCTGGGCCAGGGACTCGTCGGCGTCGCGGTGTACGGGTTGATGGGCGTGATCCTGCTCGGGATAGCGCTGCTCGCCATGCATCTGCTGATACCGGGGAGTTTCCACGAGCACATCGACGAGCAGGTGCTGCATCCGGGATCGTTCGCGGTGGCGCTGATACTGCTCGCCGTGGGAGGGGTGACCGCCGCGGCGGTGTCATGAGCTCCGTCGATGTGGCCACGCCCCCGGCGGCGCCGTCCGCGGCGTCGGGGCGGTGGCGGGCGCTGCTGTTGGCCGCCGTGGCCGCGTGCGCGGCCTGCGGCATCATCTACGAGCTCGCGCTGCTGACGCTGTCGGCCAGCCTCGATGGCGGCGGCATCGTCGCCATCTCGCTGATCGTCGCGGGCTACATCGCCGCGCTGGGCGTGGGCGCCCTGCTGGTCAAGCCGCTGCTGGCGCACGCGGCGATCACCTTCATCGCCGTCGAGGCGCTGCTGGGGGTCATCGGCGGCCTATCCGCGGCGGCGCTGTACGTGGTGTTCGCGTTCCTGGACGGCTCGGTCGGCTCGACGTGGGTGCTGGCGGTGGGCACCGCCCTGATCGGTGCCCTGGTGGGCGCCGAGGTGCCGCTGTTGATGACGCTGCTGCAGAGCGGGCGGGTGGCCGCCGAAAACCCGGCCGCCGACGCCGGGCGCACGCTGGCCAACCTCAACGCCGCCGATTACCTGGGCGCGCTCCTGGGCGGGCTGGTCTGGCCGTTCGTGCTGCTGCCGCAGCTGGGGATGATCCGCGGCGCGGCGGCCACCGGCATGATCAACCTGGCGGCGGCCGCCGTCGTCGCGATTTTCCTGCTGCGCCAAGTGGTTTCGACGCGACAACTGCTACTGGCACTGTGCGCGCTGGCCGCCGCGCTGGGGCTGCTCGCCACGCTGCTGCTGCGTTCGGGAGACATCGAAACCACAAGCAGGCAAAGGCTTTACGCCGATCCGATCATCGCCTACCGGCACACGCCCTACCAGGAGATCGTGGTGACGCGGCGCGGCAACGACACCCGCCTGTACCTCGACGGGGGGCTGCAATTCTCCACCCGGGACGAATACCGCTACACCGAAAGCCTCGTCTACCCCGCGCTCGGGAACGGCGCGCGTGCGGTGCTGGTGCTCGGCGGCGGCGACGGCCTGGTGGCCCGCGAATTGCTGCGCCAGCCGGGCATTTCCAAGATCGTGCAGGTCGAGCTGGACCCCGCGGTGATCGACATCGCGCGCACCACGCTGCGCGACGCCAACGGCGGTTCGTTGGACAACCCGCGGGTGACCGTGGTAACCGAGGACGCGATGAACTGGTTGCGCGGACCCAACATCGACCGCTTCGACTCGATCATCGTCGACCTTCCCGACCCCGATACGCCCGTGCTCGGCCGGCTGTATTCGACCGAGTTCTACGCGCTGGTCGCCCGCGCGCTGGCCCCCGGCGGGCTGGTGGCGGTGCAGGCGGGCAGCCCCTTTTCCACCGCGACGGCCTACTGGCGCACGGTATCGACGATCCGGGCGGCCGGCTACGCGGTCACGCCGTATCACGTGCACGTGCCGACGTTCGGCGATTGGGGATTCGCCCTGGCGCAGCGCGCCGAGACCGCGCCCACACCGACGGTGCCCCCCGACGCGCCCCCGCTACGTTTTCTCAACCAGCAGGTGCTCGCGGCCGCCGGCGTGTTTTCCGGCGACGTCGCGCCGCGGCCCGTGCAGCCGTCGACGCTGGACAATCCGCGCATCGTCGAGGACATGCGGCACGGCTACGACTAGTTCCAACGGCGCCGACCCGCTTCGCCCGGCGCTCTGCGCCGCGCTTGCGATCGACGACTAGTCGGCTTTATTCGTCGTCGAGGGCCGCCAGCACCTCGTCGGACAGGTCGACGTTGGTCCACACGTTCTGCACGTCGTCGCTGTCTTCGAGCGCGTCGACGAGCTTGAACACCTTGCGCGCGCCGTCGACGTCAACCGGCACGCTGACCGAGGGCTGAAAGCTCGCCTCGGCGGATTCGTAGTCGATGCCGGCGTCCTGCAGCGCGGTGCGCACCGCGACCAGATCCGTCGGCTCGGAGATCACCTCAAAGCTCTCACCGAGATCGTTGACGTCCTCGGCGCCGGCGTCGAGCACCGCCGTCAGCACGTCGTCCTCGGTCAGGCCGTTCTTCTCGAGCGTGACGACGCCCTTGCGGGTGAACAGGTAGGACACCGAGCCGGGGTCGGCCATGTTGCCGCCGTTGCGGGTCACCGCCACCCGGACCTCGCCGGCCGCCCGGTTGCGGTTGTCGGTCAAGCATTCGATCAGGACAGCGACGCCATTGGGCCCGTAGCCCTCGTACATGATGGTCTGGTATTCGGCGCCGCCGGCTTCCTCACCGGCACCCCGCTTTCGGGCTCGCTCGATGTTGTCATTGGGCACCGAGGTCTTCTTGGCCTTCTGGATCGCGTCGTAGAGCGTCGGGTTGCCCGCCGGGTCACCACCGCCGGTACGGGCGGCGACTTCAATGTTCTTGATCAGCCGGGCGAATTCCTTGCCGCGGCGAGCGTCCTTGACGGCCTTCTGGTGCTTGGTGGTGGCCCACTTGGAATGGCCGCTCATCGGTGTCCTATCTGGGAGTCCTCTTGTTTTTGTGGCCAGACGAGTCTACGTGGACCGCGAGACTGCAACTGCCGACGGCTCCACTCGTGAAATGTGTCGCCAATCGCAGTTTCGCGGCGCTGGATCAGCCGGTGACCATGTCGACGAACAGCTGATGAATGCGCCGGTCGCCGGTCACCTCGGGGTGAAACGCCGTCGCCAGCTTGCGGCCCTGCCGCACCGCGACGACATGCCCGGCGGCGCTGGCCAGCACCTCCACGCCGGCACCGGCGCGCTCGACCCAGGGCGCGCGGATGAACACCGCGCGCACCGGGTCCGTCAGCCCCGCGAACGGGATGTCACCTTCGAACGAGTCGACCTGGCGCCCAAAAGCGTTGCGCCGCACCGTCATATCGATCGCACACAGGGGCAGCGCCTCGCGCCCGCCCGCTCCGGCGTCGAGAATCTCACTGGCCAGCAGGATCATGCCGGCGCACGCGCCGTAGGCGGGCAGCCCGTCGGCCAGCAGGCCCCGCAGCGGTTCCAGCAGGCCGAGGTCTCCCAGCAGGTGGCTCATGGTCGTCGATTCCCCACCGGGGATCACCAGCCCGTCGACCGCCTCGAGCTCACCGAGCCGGCGCACCGGCATCGACTCGGCCCCGGCTTCGCGCAGGGCGGCCAGGTGCTCGCGGGTATCGCCCTGCAGCGCCAGCACCCCGATGCGGGGACGGCTCACGGCTGGTACCCGCGCGCGAAGCGGGTCAGCCCCTCCTGCATGACCGCCGCGACCATCTCACCGGATTGGGTGAAGATCTTGCCCTGGCAAAGCGCGCGGCCACCGTTGGCCGACGGAGAGGACTGGTCGTACAACAGCCACTCGTCGGCCCGGAACGCCCGCATGAACCACATCGCGTGGTCCAGCGACGCCACCTGCAGGTGCTCCCGCACGTCGAGGTGGGTGACCTGTGCCGATCCCAGCAGCGTCAGGTCGCTCATGTAGGCCAGCGCGCAGATGTGCAGCACCTGGTCGTCCGGCAGCGGGTCACGGTGACGGAACCACACCTGCTGCTGCGCCGCCTTGCCCGGCGTCAGCTCCAGGCGCTCACGCGGCACGATGCAGACGTCCCACTCCGCGAACTGCTTGAACCCGGCGTCGTCGAAGACCTTCATCGAGTCCAGCCCGGGCAGGCCGTCCGGCGGCGGCGCGGCCGGCATGGGGTCCTGGTGGTGGACACCTTCCTGGTGGGTCTGGAAGGACGCGCCCATGCTGAAGATGATTTCCCCGTGCTGGATGGCGTTGACGCGGCGGGTGGCGAACGAGCCGCCGTCGCGGGTGCGCTCCACGATGAAAACCGTGCGTTCCTTGGCGTCCCCGGGCCGCAGGAAGTATCCGTGCAGCGAGTGCACCTGGTAGCGCGGATCGACGGTGCGCACCGCGGACACCAGCGACTGGCCGGCCACATGGCCCCCGAAGGTGCGCTGCAGGAATCCCGATTTCGGGCTGAAGATGCTGCCGCGGTAGATGTTGACCTCGAGTTGCTCGAGATCGAGGATCTCTACGATCGCCACGCTATAACTGTCTGCTCTTCGCGCAAGCGCTCATCGCCCTTGTCACCAGCCGCGTTCGGCCAGTCGATGGGGCTGCGCGATCTGCTCGACGTTGATGCCGACCATCGCCTCACCCAGCCCGCGCGACACCTTGGCCAGCACGTCGGGATCGTCGTAGAAGGTGGTGGCCTTGACGATCGCGGCGGCGCGCGCAGCGGGGTCGCCGGACTTGAAGATGCCCGAGCCCACGAATACGCCCTCGGCGCCGAGCTGCATCATCATCGCCGCGTCGGCCGGCGTGGCGATGCCGCCCGCGGTGAACATCGTGACCGGCAGCTTGCCCGCCCGGGCCACCTCGACGACGAGTTCGTACGGCGCCTGCAATTCCTTTGCCGCCACGTACAACTCGTCTTCCGACAGCGACGTCAGGCGGCGGATCTCGCCACCGATCGCCCGCATGTGCGTGGTCGCGTTGGAGACGTCTCCGGTGCCGGCTTCACCCTTGGAGCGGATCATGGCCGCGCCCTCGCTGATGCGGCGCAGCGCCTCACCGAGGTTGGTCGCCCCGCACACGAACGGCACGGTGAACTTCCACTTGTCGATGTGGTGGGTGTAGTCGGCGGGCGTGAGCACCTCGGACTCGTCGACGTAGTCCACGCCGAGGCTCTGCAGGATTTGCGCCTCGACGAAGTGCCCGATGCGGACCTTGGCCATCACCGGGATCGTCACGGCCGCGACGATGCCCTCGACCATGTCCGGGTCGCTCATCCGCGACACGCCGCCCTGAGCACGGATGTCGGCGGGCACCCGCTCCAGCGCCATCACGGCGACGGCGCCGGCACCCTCGGCGATTTTGGCCTGCTCGGGCGTGACGACGTCCATGATGACGCCGCCCTTGAGCATCTCGGCCATGCCGCGCTTGACGCGCGCGGTTCCGGTTCGCCCGCTGCCGTTGGGTGGGTGGGCGGTACTCACTACTTGATCTCCTTCAACCGTTGTCGACCCAGTCTAATGAGGCGCTTTGACCCGCGTTACCGACGGAGTCACCGGATGGACAGCAGCGGGCCGGGCGTGCGGCCGCCGGCGAGCGCGGCCGCGTCGGTGAGCAGTCCGGACAGTTGCATCGGGTACACCGTCTCCCCCGCGGCGACGAGTTGGGCGATGTCGGCAGCGTCACACCAGCGGTGGCCGTGGATGTAGCTGCGTTCCAGATCGGTGCGGCCCGTCCGCGACGGCTCGAACCGGCGGGTGCTGTGGACGAAGTAGAACTCCTCGCTGTCGATCAGCGAGCCGTTGAACTCGAAGACCTGGTCGCGCCGCCATACGGGGCCGACCATGTCGGCCGGCGCGACCCGCAGCCCGGTTTCTTCGGCGAGTTCGCGCGCGGCGGCCTCGGCCAGGCGCTCCCCCTGCTGCACTTCGCCGCCCACCGTGAACCACCACTTGGGCGCGCGCGCGGCGAGCGCGGGATCCGACCCGCGCAGTAGCAGCACCGCCCCGCTCTCGTCGAGCAGCACGACGCGGGCCGAGGTGCGGTGGTTGAGCACGCCGTGATCGCCGTGCGCCAGCGCGTGCGGCCGCTCGACGATCTCGAAATAGCTGGGCAGCCCGGCGGTCCCGCCCAGGTGAAACAGCCGCACCAAAGGCCGCTCGGCCAGCGCCAGGGTGTCGCGAACCGCATCGTTGTGGAAGCGGCGGGCCAACAAAACGCGGGCCTCGGCGTCGGCAAGCTCGGCGATCAGCCCGGCCGGCAACGACGCCGGGGCGACGACCGCCAACGCGGCCGACAGCTCGTTTTCGCACGTCTCGCGCGCCGGCCGGGCCGCCCCCTCCGCGGCGGCGGCCAGCGCCGCCAGCCGCCGCCCCTCCGACGCGCCGCCATAGGCGTCGATGGCCACGGCGCGCGCCACCACCGCGCGCCGCGCCAGCGCGCCGTCGAGCGCCTGCCACGACAGGTCGTAGCGGACGTGCAGCCGGTCGAGCCGGTTGGCCGTCCGGTACGCCCAGGCGCCGAAGATCGCCAGCACCGCGACCAACACGGCGATGGCGACAATCAGCCATGTCATCAACCGGCCACCTCAACCTTGGCGCCCGACGCGGCGACCGTCTCGTAAACGCGCAGGATCTGGCTGGCCACCACCGACCAGTCGTAGCGCTGGACGGCGGCCGAACCGGCCGCCACATAACGTTCCCGCAGCACATCATCCTCGAGCACCGCGATCAGCGCATCGGCAAGCGCGGCGCCGTCCCCGACGGGCACCAGCCGGCCCACGTCCCCGTCACACAGCACGCGCCGGAAGGCGTCCAGATCGCTGGCCACCACCGGGGTGCCGGCGGCCATCGCCTCGACCAAGACGATGCCGAAACTCTCCCCGCCGAGGTTGGGCGCGCAGTAGACGTCCGCGCTGCGCATGGCCGACGCCTTCCCCGAGTCGTCGACCTGGCCGAGGAAGCGAATGTACTTCACGAATTCGCCTGCCTGGGTGCACAATTCGTCCTCGTCGCCCCGTCCGACAACGAGCAGCTGCACATCGGCGAACCGCTCGACCAGCCGCGGCAGCGCCTCGAGGAGCACCGACATGCCCTTGCGCGACTCGTCGTAGCGCCCCAGGAACAGGACCGTCTTGCCGGCCCGCGGGTAACCGTCCAGGAGCGGCGCGGAGGCGAACGAGGCGACGTCAACACCGTTGGGGATCTCCACCGCGTCGGTTCCCAGCGCTTCCATCTGCCAGCGCCGGGCCAGGTCGGAGACCGCGATCCGGCCGACGATCTTCTCGTGCATGGGGCGCAGGATGGCCTGAAAGACGGTGAGCGTCAGCGATTTGGTGGTCGACGTGTGAAACGTCGCCACGATCGGGCCCTCGGCGATGTTGAGGGCCAGCATGGACAGGCTCGGCGCGTTGGGCTCGTGCAGGTGCAGCACGTCGAAATCGCCTTCGGCGAGCCACTTTTTCACCTTGCGGTGGGTGGCCGGGCCGAACCGCAGCCGGGCCACCGACCCGTTGTAGGGAATCGGGACGGCCTTGCCGGCCGAGACGACGTAGTCGGGCAGCGCGGCATGCGGCGAGGCCGGCGCGAGCACGCTGACCTCATGCCCGCGGGCCCGCATCACCTCGGCCAGCTGCAGGACGTGCGACTGCACCCCGCCGGGAACGTCGAACGAGTAGGGACAGATCATCCCGATGCGCATCACGTGTCCCTTAGCCGGGCCTGCTTGGTGTCGCTGAGGTCGGCCAGCCACTGCGGCTGCATCATGTGCCAATCCTCGGGGCGGGCGGCGATGTTCTTCTCGAAGTGATCGGCCAGCAGCTGGGTGATCGCCGCGACGTCGCCGCCGGTGCAATCCAGGGGCGGGCCGATATCGACGCCCCAGCCCTCGTCCTCGAACCAGCAGTGGGCCGGCAGCAGGGCCGCCCCCGTCGCTGTCGCGAGTTTCGCCGGTCCGGCGGGCATCCGGGTGGGTTCGCCGAAAAAGTCGACCTGGACACCGGTGCGCGTCAGGTCGCGCTCGGCCATCAGGCACACCACCCGGTTGTCCCGCAGCCTGTCGCACAACATGTCGAAGGGCGGCCGCTCTCCCCCGGACAGGGGTAACACCTCGAAGCCGAGGCGTTCGCGGTAGGCGATGAACCGATGGTAGAGCGACTCGGGTTTGAGTCGCTCGGCGACGGTGGTGAAGGTGCCATGTGTCTGCGCCAGCCACACTCCGGCCATGTCCCAGTTGCCGCTGTGCGGCAACGCGATCACCGCGCCGCGGCCACGGGACAATGCCGCGTCGAGATGGTCTTCCCCCAGGATCGAGTCCTGCAGTTCACGGCCCAGCTTGGGCAGGTCCATGCTCGGCAGGCGGAACGCCTCGCGCCAATAGCGGGCATAGGAGGCCAGCGAGGCCCGCATCAGGGAATCCGGAACGTCCTCGGGCGCCACGCGCAGGACGCGGGCAAGGTTCTTGCGCAGCTGATCCGGGCCGCCGCCACGGGCAGCGTAGCGCGCGGCGGCACCAAATGCGTTGCGCGCGGCGAACTCCGGCATCGCCCGCACAGCCATCCAGCCGGTGGCGTACGCCCAGTCGGCCCCGACGCCGCCCATCAAGCGGCCCGCCAGGCGGCGCGGTGCCGTGATCACATTCATGCCCGGCGGAGTGGGAATCACGGTGCGGCCGATCCACGGTCGGTCGCACCGGGCGAGGTGCGCACCGTGTGCAGCCGCTGCGCGCAGGTGATCAGGCTGGCCGCCGCCAACAGCCACATCGCCACGGGCAACGCGGGCGGCCAGGCGATGAACGGAAAGTCCGAGACCCCGGCGCCGACCAGCACGATGATCAGCCGCTCGGGCCGTTCGATGAGGCCGCCGTCCCCGCGCAGGCCGCTGGCTTCGGCCCGCGCCTTGATGTAGGAGATCACCTGCGAGGTGACCAGACAGATCAGCGTGGCCACCACCAGCAGCTTGTCGTGCAGGCCGAACGCGATCCACCACAGCAGCCCGCAGAACACCGCGCCGTCGCTGACGCGGTCGCAGGCGGCGTCCAGCACCGCGCCGAACCGCGTGCCGCCGCCCCGTTCCCGGGCCATCGCCCCGTCGAGCATGTCGAAGAGGACGAAGAACCAGACCACACACGCGCCGATGAACAGCTTGCCCATCGGGAAGAATGTCAGCGCCCCGGCCACGGCGACGATGGTGCCCAGGATCGTGACGGCGTCGGGGGTCAAGCCCAACCGCAGGCATGCCTTTGCGGTCGGAGTGGTCAGCCGCGCGAACGCCGCCCGCGACAGGAACGGCATTTTGCTCATTCTTGACTCGCCCACTCCGTCGCCAGCAGCTGGCGCGTTTCGCGCAGCAGCTGCGGGATCACCTTCGATCCGCCGATGATGGTGATGAAGTTGGCGTCACCACCCCAGCGCGGCACGACGTGCACGTGCAGGTGTTCGGCCAGCGACCCGCCGGCCGAGGTCCCCAAGTTGAGGCCGACGTTGAAGCCGTGTGGCCGTGACACGTTCTTGATGACGCGAATCGCCTTCTGGATGAACGACATCAGCTCCGCGCTCTCCGGATCGGTCAGTTCCTCCAGCTCGGAAACGCGGCGGTAGGGCACCACCATCAAGTGTCCGGGGTTGTACGGGTAGAGGTTGAGCACGGCGTAGACGAGTTCCCCGCGCGCGACCACCAGACCGTCTTCGTCGGCCAGCTGCGGGATGTCGGTGAAGGGCTGCTCGGCTTTGCCCGAAGCGTTGGGGTCGCGCTTCATCGGCGCCTCGGCCAGGTAGGTCATCCGGTATGGCGTCCACAACCGCTGCAGATGATCTTCTTCGCCGACGCCCGTGTCCAGGATGGTGTCGTCGGTGCGCGGCTCGGCCCGTTCGCGATCACTCACCGGCCGCCACTTTCACGAGTTCGGCGGTGGGAGCGGCGTTCTCGCGATCGGCGATCCACTTCACGATGGCGTCGACGGCCCCGTCGCGGGGCACGCCGTTGATCTGGGTGCGGTCGCCGAAGCGGAAGCTCAGCGCGCCCGCCGCAACGTCACGGTCGCCGGCGAGCAACATGAACGGCACCCGCTGGTTGGTGTGGTTGACGATCTTCTTGGCCATCCGGTCGTCGCTGCCGTCGACCTCGACCCGCACCCCGTGCGAGCGCAGTTGCGCCGCAACATCGTTCAGGTAGTCGATGTGGTCGTCGGCCACCGGGATGCCGACCACCTGCACCGGCGCCAGCCACGCCGGGAAGGCACCGGCGTAGTGCTCGGTGAGGATGCCGAAGAACCGCTCGATCGATCCGAACAGCGCGCGGTGGATCATCACCGGCCGCTGCCGGCTTCCGTCGGCGGCGGTGTACTCCAGCTCGAATCGCTCCGGGAAGTTGAAATCCACCTGGATGGTGGACATCTGCCAACTGCGCCCCAGGGCGTCGCGGGCCTGCACGGAGATCTTGGGACCGTAGAACGCCGCGCCGCCCGGGTCGGGCACCAGCTGCAGGCCGGATTCGGCCGCCACCTCGGCCAGGGCGTTGGTGGCCTCTTCCCACATGGCGTCGGAGCCGACGAACTTGTCCGGGTCCTTGGTGGACAGCTCCAGATAGAAGTCCTCCAGCCCGTAGTCGCCGAGCAGCTCCAGGATGAACCGCAGCAGCGACGCCAGCTCGGCGTGCAGCTGCTCGCGGGTGCAGAAAATGTGCGCGTCGTCCATGGTGAATCCACGCGCCCGGGTCAACCCGTGCACCACGCCGGACTTCTCGTAGCGGTAGACGGTGCCGAATTCGAAGAGCCGCAACGGAAGTTCGCGATAGGAGCGTCCACGAGCCCGGAAGATCAGGGTGTGCATCGGGCAGTTCATCGGCTTGAGGTAGTAGTCCTGCCCCGGCTTGCGCACGGTCCCGTCGTCGTCGTATTCGGCGTCGAGGTGCATCGGCGGGTACATGCCCTCGGCGTACCAGTCCAGATGGCCGGACGTGTGGAACAGGTCCGCCTTGGTGATGTGCGGGGTGTTGACGAACTCGTAGCCGGCCGCGATGTGCTTGCGCCGCGAGTACTCTTCCAGCTCCCGACGCACGACGCCGCCCTTGGGGTGGAAAACCGCCAGGCCGGAACCGATTTCGTCGGGGAAGCTGAACAGGTCCAGCTCGGTGCCCAGCTTGCGGTGATCGCGGCGCTGGGCCTCCTCGATCAGCGTCAAGTGACGCTCCAGGGCCTCCTGCGACTCCCAGGCCGTGCCGTAGATCCGTTGCAGGCTGGCGTTGTTCTGGTCGCCGCGCCAGTAGGCGGCCGAGCTGCGGGTGAGCTTGAACGCGGGGATGTGCTTGGTGGTCGGGATGTGCGGGCCCCGGCACAGGTCGCCCCAAACCCGTTCCCGCGTACGGGGATTGAGGTTGTCGTAGGCCGTGAGCTCGTCGCCGCCGACTTCCATTACCGCCGGGTCGCCGGACTTGTCGTCGACGAGTTCGAGCTTGTAGGGCTCGCCGGCAAGCTCGGCGCGCGCGGCGTCCGTGGACTCATACACGCGTCGCTCGAACAGCTGACCCTCTTTGACGATCTGGCGCATCCGCTTCTCCAGCGCCGCCAGATCCTCGGGGGTGAACGGCTCCGGCACGTCGAAGTCGTAGTAGAAGCCGTCGGTGATCGGCGGCCCGATGCCCAGTTTGGCCTGCGGGAACAGCTCTTGGACGGCCTGGGCCAGCACGTGGGCGGCCGAGTGCCGGATCACGCTGCGGCCCTCGTCGGTGTTCGCCGGCACCGGGACCACCTCGGCGTCGGCCGCGGGCGCCCAGCTCAAGTCGCGCAACTTCCCGTCGGCGTCGCGCACCACCACGACGCCGTCGGGCGCCCCGCGGCCCGGCAGCCCCGCGTCGCGCACCGCGGCGGCCGCGGTGGTCCCGGCGGACACCCGGATCGGGGCTTGGGGCGATCGCACGCCCGGCATGGCCGGGCGCTGCGGGTCGCCGCCATCGGCTCCCGAGTCGGGGGGTGCGGGGACGGTCATCGTGGCGGTCTCCAAGGCTCGAGGGGTCGACGACCATGCTATCGGGGCGGTTCGAAACCGAGCAGGGCCGTCGAGCAACGCGAGCCAGGCGCGCTCCCGCTAGGAGGTGGCAGCCGCTATCGGGGCCCCCTGGCCAAGCGGGTACGCCGGGTCACGGGTGTCGAAGCACCGCGGGTCACACAGCGTGGACGTAGCGGGCCGCTTCCGCCGCGTAGTCGGCGGTGACGCAGATGTCGTAGCGCTGGGCTTCCAGCGTCTGCACGCTGGAGAAGTCACGGCGCCCGCGCGTCGACGCGTGCGCGACGAACCCGAACACCGCACCCCAGAACACGCCGATGGCCGTCGCGATGAGCAGCGCCCATATCCAGTACGGGCCGACGGTGAAGATGGCGAAAAGCAAGCCGATCAGCAAACCCCACCAGGCCCCGGCGCCGGCGCCGGCCAGCGCTGCCCTGCCGTTGGTCATGCGGCCGGTGACATGTTCGACCGTGCGTACACCGTCGCCCACGATGCGGACATGCTCCACCGGGAATCCGCCGTCGGACATGCGGTCGACCAGTTCTTGCGCGGCGACGTAATTGTCGAAGGAGGCGACGACCTCCCGCCGAACGGGGGGCTCGGCGCGAAGCCCGTGCTCGCTGGGACCGGACGGACCGGACGGGTAAACCATTGCTATCTCCTGACGAGTTCTGACAGCTGTTCACCTCTGGGTTGACGCGAATCGCTGAGCGCAAACGGTCCCCACCGCGTCGTGGCTGCCAAGGTCTTTATCCGAACGGGCGCAAGGTCGATAACGACGCCGCGCTTGTTAAGGCTGGCCGGGTTTGAGCCGCACGAACAGCGCGTCGGCTTCGGTCAACAGGCGCTCGCCGTCGGTCAATCGGCCCGACACGAAGATCTTGCGCCCGTCCACCCGGTCGACGCCCGCCTCGAACCGCAGTTCCTTTTCGAGCGGCACGATGTTGCGGTAGTCGATCTTGAGGTAGGCGGTGCGCTGGCGCGGGTTACCGGTGAGCACCGCGGCGGTCAACCCCAACACGGAATCGAACAGCATGCCCAGGGCACCGCCGTGCACGGCGCCGTTGCGACCGAGATGGAACCGGGCGAACCGGGCATGGCCATGGATGCGGCCGTCGTCGCCTTTGTGGGCCGACATCGGGATCGTCAGGATGTTGCCGCGCATCGGCAGATCCATCCGGCGGCCCGACGGGGACGCCCATTCGTCGGCATCGAACGGTGTCAGCAGCCCCGACACCTTCTCCAGCAGGTCGGCGGCCTCGGTGATCACGTCGTCGGGGGCGTCGACGGCGCGGGCGTGGTCCTGCAACGTGCGCACGGCGTCGATGAACCTGCCGTAGTCGGGCCCACCCTTGGCGGTGGGATCGGGCGGGTTGAATCCACCGCCGGGGTGTCGCTGGTGTTCGGCCACCACCACACCGTATTGCCCGGCGGGCGCGCGCTTTCGCGTGGTGGCTAGCCCGTCTGCTGAGCCCCGGCGGCGGACAAGGTTTCGAACTCGTCGTCGGACAGCGTGATCTCGGCGGCGGCGACGTTCTCCTCCAGGTGCGCCACCTTCGACGTCCCCGGGATCGGCAGCATCACCGGTGAACGCTTCAGCAACCAGGCCAGCGCCAGCTGTGACGGCGTCGCGTCGTGCTCGGCGGCGATGCGCTGCAGCGGACCGTCGGGGGCGGCCAGCGGTCCGGCGGCCAGCGGGAACCACGGGATGAAACCGATGCCCTGTTCGGTCACCGCGTCCAGCAGCGGCTCGGCGTCGCGGGCGGACAGGTTGTACATGTTCTGCACCGACACGATCTCGGTGATTTTTTGAGCCTCGGCCAGTTGCTCGACGGTGATCTCGGACAGGCCGATGTGGCGGATCTTGCCTTCGTTTTTCAGGGCGACCAGCTCGCCGACCTGATCCTGCAGCGGGAAGTGGTGGTCGATGCGGTGCAGCTGGAACAGGTCGATGGTGTCCACCCCCAGCCGGCGCAGGCTCAGCTCGCATTCCTGGCGCAGATAGCTGGGATTGCCCAATGGAATCCAGATGTCCGGCCCGGTGCGCAGCAGCCCCGCTTTGGTCGCGATCACCAGGCCGTCATAGGGATGCAGCGCCTCGTGGATGATCTCCTCGGAGAAGTACGGGCCGTAGGAGTCGGCGGTGTCGATGAAGTTGACGCCGAGTTCGGCGGCGCGTCGCAGCACCCGGACGCATTCGTCGCGGTCGTCGGGTGGGCCCCAGACGCCCTTCGCGGTCAGGCGCATCGCTCCGAAGCCGAGTCGGTTGATGGTCAGATCTCCACCGAGGGTGAATGTTCCGGACGCCCCGGCAACCGTTTTCGAGTTTTGTGCGGTCACTTCTCCGACCGTACTCGCCGAACGCCGCCGCGCATCGTGGCGTGGCAAGCTGAGCCCATGGACCTCGCAGCGCTCGCAGAACTTCCCCTGACCTATCGGGAAGTGGGGGCGACGGCGGCCGGAGAGCTGCCCGCGGGATACGACCATCAACGCGCCGAGCGCCAGATCGGCACGGGGCGGCAGCGTTTCGAGCAGGCCGCTGACGCCGTCATGCGCTGGGGCATGCAGCGCGGCTCCGGGCTGCGCGTGCAGGCCAGCTCCGAGATCGCCGTCGTCGACGCGGTGGTGGTGGTGCGGATGGGCTTCTTGCCCGCGCCCTGCCGCGTCGTGTACGTCGTCGATGAACCCGACGTTCGTGGCTTCGGCTACGGCACCCTGCCGGGCCATCCGGAGTCCGGCGAGGAACGTTTCGTGGTGCGCCACGACCCGAGCACCTCCGCGGTATACGCGGAGGTGTCGGCGTTCTCCAGGCCCGCGACCTGGTGGAGCAAGGCCGGCGGGCCGGTGGTGCGGGTAACTCAGCGCGTCATCGCCAAGCGGTATCTGCGGGCGGTGTGACGCGCCCGGCTAGCGGGCGGCGATGCTGCCGTTGTGCACGCCCTGCGCCAGGCGGGCCAGCGCGAGGGCGCCCACGAACAGACCGAAGTCGCGCAGCGCGACGTCGTAGAACCCGGGCCCGGTAACCAGGTCGATGATGATCCCGGCCAGCCAAGCCGCGACCACCCAGGCGCCCAGCCGTGGGGCGACCGCCACCACAACCCCGGCCACGATCTCGATGATCCCGACGAGGTACATGCACTGATCGGCCGTCCCGGGGACCACGTCGTTGATCCAGCCGGCCAGATACATGCTCCAGTGATGCGGGTGGGTCAGCAGGTTGAAGAACTTGTCCAGCCCGAACGCGATGGGCGCGATCGTGAAGACGGTGCGAAGCAGGAGATATGCCGAATAGGCCGGGTCCCGCAACTGCTCGGCCAGGCCGGGGGTCGCGCCGGCTTGTTTGGTGCTCATGGTTGCCTCCATTTGTAACGGATAATAGTTTGAACGGTAGAACGCCTACACTGTATCGTCAAGTATTTCATCTTTTAGAAACGGCCCCCGAATGGACGACGCGGACCCCCTGCAGCGCGACGCCACCGGCATCGGCTCGCTCGCCGATCCGGTGCGCCGCCGGCTATATCAGTTCGTGTGCGCCCAATCGGCGCCCGTGGGCCGTGACCAGGCGGCCGACGCCGTCGGGATCCCCCACCATCAGGCCAAGTTCCACCTGGACCGGCTCACCGCCGAGGGCCTGCTGGAAACCGACTTCGCGCGCCTGACCGGCCGCTCCGGCCCCGGCGCCGGACGCACCGCGAAGCTGTATCGCCGCGCGCGCCGCGACATCGCGGTCAGCCTGCCGCACCGGGAGTACGAATTGGCGGGACGCTTGATGGCGACGGCCATCGCCCAGTCCGCGGGCACCGGCGAGCCGGTCACCGAGGTCCTGAACCGGGTCGCCCGCGACTACGGCCACACGATCGGGGCCGGCGCCGGCAAGCCTCCTCCCGCCGATGCCACCGCCGCGCTGGAGCGCACGGTCGCGGTGCTGAGCCGGTACGGCTATGAGCCTCGATTCGGCGGCGACGAGGTCGAGCTCGCCAATTGCCCGTTCCACGCGCTGGCGCAGGAGCAGACGGAGCTGGCCTGCACCATGAACCACGCGCTGATCACCGGCGTGGCCGAAGCGCTGGCACCACACGGACCCGACGCCCGACTCTGCCCGGGGCGGGACCGGTGCTGCGTCGTGCTCACGCCGCGCGACGAATAGGATCCCCGCGCGCCATGCCGGCGTGCCGGCGAGCGCACCTATGACCCCCAGCCGGACAGCAACCTTGCCGCGCCCGTGCACATCTCGTCGATGACCTCGCCCACCGACGCGTCGTCGCGGATCATCCCGACGCCCTGCCCGGCGTCCACGGGCGCAATCCGGCTGTCCCCGGCGGCGATCGCCGCGGCCAGCTCCTCGCGGGCCCCCGAATCCAGCGCCTCCTCGTGACCCGTCCAGTGCTCGACGAAGTCGTTGGCCAACACCCGCGACGGGAACCGCGCCGGCCAAGGCAGCCCCTTGGCGACGTCGAAGACCCGGGTGACGGCGGTGTCGGTCTCGGATGCGGAGACCAGGGCCCGGCGGCCCGCGTCGCCGGTCAGCGCCTCCGGGCACGCCGACAACCGGGTGCCCACCCACGCCCCGCTCGCGCCGGCGGCCAGCACCGCGGCCAGGCTGCGCGCCGAGGCGACACCACCGCCGGCCAGCACAGGCACCGTGACCGCGTCCAAGACGGCGTCCAGCAGCGGCAACAGCCCCAGCCTGACCTCGCCGTGCCCACCGCCCTCGGACCCACGAGCGACCAGGATGTCGACGCCGGCGTCGACGGCCTTTCGCGCCCCGATGCTGTCGTAAACCTGTGTGACGGTGGGGATTCCGGCGTCATGCGCCTGGGTGACCCAGGACCAGTCGGTCCCGAAACTGACCGACAACAGCGCGGGCCGCGCGGCGAGCGCATCCTCGAGCAGCCCGGCCTCGTTGCGCATCACCCAGTCGACCAGCCCGATGCCGAACCGCCCGTCGACGTGGCGCAACTGCTCGGCCAGCATCTCCCGGGTCGCGACGCTGCCCATGCCGACCATGCCCAGGCCACCGGCCGCCGTGACCGCCGCGGCCAGGCGGCCGCCGGCGACGCCGCCCATCGGGGCGTTGACGATGGGTGCCCGCAGACCGAAACCCGTTGCCCAGGGCGTCGATAACATCAGCGGCTAGTGCACCGAGGGAAGGTCGGTCAACGAAATGGAATCCATGCGAGTCCTTCGAAGTTGCAAGGCCTTTCACCACGGCCTTGAGGGTTGGGAGTTAACCGCTCAGCAGCAGTATCCCCGCCGTGACGAGCCCGACCACCTTGACCGCCTCCAGCGCGACGTATCCGTAGTGGGCCCGGGAGCGCGGCCCGTCCGATCCGGCCAGCACCCTGTCGGAACGACGGGTCAACGCGGGCCGCACGGCGACCAGCTGGACGGCCAACGCGGCGGCGACGACGACGATCGCCACAACGACGCCCGCCCGGCTGGGGCCCGCGATCACGATCGCCCCGATGACGAGCGCGAAAGCCACCTCGACGGTGTTGAGCGCGCGAAAGACCAGCCGCCCGATGCTGAGCCCGATCTGCAATGTCACATTGGGCGCCCGGAACTTCAGTGGGGCTTCCAGGAACGAGATGGCCAACACCATGCCGAGCCAGACGAAGTCGAACGCGACGGCGATCGCCGTTCCGGTGCTCATTTGGCCGACGCCTGCAGCGTCAGGTGAGCCAGACACAGGTCCGGCTCGACGAACGAGTCGAGGCGGTCCACCGAGACCGGCGCGCCCCACGTCTCCACGGCTCCCTGCATGAGGCCGAGATGCACCGGACACACGACATTCGACCGGTCTTCGGCCAATTCCAGAAACGGGCAGTGCCGCAGTCCGACCTGCTGCTCTCCGTCGACCACCCGGCGCTCGGGCGCGAAGCCGAGTTCGTCGAGCACATCGATCAACCGGGTGATGACCTCTTCTGCGCTGGCCGCGTGGTCGGGCGGCGAATGCAGTTCGGCATCCACCATTCGCCCCCAGGCCCGGCCCGCGGCCAGGGCCTTGGGCCCGGGGTCACGCTCGGCGGCGAAGGCGATGGTCAGAATCTCGGCCAGCAGGCGGTAATGCCGCGTTCCGCCACGATCCATCTGCCGGACCGCGCGGAACATCAGCGGTGGACGCCCCGGCCCTTTGCGGTCCAGCTCGACGTGTTCCACCTGCCCGTCGGTGACCAGGCTGTCGAGGTGGAAGCGGACGGTGTTGGGATGCACGCCCAGCTCGTCGGCGATCCCGGCGATGCTCATCGGATCCGGCGAGGCGCGGAGCAACCGCATCACCGCGCGCCGGCGGCCGGCCGACTCCCCCGTCGCCGGTTCCTGGAGTTCCTGGAGTTTCCGGCTCTGCTGAGTCTTCTGGGTTCTCAAAAGGTCCCTCCCACTGCTTGTCCTTCACGCCCCGTCCGGCTGGGTGGCACTGGGGTGACCCGCCACCAAAGGCGTGTCGACGCCGAGCGGACCGACCTTGGCCGCCCCGCCCGGAGACCCCAAGGGTTCGTCGCGGCCCGGCAGCGTCTCGGCGAAGAAGGCTTCATTGTCGGCCAGGTGGGGTTTGAAGTCCTCAGGCAGGTCATCTTCGTAGTAAATCGCCTCCACCGGACAAACCGGCTCGCACGCGCCGCAATCGACACACTCGTCTGGATGAATGTAGAGCGCCCGGCCGCCCTCGTAAATGCAATCCACCGGGCACTCCTCGACGCAGGAGCGGTCCATCACGTCGATGCATGGCTTCCCGATCACGTAAGTCATACGCTAGAGTTTACACAACATCCCTTGTAAGAATTAGTGAATCAGGTCGGAGAACCATGGCTGCCAACGAACTTGACGTCCGCGAGCTGCGCAAGCCGGACAAGCACCCGACGATCTTCGCGACCTACGCCGCGCTGAAGGTCGGCGAGTCGTTCGTTCTGGTGAACAATCACGACCCCAAGCACCTGCGCGAGGAATTCGAGGCCGACTATCAGGGCGGTTACGAGTGGGAATACCTGGAGAAAGGCCCCGCCTGGCGGATCCGGATCGGTAAGCTCGTCGACATCCCACCCCCGGTGCACCATGGACACGAAGAGCTGGTCCTGGAGCCACCGCAAAGCGCTGCGCGACAGGAAATCTGATGACAGGACAACCAGCAGGTTCCGAACTTCCGCTACCGGCATCACGCCGCGACGACGAAGCGGTCGGCGGCCACTGGCTGCTGGCGCGGCTTGGCAAACGCGTGTTGCGCCCCGGCGGCCTCGGGCTGACCCGCACCCTGCTGTCCCGCGCGGAGCTGACCGGTGCCGACGTGGTCGAGCTGGCGCCCGGCCTGGGCCGCACCGCCACCGAAATCGTCGCCCGCGGGCCACGGTCCTACCTCGGCGCCGAAGGCGACCCGGACGCGGCCAACATCGTCCGCGGCGTGCTCACCGATCTGGGTGCGCAGAATGCCGCCGTGCGGGTCGCGGACGCGGCCGAGACCGGATTGCCGGACGCCAGCAGCGATGTCGTCATCGGAGAGGCGATGCTGACCATGCAGGGCGACACGGCCAAGCACGCCATCGTCGCCGAGGCGGCCCGCGTGCTGCGGCCGGGCGGTCGCTACGCGATCCACGAACTCGCCCTCACACCGGACACGGTGTCCGAGGAGGTCAGCGCCGACATCCGGCACGCGCTCGCCCGTTCCATCAAGGTCAACGCGCGTCCGTTGACGATTGCGGAGTGGTCGAAACTGCTCACCGAGCACGGATTGGTGGTCGATAACGTCACGACCGCGCCAATGGCCCTGCTGCAACCCCGCCGGCTGGTCTCCGACGAGGGCCTTGTCGGGGCGCTGCGCTTCGCCAGGAATGTGGTCGTGCAGCACGACGCCCGCAAGCGGGTTCTGGCGATGCGCCGTACCTTCCGCAAGCATCGCAAGCAACTGGCCGCCGTCGCCATCGTCGCCCACAAACCGGCGGCATCGGCCACCGGCTAACCGCCTCGACAGGCTTGGGCAAGGCCTCCACCCCCACCTTCGCGTCGCTTCTGATTTCGGGCACCGACTTTGGGCCCGTTCCGCAATCTCCGCGTGACGGTTTAGTGACGCCCTCTGACGTAACTTGGCTGCGGCAGTTGTGGGGAGGACAAAGGAGCGTGCCGGTCATGGGTGTTAGCCCACCGTTGTTGACGGATTCCGACCTCGAGGCGTTGGCGTCGGATTTCCTGCAGTCGCATTACCTGGGCTCCACCTACGCCGATTGGTCACCCGATCGGCGGCTCGACATGTTTCTGAGGCGACGCGGCCTCACCAGGGTGGCCAACGACGGCGACCTGTCCCACAACGTCATGCAACGCATCATGTCCCGGGCGGGCCGTGCCTCATTGGCGCGGCGTTGATCGGCCTGCTCTTCTGCTGGAGAACCGGATAGGCGATCGCGATGGACAAAAACCGGGAAAAAGTTCGATTTTCGATGGCCGAAATGACGACCCATGCATTGGTACAGACGTACTATTGCGGTCTAGGGCTGGACGTGCCGCCGGGAACGGATGAGTCGTTAAGGCTAGCGGGGAGGGGACGATGAATTCACCGAAATGGACGGTTCATTGGCCGCAGCGCAGGCCGTCGGCCACGATCTACCAATTGACCGACCGGCTCCATCAGGGGCATGTCGCTCGGGTGCCCGCACACCAGATCACGGCGACGGTGTCGGCGTGGCTGGCGGATCTCGGTGCCGACAGCCCGTTGGTCGACGAACTCGAGCGCGCCGTATGTGGCGGGGACTGGCCGGCCGCGCACGCCCTGGGCGAGTGCTTGTCCATCGAAATCGCGGTGGCCGACTGAAACTCGTCCATCAGCGCCGACCGAGTATCCGCGCGGCGCGGCTGCGGCTCTCGTCGATCAGCCGGTCGGCGGCGCCGAAGTAGGCCGGTGACGGCATTTTGCGCGCCAGCTCGGCGATCGCTCGTTGTTCACCCAAAACATCTGCGGCATCGAGGTTTTCGGCCATGCGCTGTGCGTGCACCGTCAGTCCGGCCAGCAACTCGGCGGTTTGGGATCCCGCGACGACGGTACGCCGGCCCAGGGTGCGCAGGGTGTCCCATTCGGCGTGCCAGGCACCGTCGGGGCGTTCGTCGTTGGCCAGCGCCGCGGCGGTGTGCAAGGTGGCGGCCAAGGGCGGCGCCGCGAGGGCGGCGCGGCGGATCAGGATGGATAGCACGGGGTTTCGCTTGTGCGGCATGGACGACGAACCGCCGCGGCCCTCGGCTGCCGGCTCGCTGAGCTCGGCGATCTCCGGGCGGACCAGCGTGACGATGTCGGAGGCGATGCGGCCCCAGCAGTCGGTGCAGCCGACGAAGGCGTCGCCGACCGCGGTGATCGGTGCGCGCGCGGTATGCCACGGAGGCCGCAGCGCCAGGCCCAGCGCCGTTGCCGCGTTCGCGGCGAGGTCGGCCGACACCCCGGCCGGGTCGGGCGTGCCGGTGAGCAATGCGGCCAGCTCCGTGGTGGCGGCCAAAGTCCCTGCCGCGCCACCGATTTGAGCCGGTGTGGTCAGCGCGGCCACCCGCTCGAAGGCGTCGATGACCCC
>NZ_JAICZA010000227.1 GCF_025933915.1 Mycobacterium sp.
GCGGTCTTGCCGGCGGTGTCCAACGCCTACGCCGACGCGGCACCCGACCTGGTGAAGACCGCCGCCAACGCGACCCGGATCAGCAAGACGCTTGTCGATGAGCAGCACAACCTGGACGCATTGCTGATCAGCGCGATCGGCCTGGCCGACATCGGCAACGACGTCCTGTCGACCAACCGCGGACCGCTGACGAACGTACTGCATCTGCTGGTGCCGACCACCGATCTGACCAACCAATACGGCCCGGCGCTCACCTGCGGTTTCGGTGGGCTGATCAACATAGCCCACGGTCCGCCCCTGTCGGAACCGAGCATCAACATTTCGGCGAGTCTCACCTGGGGCGGCGAACGTTACCGGTATCCGACGAACCTGCCCAAGGTTGCTGCGACGGGCGGCCCGCAGTGCATGGGTCTGCCGACCCTGCGGTTCAACTCGAATCCGCCGCAGTTCATCACCGATATCGGCGCCGACCCGGTGGGGTACGGAAACCCACAGCTACTGATCAACTCCGATCTCCTCAAACAGCTGTTGTACGGACCGATCGCCGGCCCACCACGCAACTCCGCACAGGTCGGACAGCCCGGATGAGAACGCGCGCCACTCTGATCAAGTTCGCCATCTTTGCGGTGGTGATGGCGATGCTGACCGCCTTCCTGTTCTTCATTTTCGGCCAGTACCGGACGGGTGCGACGAACGGGTATTCGGCGGTGTTCACCGACGTGTCGCGTCTGAAGACGGGGCAGTCGGTGCGGGTCGCCGGGATCCGGGTGGGCACGATCGACAGCGTTTCGCTGCGGCCGGACAAAAAAGTTGTGGTGAAATTCGACGCCGACCGCAACGTCGTCCTCACCGAGGGCACCAGGGCGGCGGTCCGCTACCTGAACCTGGTGGGCGATCGCTACCTCGAGCTCGTCGATGGTCCTGGCTCGACCAAGCGCCTGCCGGCCGGCGGTCAGATTCCCGTCAACCGCACCGCGCCGGCCCTCGACCTCGATCTGCTGCTCGGCGGACTGAAACCCGTTACTCAGGGCCTGAATGCGCGCGATGTCAACGCCCTGACCTCAGGATTGTTGCAGGTCTTCCAGGGGCAGGGCGGGACTCTGGACTCGCTGTTCGCCAAGACGACGTCGTTTTCGAACGCCCTGGCCGACAACGATCAAACCGTGCAGCAACTGATCGACAACCTCAACATCGTGGTCGGCACGATCTCCAAGGACGGCACCAAGTTCTCGGGCGCGGTCGATCGCCTCGAGCGGCTCGTCAGCGGGTTGTCGGACGACCGCAACACCATCGGCTCCGCCATCGACGCCCTGGACAAGGGCACCGCCTCGCTGGCGGACCTGCTGAGCAGTGCGCGGCCGCCGCTGTCCGGCACCATAGAGCAGTTGAATCGGCTGGCGCCCATTCTCGATAACGACAAGGATCGCCTCGACGCCGCAATCGCGAAGGCACCGAAGAACTACCGCAAACTGGTCCGACTCGGCGTGAACGGCGCCACCATCCCCTACTACCTGTGCCAGTTGACGCTTCGCGGCACGGATCTTCAGGGCAAGACGGTGAGAGCTCCCATATTTAGGTCTGAAGCTGGAAGGTGCACGGAACCCTGATGCTCAAGTATCGCGGAACTGGGCTCGTCAAGGCCGGACTCATCGGCGTCGTCCTGGCGGTGATGGTCATCCTGGTGGGCCTGTCGCCCGACAGGTTCATCTCGTGGGCGACGATGGTCAGGTACCAGGCGCTGTTCACGGAAGCAGGCGGCCTTGCGACGGGCAACCCCGTGGTGGTGTCGGGGATGAAGGTCGGCACGGTGTCGGATGTAAAGCTTCGTCACGGCGATGCTCTGGTCACGTTCGGGATGAAGGGCAACATCCTGCTCGGGTCGGAGACATCCGCGCACATCCGCACCGGCACGCTGCTGGGCGAGCGGATGCTGACGGTGGAGTCCGCCGGCAGCGGCACGATGCATCCGATGGCTCTCATTCCCGTCTCGCGCACATCTTCGCCTTACTCGTTGACGGAAGCGGTCAGCGACTTGACGAGCGACACTGCCGGAACGAACACCACGGCGCTGAATCAGTCGTTGGATACGCTGGCGGAGACGCTCGACCAGATCGCGCCCCAAATGGGGCCGGCGTTCGACGCACTCACCCGGTTGTCGCGAACCCTCAACAGCCGCAACAAGAACCTGGGCGAGTTGTTCAAGAGCGCCGGCGATGTGACCGGGGTTCTTTCCGAACGCAGCCAGCAGGTCAACAAGCTCATCCTCAACTCCGACGTTTTGCTCGAAGTGCTGGTGACGCGCCGGCAGGAGATCGTGGACCTGTTGGCCAACACGTCGGCGGTGGCCAAGCAGCTGACGGCGTTGGTGCACGACAACGAAAGCAAATTGGCGCCGACGCTGGAGAGGCTGAATTCGGTGACCGCGGTGCTGGAAAAGAACCGCGACAACATCAGCAAAGCGCTGCCGGGTCTTGCCAAATTCGAGATCACGGTCGGTGAGGCTATCTCCAGCATGTACGCCTATTCGGCGTTCGTTCCGAACTTCCTTGCCCCGCAACTCTTCCAACCGATCCTCGACTACCTCTGGGGATTCCGCACCTTCGACCCGGCTCGCGGTCCGGGCTACCCTTCGCCGGTACCTCGGTCGCTGACTCCCTGGCCGTACAACGGTATTCCGGTCTGCCCTGGCTGCACGTTGGGCGGCAGGGTCGGAGGATCGCAATGATTCGCCGCAACACACTGAAGGCCGTGGTGGCGGTCGTCCTCGTCGGGCTCATGATTGCCGGCGCTGCCGTCCTCGTCCGCAACATGTTCTTCGGGCAGAAGACGATCACCGCCTATTTCACGACCGCCACCGCGATCTATCCCAATGACGAGGTGCGGGTATCGGGTGTCAAAGTCGGCAACATCAAATCCATTCAGCCGCAGGGCACACAGGCCAAGATGACCCTCAAGGTCGACCACGATGTGCCGATTCCAGCGGACGCGAAGGCGGTCATCGTCGCCTCGAATCTGGTGTCTGCCCGCTACGTCCAGCTCTCGCCGGCGTATCGGGATAGTGGGCCGGTCATGCGCGATGGTGCGGTCATCCCGGTCGAGCGGACCGCAGTGCCGGTCGAGTGGGACGAGGTCAAAGCCCAGTTGATGCGGCTGGCAACGGATTTGGGACCCAAGAGTGGTGTATCGGGCACGTCGGTGGGCCGGTTCATCGACAGCGCCGCCAACGCGCTCGACGGCAACGGCGACAAGCTGCGCCAAACACTCGGTCAACTGTCAGGGGTGGGCCGCATCCTTGCGAACGGTAGCGGCAACATCGTCGACATCATCAAAAACCTGCAGACCTTCGTCGGCGCGCTGCGCGACAGCAACGTCCAGATCGTGCAGTTCAACGACCGCCTGGCCACGCTCACCAGCGTGGTCAACGACAGTAAATCCAACCTGGACGCGGCGCTGACCGATCTGTCGACGGCGGTCGGCGAGGTGCAGCGCTTCATCGCCGGGACGCGCAACCAGACCAGCGAGCAGATTGCCAGGTTGGCCGATGTCACGCAGATCCTGGTCGATAAGCGCATGGCTCTGGAAAACATCCTGCACGGCGCGCCGAACGCGCTCGGCAACTTCTTCAACGACTACAACGCCGACACCGGAACCATCGTGGGGGGGTTCGGGATCATGAACTTCGCGAATCCCACGTTCTCGGGTCTGCTGCTTCCGGTACCCGTGCCGGGCTGCACGGCGGTCGGCGCTATCGAGAACATCACCGCGGTTGAATCGGGCAAGCTGTGCTCGCTGTTCCTCGGTCCCGGGTTGCGGGTGCTCAACTTCAACAATCTGCCGATTCCCATCAACATCTTCCTGCAGAAGTCGATAGACCCATCCAAGATCCTCTACAGCGAACCGCGCCTGGCGCCCGGCGGCGAGGGCCCGAAACCGGGCCCGCCCGAGATCCCGCCCGCGATATCGGCTTTCACCGGCCTGCCCGGCGACCCGGTGGGACCGCCGGGGGCGGTGCCACCGGAGCGGATACCGGGTGCGGCGATGCCGTTGCCGCCCCCGCCGTCGACACCGATGCCACCACCGCCGCCACCGGCGTCGAGCGTGTCGGACATGCTGCTGCCAGCCGAAGGGCCACAACAATGATCGCCAAGGTTGCGGCCCGGCGGGTGTTCGCTGTCGGCTGTTGCGTGGTGTTGACGTCGACGGGGTGCGCATTCCACGGCCTGAATTCACTACCGTTGCCCGGCGCGGTCGGACGTGGGCCGGGGGCCAACATCTACCACGTCGAACTCCCGAATGTCGGTACGATGGAGTCGAATTCGCCGGTGATGATCGACGATGTCGTCGTTGGCAGTGTCGGTGCGATGAAGGTGCGGGGCTGGCACGCCGACGTCGAGATCTCGGTAAAGCGCGATGTCGTCGTCCCGGCCAACGTGGTAGCCACCGTCGGTCAGACCAGCTTGCTGGGGTCGATGCATGTGGAGCTCAATACGCCACTCGGCCAGCAGGGAAGCGGAAGGTTGCAGCCGGGCGCCACCATCCCGCTGAGTCGGTCATCGGCCTACCCGTCGACAGAGCAGACGCTGTCCTCGCTGGGAGCGGTCGTCAACGGTGGGGGATTGGGACAGATCGGAGAGATCATCCACAATTTCTCCGCCGCACTGTCCGGGCGCGAGGGCGCCGTACGTGATCTGCTCACTCGCCTCGACACGTTCGTGGGAACACTGGACGATCAGCGGAACAACATCGTCGATTCCGTCCAGGCGCTGAACCGGCTTGCCGGCACATTCGCCGACCAACGCGACGTTCTCACCCAGGCGCTGCAGAAGATCCCGCCCGCGCTCGATGTGCTGATCAAGGAGCGGCCGCGCCTGACGGCCGCACTGGACAAACTTCGCGTCTTCAGCAACACCGCCACCCGGTTGGTCAACGACTCCCAGGCCGACCTGGTGAAGAACTTGAAAAACCTGGAGCCGACCATCCGCGCGCTCGCCGACGTCGGACCGGAGTTCGGCACGGCGCTCGCGGCGGGGTTCGTGTTCCCGTTCACCCAGAACTTCGTCGACCGGGCGATCCGAGGCGACTACTTCAACCTGCATGTCGATTTGGACCTGTCGATTCCGCGGCTCAAGCGAGGACTGATGTTGGGAACGCACTGGGGGCAGCTGGACCAGCCGCTGGTGCCGCTGCCCGGGGATCCGTATTACCTGCAGTACACACACGATCCGATGCACGACCCCGTGAGGCCACCGTGGGTCGATCCCAATGCGCTGCCGCTGCCCGCTCTGCCGCCGGGTACGGCACCGCCGCCCGGACCGCCATCGGCGTACGGCCCCCGGCCCGGACCCCCGCCGGCTGCGGCGCCGGTGCCTGACGCGGGTCTTGGTCAAACACCGCCGCCCGCAGAGACGCCTCCGACTGGGGCGGGTGGATAGATGCTGACGCGCTTCGTTCGGATCCAGCTGGCGATTTTCACGGTCGTCGGCACCATCGGCGTGATCGCGATGGTCCTGTTCTACATCCAAGCGCCGACCCTGCTGGGCATCGGTCGTATGACGGTGACGCTGGAGCTGCCGGCCACCGGCGGCCTGTACCGTTTTTCCAACGTGACCTACCGAGGGGTTCAGCTCGGCAAGGTCACCTCGGTGGGTTTGACGCCGACCGGGGCGAAAGCGACGCTGTCGCTGAACACTTCACCGAAAGTCCCCGCGGACCTGACAGCGGAGGTGCTCAGTGTCTCCGCGGTGGGTGAACAGTACGTGGACTTGCGGCCCAAAACCGATTCGCCGCCCTACCTGCA
>NZ_JAICZA010000267.1 GCF_025933915.1 Mycobacterium sp.
CCCGGCGAAGCCCGCTCCGACCACGACGACGTCGACGATCCGCGGCGGCTTTGACACGCGCTCTAGTGAACCGCATTTCTGCGGTTTGCAGGGCAAAACTGTGAAGCCCGCGAACATCGATTTGTTGCGCGAAATGGCCCGAAAATCGCCGAATAAGTCGACGTTCGCGGTCTGGTTACGGCGCGACCGTCAACCAGTCTTTGAATCCCGACGGGTCATGCCGGCCGAGCGCGCCGTGCTCGTAGAGGCCCCAGCCCTCCACCGGCGGCTTGTTGCCGTCGCGGCACACCGCCCGGCCCACATGGTCGATCACGCCGAAGCCGGCGCGCGCGATGATCGCCGGATCGGTCATGTCGTAGGTCCGCCGTTCGACGAATTTCTCGCCTTTCCACATGCCGTGTATCCAGTCGGAGTCGCCGCCGTAGCCACCGCCGACGTGGATGGGGACCGGCAGCTTGGACTCGACGTCGAAGTGGACGCCGGTGCCGTCGGGGGCGGCGGCCTCGATCGTCGCGCCGGTCGGGATGCGAGTGCCGGAGCGGTAGTGGATTTTCACCCGCGGCCAGCCCAGCTGCTCCACGCGGCCGTCGCGCCAGATCCGGGTGCAGTCGTTGAGCGAGCGGAACCCGGTGGGCTCCTCCTGGATGATCAGCACGATCGCGAACTCGTCGAACGCCATCGGCACGTAGAGCCACCACATGCCCTCGAACGGCGGGTCGGCGGGCCGGCCCGCGGGCTCGGCCTCGCCGATCGGCCGGATGCCCCAGGACCGGTCGCGGCTGCCCAGCCAGGTGTTGGGGTCGACCGTGATTTCCTCGCCGTCGATGACGATGTGCCCGCTCCAGCTGCCGAGCTGCGCGAAACGCTGCGCGTTTAGCGTGACCCGGTTGCCGGAGCGCAGGATGTGTGGCTGCTCCTGGACGACGTCGAACAGGCCCTTCCAGGTGAGATCGGCTGCGATGCCTTCGGTTTCGTCGAGGATCAACCGCAGCTTGTGCAGCGGCTCGACGACCTCGATCCGGTAACCGTTGACGTGCTGGTTGAGCCGGTCCTGATCGATCGCATCCGAAACATGTACGGCGGTCTGCGTATCCCCGCGGCGTACCAGCAGGAACGCGTCCTTGACCCCGAGGTTCGGGTAGTAGCCGATGCCGCTGATCACGAAGATGTTCCCGGTGCGGTCGTGGGCGTTGAAGTAGGAGCGGTCGTAGAAGTTGCGGTCCGAGGAGCCCGGCCACGCGATCGGCTGGGGGATCTGATGTAGGGGGAACTCGTCGAGCGGTCCGAGCATTACTGGTCCTCTCCGATAAGACGTTTCATCAATCCGGCGTGGTAGAACAGCGATTCGACGTCGTCGGGTCTTTCGGTTTCGCCGAAGTGCACCCGTCGCGCGCCGGTGCGCATGAACACGCACGCCCACATCACACCCGAGTACACGTAAAACCAGTGCAGGTCGCCGATTTCGACACCGGTCAGGTGCGCATAGGTGGCGCGCACGTCGTCCTCGCGCATCACCTCCGGCAACCCCGGCAGCGTCGCCAGACCGGCGAGTTCTTGAAAGACCATGTGCGCGAAGATCATCCACGCCACATCGAGCTCACGCGGCCCCAGCGTCACCATCTCCCAGTCCAGCACCGCCACCGGCTGGAAATCGCGGTACAACACGTTGCCGACCCGCGCGTCGCCCCACAGCAGCACCGGTTCGGCGGCGGCCGCTTCGGCCGGCCAGTTGGCGTCCAGCCAGTCGAAGGTGCGCTCGAGCAGCGGTGATCGCCCGATGTCGGGCACCGCGAAGTCATACCAGGACCGCACCCAGTTGAAGTGCTTGCGCAGCGCGGTATCCCCGGTTTGTCCCTCGGCGAGGAAACCAAATGTGCTCTGTGCGTCCGGAATCGAATGCAACCGCGCCAGTACGCCGACGGTGGCGTCTTGGAGTTCGCGTTGCCGCTCGGTGGGTGCGTCGGCGAACCAGTTGCCGCCGAACGTGTAGGGCATGACGTCGGGCGGCACCTCACCGTCGACGTAGTCCATCACGAAGAACGGTGTGCCGAGGACGTCGCCGGTGTTTTCCAGCCAGCGCACCCGGGGGACCGGCACGTCGGTCAGTTCGCCGACCTTACGGATGACGTCGAATTGGTGGTCGAGCCGGTAGGTCGGGAAGACCTGCACGTCCTCGGCGGTGGGCGCCACCCGCGCCACCAGCTTCTGCTCCGTCGGCTGCCCGTCCTGCTGCCAGCGGGTGGTCAAGATGATGGTCTCCGACGACATGCCCGTCGAATCCACGCCGCTTTCCACGGTCACCTCGGGTTTGGCGTCCTCCGGCAGTACGGTGGAAAGCCAGCGCGACATCACCGTGGGCACGGTGCTGACGTCGCGGCTGGAGCGCTGCAGCCGGTCGACGTTGTCGACTGCGGGTTCAGTGGCCACGGGTGGTGCCTCCATCTCTTCGAGACCTTTTCGCGGCAATTACGATACGGTAGGTAGCGTTATGAAAGCAGACCTGTCCGGCCTTGACAAGGCCCCCGGCGCCGGCCGCCCGCGCGATCCGCGTATCGACTCGGCCATCCTATCGGCGACCGCGGAACTGCTTGTCCAAACGGGCTATTCAAACATCAGCCTGGCCGCCGTCGCCGAGCGTGCCGGCACCACGAAATCGGCGCTGTACCGGCGCTGGTCGAGCAAGGCCGAACTGGTGCACGAGGCGGCCTTCCCGGTGGCCCCGACCGCGCTGGAGGCGCCCGCCGGCGACATCGCCGCCGACATGCGGATGATGATCGAGGCCACCCGCGATGTGTTCACCACCCCGGTGGTGCGCGCCGCGCTGCCGGGCCTGGTGGCGGACATGACGGCAGATCCCGCGCTCAACGCGCGGGTGATGTCGCGATTCGCGGACCTGTTCACCGCGGTGCGGGTGCGGCTGCGCGAGGCGGTTGACCGCGGTGAGGCCCACCCCGATGTGGATCCGGACCGCTTGATCGAGTTGATCGGGGGAGCGACGATGCTGCGGATGTTGCTGCGTCCGGAAGAAGAACTCGACGATGCGTGGGTGGCACAGACCACGGCCATCGTCGTGCACGGGGTGCGGCGATGACGGGCCGGCTTGCCGGGCGCACCGCGATCGTCACCGGCGCCAGCCGCGGCCTGGGCCGGGCGATCGCGCTGGCGCTGGCGGCCGAGGGGGCCGCGGTGGCGGTCGGCGGGCGAACCGAAGAGGTCTGGGATGACCGGTTGCCGGGAACCATCGGTGAGACGGTCGCTGACATCGAGGCGGCGGGCGGGCGTGCGGTTGCGGTCCGGGCCGACCTGACCGACCGCGACGAGATCGCCAGGCTGGTGGAGTCTGCGCGAGATGCGTTGGGCCCCATCGCGATCCTGGTCAACAATGCGGCCTTCACCGCGCCCGGCCGACCGCCGGTGCCCGGCGCCGAACCGCGCACCACGTCTGCCAAAACACCGAGTGGCGCCGCCAAGCCCGGCTGGCCGGGGTTCGTCAGTACGCCCTTGCACGCGTATCGCCGGCATTTCGACATCGCGGTCTTTGCGGCCTACGAGCTGATGCAGATGGTGTGC
>NZ_JAICZA010000024.1 GCF_025933915.1 Mycobacterium sp.
CAACCGCCGCTTCGCCGAAGCCACCTCACGTGCCGCCGCGCGCGGCGCGACCGTGTGGGTGCAGGACTATCAGCTACAGCTGGTCCCGAAGATGCTGCGCGAACTGCGGCCCGACCTGACCATCGGCTTCTTCCTGCACATCCCCTTCCCGCCGGTCGAGCTGTTCATGCAGATGCCATGGCGGACCGAGATTGTCGAGGGCCTGCTCGGTGCCGACCTGGTCGGATTCCATCTGGCCGGCGGCGCGCAGAATTTCCTGTTCCTTTCCCGGCGGTTGATCGGCGCGAACACATCGCGCGGCGCGGTCGGGGTGCGGGCGCGGTACGGCGAGGTGGACCTCGGGTCCCGTGTCGTTCGGGTGGGCGCCTTCCCCATCTCCATCGACTCCAGTGCACTCGACCAGACGGCCCGACACCGCGGTATCAGGCGGCGCGCCAAGGAGATTCGGGCCGAGCTCGGCAACCCCCGCAAGGTGCTGCTCGGGGTCGACCGGCTCGACTACACCAAGGGCATCGATGTTCGCCTCAAGGCCTTTTCGGAGCTGCTCGCGGAGGGCCGCGCCAAGCGCGACGACACCGTGCTGATCCAACTGGCGACACCGAGCCGCGAACGGGTGGACAGTTACCAGCAGCTGCGCAACGACATCGAACGCCAGGTCGGCCACATCAACGGCGAATACGGCGAAGTCGGGCATCCGATGGTGCACTACCTGCATCGACCGGTCCCCCGCGACGAACTCATCGCGTTCTTCGTGGCCGCCGACGTCATGCTGGTCACCCCGCTGCGCGACGGGATGAACCTGGTCGCCAAGGAATACGTCGCCTGCCGCAGCGATCTCGGCGGTGCACTCGTCCTGTCCGAATTCACCGGCGCCGCCGCCGAATTGCGGCAGGCGTATCTGGTCAACCCGCACGACCTCGAAGGGGTCAAGGACATGATCGAGGCCGCGCTCAACCAGACCGTCGAGGAAGGACGGCGGCGCATGCGGTCACTGCGCCGCCAGGTGCTCGCTCACGACGTCGACCGGTGGGCGCGGTCATTCCTCGATGCGCTCGCCGAGGCGCGACCCCATGATGCCGATTAGCCCGGATACGCAAGGACCCATGGTGTTTGCGCGCCAACGCTGTGATACTCAAATCAGCGTGCTGGGAGGAATCACATGAAGCTCCGTCACGGACTTGCCGCGGGTGCCGGCATTTTCACGGCCGTCGTAACGGGAATCGCGCTGCAATCCGGCGAACCGGCCAAAGCGCTCGGGCCGCCCGCGGACGGCAACTACTCCTTCAACGAGGCGGGGGTGTCGGGGGTTACCTGGACCGTCACGGCGATATGCGATCAGCCCTCCGGAACGCGCAACATGAACGACTATTCCGACCCCATCGTATTTGCCATGAACTGCGCGCTGAACATCGTGAGCTTTACGGATGAGCGGATCAGCGCCGCCGACAAGCTGCAGAACTTCAGCGGCCGGGCGCGGATGTCCGGCATGCTGTGGACTTTCAAGATCGACAAGGACAACGGTGTGTCCTGTCCGGGCGGCGGCACCGCACAGTCCACCGAAACCTTCGCGTTCAGCGACGAAACGATGAGCGGCACCCACACCACGCTGCACGGCGCCGTGTGCGGGCTGCAGCCGGAGATGAAGAAGCAACCGTTCTCGCTGGCGATGACCGGGCCGCCGCCCAGCCCGGTAGAACGTTACCCGTTGTACTGCAACGGTATTGCGATGTGCTACTGACTTCGACCGATTACCGGCGGGACTAGATCGGCGTGATGTAGGCGATCAGCCACTGCTTACCGATCTTTTTGAAGTCCACCCGCAACCGGCTGCCGTCGTATAGCGGCTGGCGTGACTTGTCGGTGACCGTCCGGTTCATGTAGACCATCACAGCTGCCGACTCCCGTTTGGCGGACATGACTCCCACGCCCACAACGTTGGCCTGCACGACCACTTCGCGCTTCTTGGCCTCGGGAATGATCTGCGTGTTGGCGCTCTTCTGGAACTCCGCACGATAGTCGGGGGTCAACAGCGGGTACGCGGCCGACAGGCTCCGTTCGACGGTTTGGTAGTCGTAGGCGAAGACCTCGGGTATTTCCTTCGCCGCCAGGCCGGGCAACACCGCACGAGCCGACTGCTCACCGCGAACCTCGACCCGCTCCCAGTACATCCAGCCGGCGACCGCGGACAGCCCGACGAACGCCACGGCCAGAAGGTAACCCGCGACGATGAGCAGCCGACGGCGCCATCGCATCAATTACCCCCGTCTGGGTACTTCAGGTCGTAGCCGCTCATCCGTCCGGCGTCGTCTTCGTGCACGATGACGCGCAACCGGTAGGGCATCGACGGCTTGTTGACCCCGTCGATGTCGGCGACCGTAACGCGCACCGACACCAACACCGAGGCGTTATCACTAACGGTGTCAATGCCTTCCAGTGCGGCGCCGTTGACGACGGCTTCGGAAGTCGCGTTGGTGGAGCGGAACAGTGCCTTGAGGTTCTCGGCGTTGTTGTTGGCGCCGAGCATGCCCCGCAGTGGGCCACTGGTGCCGTTGATGAAGCGGTTGACGCTCTCGTCGATGTTGTCCTGCTTGTAGCTGAACATGTTGACGACCGTCTGCGTGGCGGTGTCGACGAAACGCTGATCGCGTGCCTGCGCGGCGGTGGCGTGGCGGTGCTGCACGATCAGCAAGGCCACGCATCCGGCCAGCACCCCCACCGCCAACAGCGCCGCCGCAAACGAGATCCACGCGACCAGGGTGCGGTGCGGCTGCCGACGTGGCGGCGGCTTGATGGACTTGAGGGCCTTGACGGGTTTCGCCGGCTTCTTCGGCGTGGCCGGAGCATCGGTCTGGACCGTGACGTCCTGGGTCGACTCACCCTTGGCGGGACCCGCCGCGCGCGACGCTCGGCGACGAACACGCGGCTGGGTTGTTTGTTCGTCCGCCACGGCAGGGTCCACTCCAGCGTCCATTACATAGGCCTTGGATCAAGCATCAGGTCCACCCACTTCTCGGCACCGGATGTGCCAGTGGCGCCGGCCGCGAAGATACCAGTGCCGCCGGCCGGATCGACAAACGCGCCGGTCTTTTCGTCGTAGGTGGCGTAGGACGGGCCGCTGGCCTGCGGCTGCGGCCCAGGCGGGGGACCCCACGGCTTCTCCGGCCCCGGGCCCGCCGGCGGCGGATTGATCCCCTGCGGCGGCGCCGGAGGGGGCAGCCACTTCGGATACGGCAGCTGGGGCGGCACCGGGGGTACCCCGGGTGGCTGCCACGACGTGAATGGCGGCGGCGGCCCATTGTCGTTGGGGGGCGGCGGATCGTAGGCCGGCTGCTTGTTCGGCAGCGGACCCGGACCGGGCACCACACCCGGCGGCGGCGGTCCGACGATCGGGGTACCGGGGTCGGGTTCAGCACCCGGCGGGATATAGGGAAACTTGTTGGGCGGCAATGTGTTCAACCCATTGGTCACCGGTGTGTCGTAGGGCACCGGCGGACCGCGCCACGGGTTGCGACCGATCGGCACGTACCCCTTCGGGTCGCGGCAGAGCTGAATAGTGGGGGCGCGCTTCCCGGGGAACTCCTGGCACGGGTAGTTGCGGGCGCCACGCACGGTACTGGGATCGTTTTGCGCGGTCTTGCAGTACATGTCTTTCGGAAGTTCACGCACCGTCTCGTCGGCCGGGGTGCGCATCAACGGCGGGGGCAGGAAGCCGACGGCGCATGGCGGCGGGTCGTTGAGGTCGAGCTTGAAGTCCAGCTTGCCGCCCTCGTCGAGAGGAGGACCGCCCGCCATCGTGATGATCGCGGCGAACAGCGCCGGCAGGACCACCAGGAGTTGCTCGATCGACTTGTGGTAGATCACGCCGACCCGACCCAGGTTGGCCAGGCTGGCGGCCAATGCCGGGAAGCTCGGGCGGATACCGGAGAACGCGGTACTGGCCTCGTCGGTGGCGCCCGGGGCGGTCGTCAACGTGTCGCGAAGCTGCGGGTCGGCCTGACGCACCTCGGAGGTGAAGCGCGCCAGCCCATCGGACAGCGACTTAATGTCACCCCCGGCACGAATCTGGGCCTGCAGGAACGGGCCGACCTGATCGATCAACTGCGAGACCTGCGGATAGTTGGCGTTGGCCTCGTCCACCAGCAGCCGGGCCGACTCGAACAGCCGGGCCAACTCGGGGCCGGAGCCATTGGCCGCGATGAACGTCTCGTGCAGCAGCTCACGCAACCGGGTGTCGCCCAGGCTGTTGACCAACGTCTCCGAACGCTTCAACAGGTCGGCGACGTCCTGGCCGATCCGGGTGTTCTGCCGCTCGATGCGAGATCCGTTGCTCAGCTTGCTCGATGCCGGTGCCTTCGGGGGCACCAGGTCGATGTACTGCTCCCCGACGGCCGACACACTTTTGACGGTGGCGGTGACGTTCGACGGGATGGCGGTCTCGCTGTTCAGCCGCATCTGAGCGATCACGCCGTTGGGACTCAGGCCCACCCCCTCGACGCGGCCGACGGCAACGCCGCGGTAGGTGACATTCGCGTTTTTGTACAGGCCGCCGCCGGCAACGAAATCGGCGCTCACGCCGTAGGTTCCGATACCGAAGGTCGCGGGCAGCCGCAGGTAGAAGATCGCCATCACGGTCAAGGTGATGACCGTGATCACGGCGAAGATCGCCAGCTGGATCTTGGTCAGTCTGTCATGCATCTGCGTCCGCCCCTACCGTCCCTCAGAACCCGAAGCCGTGCCGGGCGGAATCTTGAACGGATCCGCGGCCTGTCCGGACAGGTTGGCCAGTTCCCCGGTCAAGAAGTCCGGTGGGTTGAGGATCTCGTCCATGTGGGCCATGTTCGGGTCGAAATACGCCGTGGTGAAGAACGTTTCACCGAGCCGGCGCAGGGTGAGGTCGAACGTGGTGAACACGTTGAGGTAGTCACCCCGCACGGCCTGTTTGATGCCGTAATTGGGGAACGGGAATGTCAGCAAGATCTGCAACGAGGTGACGAAGTTCTTTCGGTTGTCGTTGAGCGCCTTCACGACCGAGTACAGGTCCTTCATATCGGCGGCGAAGTCCACCTTGGTCTTTGCCAGGATGTGCGAGGTGACATTCGCCAGTTTGTGGAGCGCGCCGAAGGCCTCGACGATGTGGTCGCGGTTCTTGTTGAGCACACGAACCGCTTCGGGCAACGTGTCCAGCGCCCGGCCGAGGTTGTCCTTGTCGCGCGCCAGGGCCGCCGAGAATCGGTTCAGTCCGTCGACCGCATCGATGATGTCGTTGACCTGACGGTTCAGCCCCGAGGTCAATTCCGCCAGCCTGGGGACCAAGCCGACGAACTGGTCCTGTCGGCCCGCGACGGCCCGGTAGGTCTCGTCGGTGATCTCTTCCAGGGCACCGACATTGCCCTTGTTCACCACGACGCCGAGCGCCGAGAGCACCTCTTCGGTGGTGGGGTAGCGACCGGTGTTGGCCTCCGCGATCTTCGACCCGTCGGTCAGCCGGCCGACGGCCGGCTTGTCCTTGGGCCGTGCCAAGTCGATGTGCATCGAACCGAGCAGCGATGTCTGGGCGACCGTCGCGGTCGAGTTGGCGGGCAGCGCGACGTTTTTGTTCAGCGCCAATTTCACTGCCGCATAAAACGATCCGTCGGCCCGTTGTTCGGCCGCAATACCGGAAACACTGCCGACGGTGACGTCGTCGACCATGACCGGCGAGTTCTGCGGCAACGTCGCCACGTCGGGCAGCTCGACGGTGACTGAGTAGGCGCCACTGCCATGACCGGCGGTGCCGGGCATCGCCAACGAGTTCAGGCCGTTGAACTGGCATCCGCCCAGCAGCATGGCACCCATTGCTAATCCGCTGGTGCGCAACCACATTCGGTTCATCCGCCACCACCCAAGCCGGCGGCCGGTCCGCCAGGCGCCTGGCCCGGAGGCGGACCCGGCAGCGGGCCGAACGCGCTTCCGGGAGCGGGGCCAGGGGCGGGCGCGGCGCCGGCCGGCGCGGGACCGGCGGGCGGGGCCGGCGGGATCAGCAACGCCTGCAGATCCGCCGGGTTCTGGGCGCCCGGATTCTGGGCGCCCTTGGCCGGGACCCAGGTCAGCTCCGGGACCGGGGTCGCCGCCTTGGCCTGGGTTTCCGGGGTGTCGTAGATGATCTGGCCCTTGTACGCCGTGATGGTGTTGAGCGGGTGGAACATCAACGGCGGATAGTTCGCGGTGAGCCGGCGCAGCACCGGCCCCAGCCGCTCGCGACACAGCTCGGCGCGCTTGAAGTAGTCCGGTGCCCTCGGCCCCGCCGCGGTCTCGAAGGAGCCGCCACAGATGAACTGCACGGGGTTGGCGAATTCCGGTATCGACAACAGACCGTTGAGCGTGCCCTGCGCGGGGTCATAGATGTTGTAGAAGTTGGCGATACCCGGCCCCGCCACGTGCAGCACCTGCTCGATGTTGTCGCTCTGGTCGCTCAACGTCTTCGCGAAGACGTTGAGGTTGTTGACCGTATCGATGATCGTCGAGTTGTTTTCGTGCAGGAACCCACGGATGTCTGACAGCGCCGTGTTGAGGGTCCCCAGGGTGCCGTCGAGATGGCGCGAGCTGTCGGCGAGCACCTGCGACACCGAGGCGACGTTTCCGGCGAATTGCACGATCTGTTCGTTGCTGGACGAGAGCGCGTTGACCAGCACCTGCAGGTTCTTGACGGTGCCGAAGATGTCGCCCCGCGAATCCCCCAGCCGCCCGGCGGCTTGCGAGAGCTCGCGCAAGGCGCTGTGGAACGACTGGCCCTTGCCGTCGAAGGTGTCGGCGGCCTGGTTGATCGCCGAGCCCAGCGGACCCTGCATCGATCCGGCCGTCGGGCCGAGTTGGACAGCGAGCTGGGTCAGCGACTCCTTGACCTCATCCCATTCCACCGGGACTGCGGTGCGGTCCTGGCCGATGCTGGCGCCGTCGGCCATCGCCGGCCCGCCGGTGTATGCCGGTGTCAACTGGATGAACCTGGCCGCCACCAGGTTTGGCGACATGATGACGGCCTTGGCGTCCTTCGGGACTTTCACGTCCGTGGACACCGACATGGTGATCTTGACGTCGGACGGCCGCGGCTCGATCGTGTCGATGGTGCCGACCGGAACCCCCAGAATGCGAACCTGGTCACCGGGATACAGACCCACGGCCGATGCGAAGTAGCCGACGATCTTGCGGTTATTTGCCTGCGACGACAGCACATACACGCCACCCACCAGCACCGCGACGAGCGCGATGATGGTGGCATAGCGCAGTCCCCGACTGCCGGCGATCCGCTGCATCATGGTGACTTCGGCCTGATGACCCAGCGTTCCTGAATCAACCCGCGCAGGTAGTCGGCGAGGCTGGCCGGCATCTTGCCCGGCTGGTAGAAGAAGTCGAACATCGTGGCAAGCAGCGGCGCCGGGATCACACCGTAGACGTTGACATTGAAGCCGGGGCCAGACCCGACCACCTCACCCAACTCGGTGGCATAGGTGGGCAGCCGCTTGAGGGCCTCGGCGATGTAGTCGCGACGCTCATTGAGGTTGGACAGCACGTCGTTGAGTTTGCTCAGCGCGGGCCCGAATTCCTTGCGGTTGTCGGCGACGAAGCCGGAGATCTGCGCCGAGAGATCCTGGATGCCCGAGATCAGCTGACCCAGGGCATGGCGGCGTTCGTCGAGCGCGGCGAACAACTCGTTACCGTCGTCGACCAGCTTGTCGACCTGTTCGGCGCGCTGGGACAACACGCCGGTGACCGACTTCGCATGCGCCAGTAGGCTTTGCAGCGCCTCGTCGCGGCGGTCCAGGGTGCGCGACAGCGACGTGACGCCGTCCAGCGCGCCCCGCAGCTCCGGGGTGGCTTCGTGCAACGTGTCGGTCAGCACGTTCAACGCCTTCTCGAACTGCGGCTTGTTCAGGTTACTCGCGTTGGAACCCAAGTCCTCGAGCGCGCCGGCGAGCGTGTACGGCGTCGTGGTGCGGCTGAGCGGGATGGTGGTTGCCTTGCCGCCGCCGGCCGGGCTCACCGAGATCGAGCGCTCACCGAGGATGGTGTCGGTGCGGATCGCGGCCAGCGACTGGTCACCGACCGCGACGTGGCGGTCGACGCTGAAGCTGATCTTGGCGCTGTCGCCGGCCAGACCCACGGAGGTCACCTTGCCGACTTTGAAACCCGAGACGTAGACGGCATTGCCGGGGTTGATTCCGCCCGCGTCGGTGAAGTAGGCGTCGTAGATTTTGCCCTGCGGCCAGAACGGTAATCCGGCGTAGCCGAAGGCAATGAGCACGACGCAGACCACCAGCACCACGCCGAAGATGCCGGTGCGCAGGGGGTCACGTTCGTGCTTCGCGTTACTTGGCAAAAGCGCACCTCCCCTTGCTGGGATCCAGCTGACCGCCCAGCGGCAGCAAGATGTCGCCACCGGCCGGGCCGTTGATCTTGATCGTCACGGAGCAGAAATAGATGTTGAAGAACGACCCGTAGGCGCCCAGGGCGGCCAGTCGGAGATAGTCCTCGCCCAGCTGCTCGATGTCGTTGTTCACCTCGGCCTCGCGGTTGTCTATCTCGGTGGCCAACGGGCGGGTGTTCTCCAGGATGCCCTGTAGCGGCCGGCGCGAATTCTTCAGCAGCTCCGTCAAATCCGTCGTCGTCGAGGCCAGCGGGGGGATGGCACCCGCGATGTCGTCTTTGTGCTCGGCCAGCCCGGTGATCAGTTGTTGCAACTGGTCGACGCTGGTCGAAAATTGTGCGCTGCGTTGGTCCACGGTCGTCAGCACCGTGTTGAGGTTGTTGATGACGTCACCGATGAGCTGGTCGCGCTGGCCCAGCGCCGAGGAGAACGCGCTCGTGTCGGCCAGCACATTCGACAACGCCCCGCCCTGGCCCTGCAGCAACTGGATGACCGCACCGCTGATGGTGTTGACCTTGTCGGCGTCAAGGCCTTTGAGCACCGGCCGCAGGCCGCCCAGCAGCGCATCGAGATCCAGTGCGGGCTGGGTGTGCTGGCTGTTGATCGTTCCGCCCGCCGGTATCCTGCGCAGCTCCCCCGGGCCGGAAGTGATCTCCAAATATCGGTCGCCGACCAGGTTTTCGTAGCGGATCACCGCGCGCGTCGACGAGTAGAGCGTGTAGCGCTTGTCGACCCCGAACGCCACGTCGATGGTGTTGTCGTGATTGAGCTTGATGTCCGACACCGCACCCACCGGCACCCCGGCGATGCGCACCTTCTGGCCGGACTTGAGCCGCGATACGTCGGTAAACGTTGCGTGGTAGGTGCTTTCGGGGCCGAACCGGAAGTCGCCGAAGACCACCACCAGCCCCGCCGACACCAACAACATCGCCACCGCGAAGATGCTGACCTTGATCATCATCGAGCGGTGCGACGGCATTCCGGAGGCGGCCATCAGAAGTCGTCCCGTTCCGCGAAGGCGCCGTGGAACAGGAACTGCAGCGTCGAGGGCGCGTCGAACTGCAACTCGGTGAACGGCTCGTACGGGATATTCGCGTTGTCGGTGACCAGGAACGGCGCCCGGTACCACGAGCCGCCGTGTTGCTTGTTCGGGATGTCGGGCAGCCCACGGCAGTTCGGACCGCCCGAGGCGTTGACGATCGGCAACGATTCCGGGTAGGTGTACGACGGCGCGCCCAGCACGAAGCTCGACGACGTGAACAGGCCCGCCTTGCGAACACCGAGAATCGGTCCGAACTCTTTGAGGCCCCGGTCGATACCGCCGAACAGGCAGCCGAATTCCGGTGAGTACTCACCAGCCACCTTGAGCGGGGCTCGCAACCGGTTGATGGCGTCGATGAAGTCCTGTTCGGCCGGCGCCAACGTGTCATAGGCGTTGTTCGACAGGCCGATGGTGGCCAGAAGCGTGTTGTCGAGATTCTTCTGCTGGTCCACGACGGTCTTGTTGATCGTCGGCAGGTTGTCGACCACGGTGGTCAGGTCGGGGGCGGCGTCGGCGTAGACGTTCGCCACAACCGCGGCCTTGCGAAAGTCCTCCTGCAAGGCGGGCAGCTTCGGATTCGCTTGGCGCGTCAGCGTATTCAAACCCGACAAGATGCCGCCCAGGTCGTCGCCATGGCCACGCAGGCCTTCGGCGAACGCGCTCAGCGTCCCGTTGAGTTCGACGGGGTCGACCTTGTGCAGCAGGTCCATCAACGACTGGAACAAGGTGTTGACTTCCAGCTGCACCGCCGACGCCGCGACATGCGCGTCGGGACGAAGTGAAGTCGGCGAAGGCGATTGAGGCGGAAGGAATTCCACCGCCTTGGCACCGAAAATGGTGTTGCCCGCGATATGCACCGTCGCATTGGACGGGATGAAATGCATGTCATCGCTGTCGATGCCGAGCGTCAGCCGGGCCTGGTCACCGGAATAATCGATCGTCTCGACCTTGCCGATCTGGATGCCGCGGTACTTGACTTTGGCGCCCTTCTCCATCACCAGCCCGGCCCGCGGCGCCGACACGGTGACCGTGTCGATCGACGCGAAGGCCGCCGTGTACGAAAGGTAAGTCAGCACAGCGAAAGCCACCATCAGGCTGGCCAGCACCGCTGCTGCCAGCCGGACGGTTGTGCGTTTCGCCCCTGTGTCTGCCATGTCCTTTTAAGCGGTCCTCTTATCCGGAGAGGTTGAAGTTACCGGACGCCCCATACACAGCGAGCGAGATGAACAAAGTGATGACGACCACGACGATCAACGACGTCCGCACGGCCTGGCCGACCGCGATCCCGACGCCGACCGGACCGCCGCTGGCGTTGTAGCCGTAATAGGTGTGCACGAGCATGACCGCGATCGACATGACGATGGCCTGCAGGAACGACCATAGGAGGTCCGACGGGATCAGGAACGTATTGAAGTAGTGGTCGTAGAGGCCTTTCGACTGCCCATTGATGTACACCGTGGTGAAGCGGGCGGCGAAGAAGGCGGCCAGCACCGACAGCGAGTACAGCGGAATGATCGCGATCAGGCCGGCGATCAGGCGGGTCGATACCAGGTAGGACACCGAGTGCACCGCCATGCACTCGACGGCGTCGATCTCCTCCGACACCCGCATGGCACCCAATTGGGCGGTGGCGCCGGCACCGATGGTGGCCGCCAGCGCGATACCCGCGATCACCGGCGCGACCACCCGGACGTTCAGGAAGGCGGACAGGAACCCCGTCAGTGCCTCGATGCCGATGTTGCCCAGCGACGAATACCCCTGTACGGCAATGACCCCGCCGGAGGCCAGGGTCAGGAACGCCGCAACACCGACCGTGCCGCCGATCATGACGAGAGCTCCCGCGCCCATGGTCATCTCGGCGATCAGCCGGATCGTCTCCTTGCGGTACCGGGTGAGTGCGTTGGGGACATACCGCATGGTCTGCCCGTAGAACAACGCCTGCTCACCGAAGTCGTCAACCGGCTCTTGCAGCCGCGAAAAGACGCGACGAAATCGCAGCGTGACGTCGTAACTCATTGCGTGCTCACCCGTCTCGTCACTTCGCCGAAATTCGCACGCCGACGGCGGTCATCACCACATTGATCACGAACAGACAGATGAAGGCGTAGACCACGGTTTCGTTGACCGCATTACCCACGCCTTTGGGGCCGCCCTTGACGGTCAGGCCGCGGTAACAGCCCACCATCCCGGCCATCACACCGAACAGCAGCGCCTTGACCTCGGCGAGAACCAGCTCGCGCAGACCGGTCAGCACGGTCAAGCCGTTGATGAACGCGCCCGGGTTGACGCCCTGCAGGAAGACGGAGAACACGTAACCACCGGAAAGACCGATGGCGCAGACCAAGCCGTTGAGCAGCAGCGCCACCACCGTCGACGCCAACACACGGGGTACGACGAGTCGCTGGATCGGGTCGATGCCCAGCACCCGCATCGCGTCGATCTCCTCGCGGATCGTGCGGGCGCCGAGGTCGGCACAGATCGCGGTGGCACCGGCGCCGGCCACCACGAGCACGGTCACCACCGGACCCAGCTGGGTGATCGTGCCGAATGCCGTCCCGGCGCCGGACAAGTCGGCGGCGCCGATCTCGCGCAGCAGGATGTTGAGGGTGAAGGCCACCAACACCGTGAACGGGATGGACACCAGCAGCGTCGGAACCAGCGACACGCGAGCGATCATCCACGTCTGATCGAGAAACTCACCAAATTGGAACGGCCGGCGAAAAGCCGCCCGGCCGGTGTCCATCATCATTTCGAAGAATCCGCCGATGGCGCGGGCGGGGACCGAAAGTTGCTCAATCAACTCGGTTCCCCCCTCGGCTGGTCTCGGCGAAGTCTATGGCTGGCTTTCGCGTTGTCTACGGTCGCACGGGGCTCGGTGTGAGCCGGATCATATTAACTCAGAACAAGTTCACCGTGTCAATGAACAGCACTTCTTATCCCAACCGTTAATTCGCCAGGTCAGACGCACTTGTCACGTGTCAAACTGACACACGTTCTACCTGGCGATTCCCCCCAATCGATCGGCCGCGAATGGCTATTGTGCCATCAGTCCGCTCGCCGAAAAATTGTGCTCAGGATCACGGCCAGCAAAGTAATCCTGCAATGTCGCGCTCAGCTGCGCAGGGTCCCAAGCGGCGCCGTTGGCGCTGAATTTGCGCTCCACGGTCGGCGCAGCGACCAATGTCACCTGTGGACCGTAGACGATGAACACCTGGCCGTTGACTTCCGCTGCGGCCGGAGACGACAGGAACTTGACCAGGTTGACGACGTGCTCCGGCGACAACGGGTCGATGCCCCCCGCTTCCGCATCCGGTGCGTCGCCGAAGACGTCGGCCGTCATCGCGGTGCGCGCGCGGGGGCAGATGGCGTTGGCGCACACGCCGTAGCGGCCCAGCGCCCGCGCGGCCGTCAGCGTGAGGGAAATGATGCCGGCCTTGGCGGCGCCATAGTTGGCCTGCCCGACCGGGCCGACCAGGCCGGCCTCCGACGCGGTGTTGACGATCCGGCCGAAGATCTGGCCGCCCGCCTCCTTGGCCTTGGAGCGCCAGTAGGTGGCGGCGTTGCGGGTCAGCAGGAAATGACCGCGCAGGTGCACGGCGATGACCAGGTCCCACTCCTCGTCGGACATGTTGAACAACATCCGGTCGCGGGTGATCCCCGCGTTGTTGACCACGATGTCGAGCCCACCCAGCCCGTCGGCCTGCGCGACCAGCTCGTCGGCCGTGGCGCGTTCGCTGATGTCGCCGGCCACGGCAATCGCCTTCGAGCCCGCGGAGTTGATTTCGTCGATGACGTCGGAGGCATCCAACGCGGCGGCGATGTCGTTGACGACGACGGTCGCTCCCAGGCGTGCCAGGCCCAGCGCCTCGGCCCGTCCCAGGCCCGCGGCCGCACCGGTCACCACCGCGACCTTGCCGGAGAGATCGGTCGCGTTCGTGCTGCTAGTCAATTTATGAATACCTCTAGTTTCGGGTTGCGCGCTCTGGGCTCGGATTAGTCGCCGCGGGAAAGCGCGGCGCGCGGGCATTCGGCGATCGCCTGCTCGACCAACTGCTCCTGATCGGCGGGAATGGGGTCGAGTTTCACCACGGCGTAGTCCTCGTCGTCCAGGTCGAAGATATCGGGTGCAATTCCCAAGCACACTGCGTTACCTTCGCACCGGTCACGGTCCACGATCACCCGCACAGCACACCCTCCTTGAACCTGGCCGTCACCGAGGACACGCCTCATCTGTATGTAGGTCCACCATAGGGCCCCGACACCTCTGGCGAAACGGTCGCTGGATTCCCAGACTAGAACGTGTTACAACCGGGAAGGCGAACGGGTAGCCGTTGGTCAAGCTGCAGCCTGTGACGAGGCTTGTTACTCCGACGTCGTTAACGTGAAGGACGGCTGAAATGCGTATCAGTTACACCCCGGAACAGGAGGAGCTGCGTCGCGAGCTGCGGTCGTACTTCACCACGCTGATGACCCCGGAACGTCGCGAGGCGCTGACCTCGACACAGGGCGAGGTCGGGACCGGCACCGCCTACCGTGACACCGTCGCGCAGATGGGCAAGGACGGGTGGCTCACCCTGAACTGGCCCAAGGAGTACGGCGGCCAGGACCGCTCCCCGATGGACTCGCTGATCTTCACCGACGAGGCCGCGATCGCGGGCGTGCCGGTGCCGTTCCTGACGATCAACAGCGTGGCGCCGACGATCATGGCGTTCGGCACCGAGGAACAGAAGAAATTCTTCCTACCCAAGATCGCCGCAGGCGAGCTGCACTTCTCGATCGGCTACTCCGAGCCGGGCGCCGGCACCGACCTGGCCAACCTGCGCACCACCGCCGTGCGCGATGGCGACGACTACGTGATCAACGGCCAGAAGATGTGGACCAGCCTGATCGCCTATGCGGACTGGGTGTGGCTGGCGGTGCGCACCAACCCCGAGGCCAAGAAACACCGCGGCATTTCGATGATCGCGGTGCCGACGACCGCCGAGGGCTTCTCGTGGACGCCGGTACACACCATGGCCGGTGTGGACACCAGCGCCACCTATTACTCCGACGTGCGCGTCCCGGTGACCAACCTGATCGGCGAGGAGAACGGCGGCTGGAAGCTGGTGACCAACCAGCTCAACCACGAGCGGGTCGCCCTCGTCTCTCCGCAACCGATCTTCCTGGCCCTGCGCGAGGTTCGCGAATGGGCACAGAACACCAAGGACGCCGGTGGCGCCCGGCTCATCGACTCGGAGTGGGTGCAGCTCAACCTGGCCCGGGTGCACGCCAAGGCCGAGGTCCTCAAGCTGATCAACTGGGAGCTGGCATCGGCAGCGAGTGAAGCCCTGTCGCCCGCCGATGCATCGGCGGCCAAGGTGTATGGCACCGAGCTGGCCACCGAGGCCTACCGACTGCTGATGGAGGTGCTGGGTACCGCGGCGACGGTGCGCCAGAATTCGCCGGGCTCGTTGCTGCGCGGCCGGGTCGAGCGGATGCATCGGGCCTGCCTGATCCTGACCTTCGGCGGCGGCACCAACGAAGTGCAGCGCGACATCATCGGCATGGTCGCCCTCGGCCTGCCCCGAAACCGTTGAGCCGCTAGGTAATAGAAGGACGGACGTTCATGGATTTCACCACAACCGAAGCGGCGAACGACCTCGGCAACCTGGTCGACACCATCGTGGACTCGGTATGCACACCCGAACACCAGCGTGAGCTCGACGGGCTCGATCAGCGGTTCGACCGTGACCTGTGGCAAAAGCTGATCGACGCCGGCATCCTGTCCAGCGCGTCGGCATCATCGCTGGGCGGCGACGGCTTCGGCGCGCTCGAGCAGATCGCGATCCTGGTCGCGCTGGGACACCAGCTGGCCGCGGTGCCCTACCTGGAGTCGGTGGTACTGGGCGCCGGGGCGCTGGCCCGGTTCGGCTCCGAAGAGCTGCAACAAAGCTGGGGCGTGCCGGCGGTCAACGGCGAGAAGACGCTCGGCGTCGCCCTCGACGGCGAGATGGGCGAGGGCCCGGTGCGGGCGGTCGGCGCCGGCGCCGGCTACCGACTGACCGGAACGCGCACCCAGGTCGGATTCGGCCCGGTCGCCGACGCTTTCTTGGTTCCCGCCGAGACAGACTCCGGCACCGTGGTTTTCCTGGTTACCGCCGACGACCCCGGCGTCACCGTGACCGCGTTGGAGACCACCGGCCTGGGCAGCGTCGGGCACCTCGCGCTGGAGGGGACCGAGGTGGACGAAAGCCGCAAGGTCGGCGGCCCCGAGGTCGTGACGTGGCTCGGCGCGCTCGGCGACTTGGGCCGCAGCGCTTTCCAGCTCGGAGTGCTCGAGCGTGGCCTGCAGATGACCGCCGAATACGCGCGCGAGCGTGAGCAGTTCGACCGCCCGATCGGCAGCTTCCAGGCGGTGTCGCAGCGACTGGCCGACGGCTACATCGACGTCAAGGGGTTGCGGCTCACGCTCACCCAGGCTGCCTGGCGAGTCTCGGAAGACGTTCCGGCCGAGATCGACGTCGCCAGCGCGGCGTTCTGGGCCGCCGACGCCGGTCACCGGGTGGCGCACACGATCGTGCACGTGCACGGCGGCGTCGGCGTCGACACCGATCACCCGGCGCACCGCTACTTCCTGGCCGCCAAGGAGACCGAGTTCGCCCTGGGCGGCGCCACCGGGCAACTGCGGCGCATCGGCCGTGAGCTGGCGGAGACGCCCGCTTAGGCGAGATGGAACTCACCGACGACCTGACGGTCACCAAGCTGCTGGCGCCGCTGACCGAGATCGACGATCGGGGTGTCTACTTCGAGGACTCGTTCATCAGCTGGCGTGATCACCTGCAGCATGGTGCCGCGATTGCCGCGGCGCTGCGTGAGCGCCTCGACCCCGCCCGGCCGCCGCACGTCGGCGTGCTGCTGGAGAACACCCCCTTCTTCTCGGCGATGCTGGTGGCGGCGGGAATGTCGGGGATCGTGCCGGTGGGGCTCAATCCGGTGCGCCGCGGCGAGGCACTGCAGCGCGACATCGACCGGGCCGACTGCCAATTGGTGCTCGCCGACTCGAAATCGTCTGAGACGCTGGCCGATATCGAGCACCTGAACGCCGACTCCCCCGAGTGGGCCGACGAGGTCGCCGCGCACACCCTCTCCCGAAGCGGCGCGGAAATGTCTTTTCAGTCCGCCTCGCCGGCCGACCTGTTCATGTTGATCTTCACGTCGGGTACCAGCGGCGAGCCGAAGGCGGTCAAGTGCAGCCACGGCAAGGTCGCGATCGCGGGTGTGACGATGTCGCAGCGCTTCGGGCTCGGCCGCGACGACGTCTGCTACGTGTCGATGCCGCTGTTTCATTCCAACGCGGTCCTGGTCGGTTGGGCCGTGGCCGCGGCGTGCGAGGGATCAATGGCCTTGCGACGCAAGTTTTCCGCGTCGAACTTTATCGTCGATGTGCGCCGTTACGGTGCCACCTACGCGAACTACGTGGGCAAGCCGTTGTCGTACGTGCTGGCCACGCCCGAGCGGCCCGACGACGCGGACAACCCGCTGCGCGCGGTGTACGGCAACGAGGGTGTACCCGATGACATCGAGCTCTTCGGCCGCAGATTCGGCTGCGTCGTCCAGGACGGGTTCGGTTCCACCGAAGGGGGTGTGGCCATCGCACGCACACCGGACACACCGCCGGGTTCCCTGGGCCCACTTCCGCAGGGAATCGACATCGTAGATCCCGAAACCGGCGCGGTGTGCCCGCCGGGCGTGGTCGGCGAGCTGGTGAACGCCGCCGGGCCCGGGCGGTTCGAGGGTTACTACAACGACGAGGCGGCCGAGGCCGAGCGGATGGCCGGCGGGATGTACCACAGTGGCGATCTCGCCTACCGCGATGACGCCGGATACGCGTATTTCGCTGGGCGGCTGGGTGATTGGATGCGCGTCGACGGCGAGAACCTCGGTGCGGCCCCGATCGAGCGGGTGTTGCTGCGCCACCCCGACCTCACCGAGGTGGCGGTGTACCCGGTGCCCGACGCGATAGTCGGAGATCAAGTCATGGCCGCCGTGGTGATGGCGCCGGGCACCCAGTTCGATGAGGAGAAGTTCCGCGCCTTTTTGGCCGAGCAGCCGGACTTGGGACCCAAGCAGTGGCCGTCGTACGTGCGGGTCAGCGCCGAGCTCCCGCGGACGGTGACCTTCAAAGTGCTGAAGCGACAGTTGGCCGCCCAGGGCGTCGACTGCGCCGACCCCGTGTGGAAGATCCACCGCTAGCGCACCGGGCCGACGCGTTTTGGCAACGTGCCCGACGGGCGTCGCGATCCATATCGATCGTGGCCTGCGCGCGTTGTGCGACACTTCATGAGCATGCCGCGAAGAAGAGGAGATGCGATGGTTGATGCGCCGGATCCCCGCCTCGGCACATTGGTCACGCACGCCGATACCGAAACCGGCGCATGACTGCACGCCCTCTGGAGCTCGCGCTCGAGGCGAGCTTTGAGCAGCTTTCCGCCGCGCTACCGGCGAGCGTCGGCGTCGCCATCGCCCGGCCGGACAGAACGTTTTCGCTGGGGAGCTGGTGGTCCGGTGTGGCCTGGTCGACGATCAAAGTGCCCCTGGCGATAGCGGCGCTGCGCAACGACTGGCTCGGGGCCCGCGATTTTGCGGTGAAGGCCATCACCGAGTCCGACAATCGCGCGTCCGAGCGGTTGTGGTCGCAATTGGGCGAGCCGAGCAACGCGGCGCGGCAGGTTCAGGTCGTGGTGGCCGAGGGCGGTGACACCGCGACGGTGGTCGAGTCACGCCGACTCCGCCGTGGCTTCACCGCGTTCGGCCAAACCCAGTGGAACCTGCAGCGCCAAGCGCGGTTCGCGGCAGAGCTGCCGACCATTCCCGACGCCGCCGAGGTGATCGACCTGATGCAACAGCTCACCACCGGTGACCGATGGGGATTGGCCGCCAAAGGGGTTGCCGCAAAGGGGGGTTGGGGGCCGGGGGCGCACGGTGAGTACCTGGTCCGGCAATTCGGGATCGTCCCCACCCAATCCGGGCAGTGGGGCGTGGCGCTGGCGGCGGACGCCCACGACGGCGCGTTCGAAACGGGAGTCGACGTGGTCAATACGCTGACCGACTGGCTGCTGAGCAGGGTGCCGAGCCTAGCCCGTTATTGACGGCACGACGGCGTCGATCAAATGCGGCCCGGGTTGCGAGAACGCCTCGCGCAGCGCATCGGCGAACTCCTCGCCGGTGGTGACCCGTCGGGCGGGTACTCCCATGCCCTCGCTGATCTTCACGAAATCCATTGTGGGGCAAGATAAATCGAGCAGAGAGAGCGCCTCGGGCCCGGGGGCCGATCCGGCACCGACCCGTTGCAGCTCGATCCGCAGGATATCGTAGGCGCTGTTGTTGTACAGCACGGTGGTGACGTTGAGGTTTTCCCGCGCCTGGGTCCACAATCCGGAAATCGTGTACATCGCCGAGCCGTCGGATTCCAGGCACAGCACCGGCCGATCCGGGGCGGCGATCGCGGCACCGATCGCCGCCGGAATGCCATAGCCGATCGCCCCGCCGGTCAGGGTCAGCCAGTCGTGCGCCGGCGCCCCGGCGGTGGCCTGCGCGAGCAGCACGCCCGACGTGTTCGACTCGTCGACCACGATCGCCCGGTCCGGCATCAGCGCCCCGATCACGTCGGCCGCCGACGCGGAAGTCAGCGCGCCCGTGGGCAGCTTGGGACGCGACGCGGCCGCCACCGGCGCCACTGTCCCGGACGCCACCTGATCCGCCAGGGCGATCAACGCGTCCGCCGCGCCGCTGTGTTCGGCGAGCGCGTGCACCTCGCAGCCGGCCGGCACCAGGTCGCTGGGCATGCCCGGGTAAGCAAAGAACGACACCGGCGACTTGGCACCGGCCAACACCAGATGCTTGGCGCCGTCCAACTGGGCCGTGGCGGCCTCGGCGAAATAGGCGAGCCGGTCGACGGCGGAGATACCGGCGCCACGCTCCAGGCGGGTGGGAAAGGTCTCGCACAGCACGCGCGCGCCCGTCGCCGCGGCGATCCGGGTGGCCGCGGCCAGGCCGGCGCGGCGGGTGGCATCGCCGCCCACCATGATCACCGTCGGCTCCCCGGAGCCCAGCACCTCGGCCACCTCGGCCCCCAGCAGGGGGTCGGCGCCCGCCGGGTGTGCCTCCAGGTTGGAGAACAGCTGGGCGCCGTCGGACCAGGACACGTCGGCGGGCAGGATCAGCGTCGAGATCTGCGATCCCCATCGGCTGGCCGCGATGCCCTCGACGGCGTCGGCCGAAACCTGGGAGGCGTCGCCCGTGCGGCGCACCCATCCCGAGACGGTGCGGGCGAGGGCGTCGATGTCGGATTCCAGTGGGGCGTCGTATTTTTTGTGATACGTGGCGTGGTCGCCGACGACCACCACCATCGGCACATGGGCGCGCCGCGCGTTGTGCAGATTGGCCAGGCCGTTGCCCAATCCGGGGCCCAGATGCAGCAGCACCGCCGCCGGGCGATCGGCGATGCGCGCATACCCGTCGGCCGCGCCGGTGGCGACCCCCTCGAACAGTGCCAGCACGCCACGCATCCGCGGCACAGTGTCCAATGCGGCGACGAAGTGCATCTCCGACGTGCCCGGGTTCGCGAAACACACGTCGACACCACCGTCGACCAGGGTGTTGATCAGGGCCTGGGCGCCGTTCACGTGATCGCCTCCAGTCGAAACACTCGTTCGGCATTGCCGCGCAAGAAGTCTCGTCGAGCCTCGTCGGACAGCCCGAGTTCGTCCAGCCCCGCCAGCGCATGCTCGTGAAAGATCATCGGGTAATTGGTGCCGAACAACACTTTCCGTTGCCCGGTACGAGTTTTCATGAATCTGATGAGTTCTTCCGGCAACCGCCTGATCGTGTACGCCGACGTGTCGATGTAGACGTTTTCGTGCTTGCGGGTCACCGCAACCATCTCTTCGGTCCACGGGTAGCCGACGTGACCGCAGACGATCACCAGTTCGGGAAAGTCGAGGGCCACCTGGTCGATGTAGGGAATCGGCCGGCCGGTTTCCGACGGACGCAGCGGCCCGGTGTGACCGACCTGGGTGCAGAACGGCACCCCGGACTCCACGCATTGGGCAAACAGCGGATAGTAGCGGCGATCGGTGGGCGGGGCGTTCCACAACCACGGCACCACCCGCAGGCCGACGAACCCTTCTCCGACTCGCCGTCTCAGCTCGCGGACCGCTTCCATCGGGCGGTCGAGGTCCACGGCGGCAAGTCCGGCGAACCGGTTCGGGTGCGCGGCAACCCATTGCGCCACCTCGTCGTTGGAGACGAGGTCTTGGCCATTCGGGCCGCGCCAGGCGCTGAGTATGCCCCGTTGCACGCCGGCGGCGTCCATCGACGCCAGCGTCGCCTCGATCGGGATTTCAGCGTCGGGGATCGATCCGCCCGTCCAGCGCCGCAGGGACGCCAGCATGTCGCTGCGCAGGAACCGTTGCGTCGGGTGTTGCATCCAGACGTCGATCGTCATCGGGATCGACAGTAGCCCGGCGACGATGCGCGCCGCGTGGGGGCGGGAGGAGAAGGCGGGCAATCCGACTGTAGACGCCGCTCAGGCGGTCAGCGCGGCGCGGGCGGCGGCGGCGGTTTGTCGGGCGTATCCGCCGCCGAACAGCACGACATGGGCCAGCAGTCCGAACAGCTGGTGCAGCCCCGTGCGGTCGCGCCAGCCGGGTGTCAGCGGCCGCACCCGCTGATAACCGTCGAGGACGGCGTCGTAATGCGGGCAGCCGAACAGCGCGAGCATCGCCAGGTCCGTCTCGCGGTGACCGCCGTGCGCGGCCGGGTCGATCAGCACCACCCCACCGGGCGTCCACATCACGTTGCCGCTCCACAGATCACCGTGCAGCCGGGCCGGCCGGTCGTCGTCGTCGTCGAAATCGCCCGCACGGCAACGCGTCGCGACGGCGTCGACGGCCTCGCGGGTCGCGGCGTCCAGGCGCGCCGCCGCGAGTTCGGCCATCGGGACCAGCCGCTCCTCCGCGTAGAACTCGCCCCAGCGTCGGTGGGGTCGCAGCGACATCGGCAGGGGCTGCGACAGCGGCCCGAAGAAGCCGGGCCCGTCCCATCCGTCGGGGCCCGCGCCGAAAGCCGCAGCCCCGGCGTCGTGCGTGATGGCCAGCTGGCCGCCGAACGCGCGCGCCGCCTCGGGGGTCGGGCTCACCGAATCGAGCCGCCGCAGCGTCAGGCTCGTCGCGGTGACGGAAACGACCTGCGCGCATGGCACGCCGCCGTCGACGCCGGAAAGCCAGCGCAGGCCGGCGGCCTCCCAAGCGAAGTAGCCGGCGGGAACGTCAGGGTGGTGCTTGACGAAGTCGGTCGTCACGCACCGGTCGCGGCGTGAGCGGCATGCACCTCGTCGGCCGGACGCGCCTCGGTCTGCTCCTTGGCCCAGCGGTAGTCCGGTTTGCCGGCGGGCGAACGCTTGACCTCGTCGACCAGCCACAGGCTGCGCGGCACCTTGTATCCGGCGATCGCGGAACGCACGAAGGCATCCAGCTCCGGCAGTGCGGGGCGGGTCCCCGGCCGCGGCTGGACGACGGCGGCGACGTGCTGCCCGTACCGCGCGTCGGGCACACCGACCACCAACGCGTCGAAGACGTCGGGATGCCCCTTGAGCGCGGCCTCGACCTCCTCGGGGTAGATCTTCTCGCCGCCGCTGTTGATCGACACCGAGCCGCGGCCCAGCATCGTGACGGTGCCGTCCTCCTCGACCGTCGCGAAGTCGCCGGGGATGGCATAGCGGACGCCGTTGATGGTCTTGAACGTCTCGGCGGTCTTCTTCTCGTCCTTGTAGTAGCCGACCGGGATGTTGCCCTTCTTCGCGATGAATCCGCGCACACCGGAGCCGGGCTTGACCTCGTTTCCGTCCTCGTCGAGGACGACGGTGCGGTGGTCGATCGTCACACGCGGGCCGCCGCTGTGCGGTGCGTCCTTGGCGACGATGCTGGTGCCACCGAACCCGGTTTCCGACGAGCCGATCGAGTCGGTGATGACCCGGTTGGGCAGCAGCTCGAGGAATTTCTCCTTGATGCTCGGCGAGAACAGGGCCGCGGTGGAGGCGAGCAGGAACAGCGACGACAGGTCGTACTCGTTCCCCTTGTCCTGGTGCGCCAGCAGCGCGTCCAGCAGCGGCCGCGCCATCGCGTCACCGGTGAAGAACAGCAGGTTCACCTTGTGGTCGTGAATCGTGCGCCAGACCTCGTCGGCATTGAATTCCGGTGCCAGCACGGTGGTTTGGCCCGAAAAGATCGACATCCAGGTGGCCGACTGGGTGGCGCCGTGGATCATCGGCGGAATAGGGTGGCGCACCATCGGCGGATTGGCCGCGGCGGCCTTGGCCAGGTCGTACTCGTCCTTGACGAATTCGCCTGTGGCGAAGTCGGTTCCACCGAACAGGACCCGGTAGATGTCCTCGTGGCGCCACATCACGCCCTTCGGGAAGCCGGTGGTGCCGCCGGTGTACAAGATGTAAATGTCGTCGGCACTCCGCTCACCCAGCAGCTCGGCGAAGTCGCGCTCGGGCGAGCTCTGCGCGATCGCCGAGTAGAACTCCACGCCGCCGTAGCGCTGGAAGTCGTTGTCGCTGCCGTCCTCCACCACCAGGACCGTCTTGACACTGGGAGTCTCCGGCAACACGTTGGCCACGCGGTCGGAGTACTGACGCTCATGGACCAGCGCGACCATGTCGGAGTTGTCGAACAGGTAGCGCAGCTCGCCCTCGACGTAGCGGTAGTTGACGTTAATCAGAATGGCGCCCGCCTTGACGATGCCGAGCATCGCGATGACGATTTCGATGCGGTTCCGGCAGTAGAGACCGACTTTGTCGTCCTTTTTCACCCCCTGATCGATCAGGTAGTGGGCAAGGCGGTTGGCCTTCTCCTCCAGCTGGGCGTAGGTCAGCTTCTCGTCGCCGCAGATCAGGGCGACACGCTCGGGCACCGCGTCGATGGCGTGCTCTGCAAGATCGGCAATATTCAAGGCCACGGCCACCAAATTAGAACGTGTTACATTTCGAGGCAAGCTCGTGACCGTTGTCGAGGGAAAGGCGGTAGCCGTGGCCGTGGAGAACGCCGGAGCCCCAGCAAACACAGAAAACGGGGAAACCGGGCCTGACGCGCTGGTGGAACAGCGTGGTCACACCCTGATCGTGACCATGAATCGGCCGCACCGCCGCAACGCTTTGAGCACGGAAATGATGGAGATCATGGTCCAGGCCTGGGATCGGGTCGACAACGATCCCGACATCCGCTGCTGCGTCCTGACCGGGGCCGGTGGCTACTTCTGCGCGGGCATGGACCTCAAGGCCGCGACGCAAAAGCCCCCGGGCGACTCATTCAAGGACGGCAGCTACGACCCGTCGCGAATCGATGCGTTGCTGAAGGGCCGCCGGCTGACCAAGCCGCTCATCGCTGCCGTCGAAGGGCCGGCCATCGCCGGCGGCACCGAGATCCTGCAGGGCACCGACATCCGCGTAGCGGGCGAGAGCGCCAAATTCGGCATTTCCGAGGCCAAGTGGAGCCTGTACCCGATGGGCGGGTCCGCGGTGCGGTTGGTGCGCCAGATCCCCTACACGGTGGCGTGCGACCTGCTGCTGACCGGGCGGCACATCACCGCCGCCGAGGCCAAGGAGATGGGCCTGATCGGCCACGTCGTTCCCGATGGGCAGGCGCTGACCAAGGCGCTCGAGATCGCGGAAGTGATCGAGAACAACGGGCCCTTGGCCGTGCAGGCGATTCTCAAGACCATCCGCGAGACCGAGGGAATGCACGAGGAAGAGGCCTTCAAGCCCGATACCGCCAACGGGATACCGGTGTTCCTCTCCGAGGACTCCAAGGAAGGCCCGCGGGCGTTCGCCGAGAAGCGCAAGCCCAACTTCCAAAACCGCTAGCCCGGCGCGAGCCGTCGCGGGCGTAACCGCACTGCGAAGTTGCGCCCGGTTTTTCGCAATGCGGTTACGCTCGGCGCAAGACCGTCAGCCCAGCAGCGGCGCGCTCGGGGTGAACACCACCGGCATGGCTTCCAGGCCGCTGACGAAGTTGGCCCGCCGCAGCGGCAAAGCCGAGTCGTCGGCCAGTCTCAGATCCGGCAGCCGCTTGAGCACCCGCTCGGTCATCATCGAAAGCTCCAGCCGGGCCAGCTGATTCCCGAGGCAGAAGTGCGTGCCGAAGCCGAAAGACACGTGGCTGTTCGGGTTTCGGCGGATATCGAAGCTGTCCGGATCGTCGAACACTGACTCGTCGAAGTTGCCCGACTCGAACAGCAACATGACCTTCTCGCCCTCATGCAGTGAGGTGCCGTGGAATTCCGTATCAGCAGTCAAGGTTCTGCACATGTTCTTGACCGGCGACGTCCAGCGCAGCATCTCCTCCATCGCGCTGGGAAGCAGCGAGGGGTCGCGCACCAACGCATCCCACTGGTCGCGGTGGCGGACCAGCTGTTCTGTCCCCCCGCTCAAGGTGTGCCTCGTGGTCTCGTCGCCGCCGATGAGGATGAGCAGCGTCTCCATGACGATCTCGTCATCGGACATCCGCTGCCCCTCCACCTCGGCGTTCACCAGGATGGAGAACAGGTCATCGGTGGGCTCGGCTCGCCGCTTGGTGATGATGTCGGTGGTGAATTCGGTGTACGCGGCGAATGCGGCCATCACCGCCTGGGCTTCGTCCGACGCGGGGTCGATGTGCGAACTCAGCCCGCAGACCAGGTCATCGGACCATTTCAACAGCATGCCGCGTTCGGTGGGCAGCACGCCCAGCATGTCGCCGATCACCGCCATCGGCAGCGGGGCGGCGATATCGCGGACGAAGTCGCACTCGCCGCGCTCACACACCGCGTCGATCAGGGTGTCGCACAGCTTCGCGATGGACGGCTCCTTCTCCTTCACCCGCTTGCGGGTGAAGCCGGCGTTGACTAGCTTGCGCCGCAACAGATGTGCGGGATCGTCCATGTCGATCATGTAGGGCATACCCGGCTGCTCGGGGCGGATTCCTCCGGTGCTGGAGAACAACTCCGGATTGCGCTCGGCGTCGAGGATGGCTTGATAGGTGGCGGCACCGGCCAGGCCATTGCGATCGCGAAATACCGGCTGGTTGGCGCGCATCCAGCGATAGGCCTCGCGTGAGGCGCGCCGGTCGGCGTAGAAATTGCCATCGGTCAGGTCGATATTCGAAATTGCTTCCGGGATGGTCGAAGTCATCTACAGCCTCCAAATGTTGACGAACGGATTACAGTAACCGGCATGGCTGAGTCACAACACATCGTTGCGGGGACAGTCCTCACCATGCCGGTGCGGATACGAAAAGCGGACGTGCACGCCGCGATGTTTTCGGTGGATGCACAAGCGGCGCAACGCCTTGTCGATTACAGCGGCCTGCAAGTCTGCCAACACCGTCCCGGCCGGGCGGTGGTCAACCTGATGCTGGCCCGCTATATCGACGGCGATCTGGGGCAGTACCACGAATTCGGTACCTGCGTGATGGTCAACCCGCCCGGTTCGACGGCGCGCGGCTGGCGGGCGCTGGGCGACGCGGCCGCGTTCATCCACCATCTGCCGGTCGACCAGAGCTTCACCCTGGAAGCCGGGCGCTCCATCTGGGGATTCCCGAAGATCATGGCCGACTTCACCGTTCACGAGCACGGCCGGTTCGGATTCGACGTCAGCGCCGACGGCGCGCACATCGCCGGCATCGACTTCGCCCGGGGATTGCCGGTACCGTCGCTGTTCACGTCGCGGCCGCAGGTGCTCAAGACCTACACCTTCGCCGACGGCACCACCCGCGAAGTGCCCTGGGAGATGCGGGTGCGCGGGCTGCGCGGTCGGGTCGGCGGCGCGACGTTGCGACTTGGCGATCACGCCTACGCCAAGGAGCTGGCATCGCTGGGCCTGCCAAGGCGGGCGATGGTCTCTGGATCTGTCGGCCACGTCGAGATGACGTTCGGCGACGCCCATCCGCTCGGCTGACCGGCCGGACCGGTGTCGATTGCCCGGCTCCACCTCGTCGCGCCGCGCGCTCGGCATCGTCGTCGGGCCTGTCATCCGGACAATCTAGAACGCGTTCTAAGCCCCTGGCAAGAAAACTAGAACGTGTTCTAGATTTCTATGTGCGGCTGTCAGATCAGGCTCGCCAGCTCGCGGACCTGCTCCGTACTGCGGCCAGACACCACCATCATGGTGACGCCGGCGGCCTCCCAGGCCTTGATCTGCTTACGCACGTAGTCGACGTCGCCGACGATGGCGGCGTCGTCGATCACCTCGTCGGGGATGATTTCCGCGGCTCGTTCTTTGCCGTCCTTGCGTCCACTGCGGAACAGCCTCGTCACGTCGTCGACGACCTCGGAGTAGCCCATCCGGCGGTAGACGTCGGCGTGGAAGTTGGTGTCCTCGGCGCCCATCCCGCCCATGTAGAGCGCGATGTAGGGCTTCATGGCCGCGAACGCGGCGCTGCGGTCCTCGGTGATGACGATGTTGGCCGTCGCGCAGATCTCGAAGTCCTCGCGGCTGCGGCGTGCGCCCGGGCGCGCGAACCCCTCGTCCAGCCACTCGTTGTAGGTGTCGGCCATGCGCGGCGTGTAGAAGATCGGCAGCCAGCCGTCGCAGATTTCGGCGGCCAGCGCGACGTTCTTCGGACCCTCGGCACCCAGCATGATCGGGATGTCAGCCCGCAGCGGATGGGTGATGGGCTTGAGCGGCTTGCCCAGACCTGTTGCGCGCTCGCCGGTCAGCGGCAGCGGGTAGTGCGGCCCGTTACTCGTCACCGGCGCCTCCCGCGCCCACACCTGCCGGATGATGTCGATGTATTCACGGGTCCGGGCCAGCGGCTTGGGGAACGACTGGCCATACCAGCCCTCGACCACCTGCGGGCCGGAGACGCCGAGGCCGAGGATGTGTCGGCCGCCGGACAGGTGGTCGAGCGTCAAAGCGGCCATGGCGCAGGCCGTCGGGGTGCGGGCGGACAGCTGGACCACCGAGGTGCCCAGCCGCACCCGGGATGTCGACGAGCCCCACCAGGCCAGCGGTGTGTAGGCGTCGGATCCCCACGCTTCGGCGGTGAAGATGGCGTCGTATCCGGCCTCCTCGGCGGCGGCGACGAGCTCGCCGTGGTTCTCCGGCGGCTGAGCGCCCCAATATCCCAGCTGCAATCCCAGCTTCATCGTCTTTGCCCTTCCGGTGGTCGTCCCGATCCAAGAAAGATTTGAATCCGTTCTTAGAACCTGTTCTACTCGATGGCGTGACAGCCAGCTCGAGTAGCCCGCCCCTGATGGATCACCCTGAACCACCGCTCTCCGCGCCATTGACGTTGTCCTTCGACTACACCCGTTCAGTCGGCCCCACGCTGAGTAAGTTCTTCACCGCGCTGCGCGATCGCCACGTCCTGGGGGTGCGCGGATCGGATGGCCGGGTGCACGTGCCACCGGCGGAATATGACCCGGTCACCTATGAGCCGCTGGGCGAGATGGTACCGGTGTCCAGTGTGGGCACCGTCGTTTCGTGGACCTGGCAACCCGAACCGATGGAGGGTCAGCCGCTGGACCGGCCGTTCGCGTGGGCGCTGATCAAGCTGGACGGCGCGGACACCCCGCTGATCCATGCCATTGATGTCGGAGCTGCGGGTCCTTCCGCCATCAAGAGCGGCACCCGGGTGCATGTGCACTGGGCCGACGAGCCGGTGGGCGCCATCACCGACATCGCGTACTTCGAGCTGGGCGAGGAGGCCGAAGCCGTCGCGGAAAAGTCGGACGGCGAAAAAGACCCGGTGACAATGATTGTCACGCCGATCTCGCTGACCATTCAGCACACCGCCTCGCACGAGGAGAGCGCCTACCTGCGCGCCATCGCGCAGGGCAAACTGCTGGGCGCGCGCACCGGGGAGGAAGGAAAGGTCTACTTCCCACCGCACGGCGCTGACCCGGCCACCGGCCAGCCGACGACCGAGTTCGTCGAGCTGCCCGATAAGGGAACGGTGACGACGTTCGCGATCATCAACATCCCGTTCCAGGGCCAGCGCATCAAGCCGCCGTATGTGGCCGCCTATGTGCTGCTCGACGGATCCGACATCCCTTTCCTGCATCTGGTCGCCGACATCGACGCCCACGAGGTACGGATGGGCATGCGCGTGGAAGCGGTGTGGAAACCCCGCGAGGAGTGGGGTTTTGGCATCGACAACATCGAGTACTTCCGGCCGACCGGGGAACCCGACGCCGACTACGACACCTATAAGCACCACCTGTAAAGGGCTTAGGAACACATGAGCGCTCGCAACGTTGCGGTAGTCGGCTTTGCCCACGCACCACACGTCCGCCGCACCGATGGCACCACCAACGGCGTCGAGATGTTGATACCGTGCTTCGCCGAGCTGTATGAGGAGCTGGGCATTGACAGGACCGATATCGGCTTCTGGTGTTCGGGATCATCCGATTACCTTGCCGGGCGGGCCTTTTCGTTTATCTCGGCGATCGACTCCATCGGCGCCGTTCCGCCGATCAACGAATCGCACGTCGAGATGGACGCGGCGTGGGCCCTCTACGAGGCCTACATCAAAATCTTGACCGGTGAGGTCGACACCGCGCTGGTGTACGGCTTCGGGAAGTCCTCCGCCGGCGTGCTACGGCAGATTCTGTCGCGGCAGACCGACCCGTACACCGTCGCGCCCTTGTGGCCCGATTCGATCTCGATGGCCGGGCTGCAGGCCCGCATCGGGCTCGACACCGGCAAGTGGACCGAGGAGCAGATGGCGCGCGTGGCCTACGACTCCTTTGCGAACGCGCGCCGGGTGGACAAGGTGGAGGGCTCGATCAGCGTGGCGGAGTTGCTCGAACGGCCGTATTACGCCGACCCGCTGCGACGACACGACATCGCACCGATCACCGACGGCGCCGCGGCGATCGTGCTCGCGGCCGGGGACCGGGCGCGCGAGCTGCGCGAAAACCCGGCCTGGATCACCGGGATCGAGCACCGCATCGAAACCCCGTCGTTGGGCGCGCGCGATCTCACCGAGTCCACGTCGACCAAGGCCGCGGCCCACATCGCCACCGGCGGCAGGACCGACAACCTGGACGTCGCCGAGATCTGCGCACCCTTCACCCACCAGCACCTGATCATCGCCGAAGCCATCCGGATACCGGGACCGACTAAGGTCAATCCGTCCGGCGGTGCGCTGGCGGCCAACCCCATGTTCGTCGCTGGCCTCGAGCGTATCGGCTTTGCAGCACAACACATCTGGAACGGTTCCGCTGAGCGGGTGCTGGCGCACGCCACCAGCGGGCCCGCGCTACAACAGAACCTGGTCGCGGTCATGGAAGGGAAGAACTGATGGCCGGTGCAGGGCCGAACATTGCTGCGGTACTAGGTACCGGACAAACGAAGTATGTCGCCAAGCGCCAGGATGTTTCGATGAACGGCTTGGTGCGCGAGGCGATCGATCGCGCGCTGGCCGACTCCGGTTCCACCTTCGACGACATCGACGCCATCGTGGTCGGCAAGGCGCCGGACTTCTTCGAGGGCGTGATGATGCCCGAGCTGTTCATGGCCGACGCCATGGGTGCCACCGGCAAGCCGCTGATCCGGGTGCACACCGCGGGATCGGTCGGCGGCTCCACCGGCGTGGTGGCCGCCAGCCTGGTGCAGTCCGGCAAGTACCGGCGCGTGCTGGCGATGGCCTGGGAGAAGCAGTCGGAATCAAACGCGATGTGGGCGTTGTCAATTCCGATCCCCTTCATCAAGCCGGTGGGTGCGGGCGCGGGTGGCTACTTCGCCCCGCACGTGCGCTCGTACATCCGTCGATCCGGCGCGCCGACGAACATCGGCGCCATGGTCGCGGTCAAGGACCGCCTCAACGGCAGCAAGAATCCGCTGGCGCACCTGCACCAGCCCGACATCACCCTGGAGAAGGTGATGGCGTCGCCCATGCTGTGGGACCCGATCCGCTACGACGAGACATGCCCCTCGTCGGACGGCGCCGCCGCCGTCGTGATCGGCAACGAGGAGGCCGCCGAAGCCCGTTTGGCGCAAGGCAATCCGGTGGCATGGATCCATGCCACCGCGTTGCGCACCGAACCGCTGCAGTTCTCCGGGCGCGACCAGGTCAGCCCGCAGGCCGGCCGCGACGCGGCCGCCGCGCTGTGGAAGGCCGCCGGCATCACCAGCCCCATCGACGAGATCGACGCCGCGGAGATCTACGTGCCGTTCTCCTGGTTCGAGCCGATGTGGTTGGAAAACCTGGGGTTTGCGCCCGAGGGCGAGGGCTGGAAGCTCACTGAAGCGGGCGAAACCAAGATCGGCGGCCGGCTGCCGGTGAACGCGTCGGGCGGCGTGCTGTCGTCGAACCCGATCGGCGCCTCGGGCCTGATTCGCTTCGCCGAAGCCGCGATCCAGGTGATGGGCAAGGGCGGCGACCACCAGGTGCCGGGCGCGCGAAAGGCCTTGGGACACGCCTACGGCGGCGGCTCGCAGTACTACTCCATGTGGGTGGTCGGCGCCGACAAGCCCGCGGCCCAAAAGCTCGACGCGTGAACGCGCCGATGACTGAGCATCCCGCACACGAGGCCGGCCGCCGCTCCCGCGAGGCGGTGGCGGCCAGGGACAAGGACGCCTGGCTGGCGGTGTTCGCCGACGACGCCATCGTCGAGGACCCGATCGGCCCCTCGGCGTTCGACCCCGAAGGCAAAGGGCACCGCGGCCGTGACGCGATTTCGGCGTTCTGGGACAAGGCCATCGCCCCCACCGCGAAGATCGAGTTCGTTTTCCGCGACACCTATCAGTGCGGCAACGAAGAGGCCAACGTCGGGCACATCCTGATCACGACGGGCGAATATCAGACGACCGCCGAAGGCGTGTTCACCTACAAGGCCAACGACGAGGGCAAGCTGGTGGCCCTGCGGGCCTATTGGGAGATGGACCGCGCGGCGGCCAACACGCGCAAGGTCTAGATCGGCTCCAACCCGGCCAGATGCCGCTGGGCGAGGTCGCGGTAGGCCTGCGGATTCACCTTTACCCACATCTCGGCGCCGGTTCCGGCGACCGGGCCCCTGATCTGGGCCGGTGCGCCGACGGCCAGCATCCCTGGCGGGATCTGGGTGCCGGCCGTGACCAGTGAATGCGCCGCAACGAGGCTGCGCGCGCCGATCACCGCGCCGTCCAGAACGGTGGCGTGGTTGGCGATCAGCGCCTCAGGCCCCACGTGTACCCCGTGTATGACGCACAGATGCGCCACCGTCGCACCGGGGCCGATGTCCACCGGGATACCGGGAGGGGCGTGCAGCACCGACCCGTCCTGCACGTTGGCGCCCTCGCGCACCATGATGGGCCCGTAGTCGCCGCGCAGTACGGCGTTGAACCAGATTGAGGCCCCCGCCTCCACGACGACGTCGCCGATCAGAGTGGCCGTCGGGGCCACGAAAGCGGTGGGATCGACCCGTGGTGACCGGCCCTCGAACGCAAACAGCGGCATCGTTTAGATATACCCCAGCGCGCATATGACCCAGCCAGGCCCGCCGTCATTGCGCGCCCCCCGCGCAAAACTGTAACGTGTTCTAGTTAGAGGGCCATTAGTTGGAGGTGACAGGTGAGTACCGACACCAAGGCGGTCGGCGTCCGGGAAATCGATCCCGGCGCTTTGCCGACCAGATACGCCCGCGGCTGGCACTGCCTGGGCGTCGCGAAGGACTTCCAGGACGGCAAGCCGCATTCGATCGAGGCTTTCGGCACCAAGCTGGTGGTCTTCGCCGACTCCCATGGGGATGTCAAGGTCCTCGACGGCTATTGCCGGCATATGGGCGGAGACCTGTCGCGGGGCACCATCAAGGGCGACGAGGTCGCCTGCCCGTTCCACGACTGGCGCTGGGGCGGCGACGGCCGCTGCAAGCTGGTGCCGTACGCCAAGCGCACGCCCAAGACGGCGCGCACGCGGTCGTGGGCAACCGACGTGCGCGGCGGCCTTTTGTTCGTCTGGCACGACCACGAAAACAATCCGCCGGATCCCGCCGTGCGGATCCCGGACATCCCGGAAGCCCACAGCGACGAATGGACCGAGTGGCGGTGGAACAGCATCCTCATCGAGGGGTCCAACTGCCGCGACATCATCGACAACGTCACCGACATGGCGCACTTCTTCTACATCCATTTCGGATTGCCGACGTACTTCAAGAACGTCTTCGAGGGTCACATCGCGTCGCAGTACCTGCACAACGTGGGCCGGCCCGATGTGAGCGATCTCGGCACGTCGTACGGCGAGGCACACCTGGATTCCGAGGCGTCCTACTTCGGACCGTCGTTCATGATCAACTGGCTGCACAACAGCTACGGCGGCTTCAAGGCCGAGTCGATCCTGATCAACTGCCACTACCCGGTGACCCAGAACTCGTTCGTGCTGCAGTGGGGCGTCACCGTCGAAAAGCCCAAGGGCATGGACGACAAGATGACCGACAAGCTGTCGAAGGTGTTCACCGAGGGCGTCAGCAAGGGCTTCCTGCAGGACGTCGAGATCTGGAAGCACAAGACCCGCATCGACAATCCGCTTCTGGTCGAAGAAGACGGCGCTGTCTACCAGCTACGCCGTTGGTATCAGCAGTTCTATGTCGACGTCGCCGACATAGAGCCGGAAATGGTGGAACGCTTCGAGATCGAGGTGGACACCACCCGCGCCAACGAATATTGGAACTCCGAGGTCGAGGAGAATCTCAAGGCCAACGGATCCGAGGCGGACGAGACGGTTACCGACGACGTCCCGGCGGAGCACCACTAGGAATCATGGGCGACGATCAGCCAGCGGTACCCGACGTCGATCGGCTCGCGCGGTCGATGTTGCAGCTGCACGGCGATCATCACGACCACGAGGAGGAGCCCGCCCGCGACGATGGCTCCGGATCATGGTCGAAGTCAGGGGATTTCGCCAATGATCCGCAGCGGGCGGCGGCGGTGGCCGAAGCCAGCCGGGCCGACCGTGAGCGCTACCTCAACTCGGGTCTGTTGCCGGTGGACTGCCGTTTCTGCCACGTCCGCGTCACGGTCCGCCGGCTTGGGCCGGGGCACACCGCCGTGCAATGGAACACCGAAGCGTGGCAGCGTTGCGCACACTTCACCGAAGTGCGCGAGTCCGGTGGCAATACCGCGCGCACCCGGTCCTGCCCCAAACTGAGCGACAGCATTGAGCACGCCGTCGCCGAGGGCTACCTCGAAAGTCCGGACGAAGGCTGATTCCGCGAGGCTGTAACTACCGACAGTGTTACTCGCGAAATATGTTGCCAGTTGTAGTCTCGCGGCGGTCACAGGCCGGCGAAGCGCTCCCTGACCTCTTCAGCGGTGAGCCCATAGTCGGCCAGTGAGTACTTGTGCTTCGGAGCGCGGGCCCCGGTCTGACTCTCGGCGTGGCTGTCCTCCATGGCCTTTCGAGCCGCGTCGGTCAGCGTCAGGCCGAAGTGTCCGTATACGTTCGCGACGGTTCCCAGCGGGTCGTCGATCAACTCGCGATAGTCGACGTCATAGAACTGAGCCGGGTTGTACTTGGCGCGTGCGGTATGGAACTGCTCTAGGCCGCGCGACCAGGTTTCGATTGCGTCGGCACCGATCTGAACACCGGAGAAGGTCGTCGACCACCCCTCGGCAGTGTGCTGCGCCAACGAGCACATCGACGCCAGGATCGTTTCCACCGGCCGGTGGGTCTGTATCACCAACGCGTCGGGGTAGGTCGCCATCAACGCGTCCAGCGCAAAGAGGTGGCTGGGATTCTTGAGCACCCAACGCTTTTCGGCGTCGTTCAAACCGATCAGCTGAAGGTTGCGGCGGTGCCGCTGATAGGACGGTGTCCAGTCCTGCCGGGACAGCCACTGCGAATAGGTGGGTAGGTGCGACAGCGTCTCGTAGGATACCGAATGCAGCGACTGCCGCAGCAGTTGCCAGCATTCCTCCAACTCGTAGGCGGCCATGAAATGCAGGCCGGTGTACTCCGGGTTCTCCGCGTGAGCTTTGTCGAACTGCGCGTTCAGCTGGCTGTACCACGGGTTGGAATCCCACGTGTCGCGAGGCGGACGCGGTTGCGGGAACTCCGCCAGCCACAGGTGCAGACCCTGATGGATCGGGTCCGCGCCCAGCAGGCGGTGCAAGATTGTCGTGCCGGTGCGCGGCAACCCGGTGACGAAGATCGGCCGCTCGATGCCGACGTCGGCGTGCTGCGGGTACTGCTTCCATGCGGACTCGGAGAACAGCCTGGCTACCAGCGCGTTGCGCAGGAAGAAGCGATTCATTTTGCTGCCCAACGCGGTTAGCGCGGCATCACGCCGGTAGGAGTCCAGCAGCACACCGAGGGCCTCGCGATAGTTGTCGTTGTCGACGCCGAAGTCGTCGAGCCCGACAAGCTTGGTCGCCGACGCGTGCAGGTCCTCGACGGTACCGACATCGGTACGCTCGGTCATCAGGTGTGGTACTCCCCGCAGTTGACGTCCAGGGTCTGTCCGGTGATGCCGCTGGACAAGTCACTGGCCATGAACAAAATTGCCGAGGCGACCTCGTCCTCGGTGGGCAGCCGCTTGAGGTCGGAGTTCGCCGCGGTGGCCTCATAGATCTGCTCGGCCGTGGTGCCGTACTTGCCGGCCTGATGGTTGAAGTAGGCCTGCAACGTGTCACCCCAGATATATCCGGGCGCAACGGAATTGACGCGGATCCCCTGTTCGCCGAGCTCGGTGGCCAGCGACTGCGACATGGACAGCAACGCAGACTTGGCCATCTTGTAGGCGCCGTACTTGGCCTGCGAGTGCCGGATCACCATGGAGTTGACGTTCACGACCGACCCCTTGGATTCCGCCAGCGCCTCGGTAAAGCCCTGGATCAGCCGCAGCGCACCGAGCGCGCTGAGTTCGATCGCATCACGAATATGCTGAAACGTGGTGCCGGCCAACGGCTTCATCGACGGCACCCGGAACGCGTTGTTGATCAGCACGTCGGCCTTGCCGTAGGCCTCTAGCGTGGCGGCGACCAGGTTGCTCACCTGGTCGTCATCGGTGATATCGGTGCGCACCGTCGTCGCACGGCCCCCGATGTCGGCGATCTGTTTGGCGACGTCGTCCAGGCGTTCTGGCGTGCGCGCCGCCAGCACCAGATCGGCGCCCTCCCGCGCGCATCGGTGCGCCAGCGTCGTACCCAGACCCGGGCCGACGCCGCTGATCACCACAACCTTGCCATCGAGCAACTTCGTCATCCCAGCATCCTCGCCTGAATTTGTTGATGACGCAGGGCGATTCGCGCGCGCCAGTCTTCGTCGGAAATCTTGTTGTGCTCGAAGTACGGCAGCGCGGCCGGCACCTTGTCGGTGTCAACCAGCTCGACCGACGGGCCGTCGACATCGGTCAGTTGACGCGACACCCGCTGCCAGCGAAACTGCAAGATGCCCTTCCGATGCCCGAGCGTCTCCACCCAGTTGGTCACGCCGGGGTTCTGGTCGGCGACGACGATGCGTACCTTACCGTCCGGATCCGCTTGCGCCTGAGTGTTGTTCAGCGAGGTCTGGTGGTTGATGTAGTCCAGCGAGATATACCACAGGCTGCCCAACTGGAACCCGAGGTAGGGAGCGTCGGTGACCGGGATGGTGATCACCAACGCCTGGTCGGGCCGCAGCTCGTAGTGCCCGACCGACGAGTACTGGGTCGCCAGCCCGCCGGGCGTCAACCGGGGCGCGACCATGGTGTTGACCGGGATGTTGAAATAGAACCACTGCGGGAACTGCAGCCACGTCTTCACCCGGTTCACAAGTTGCTTTCCGGCTGTGGCGAAACGCTTTTCGATGGTTGCGCGAGTGAGCGGCGGCGGCGCGGTGCCCGCGGTGTCCAGACGAGAAATCGCCAAGGTGCCGCGCTGAGCCGCCCAGTCGCCGTATACCTCGCGGATCACCAACTGTCCGGGGCTGTTCGGTCGCACCCGCCACTCGAAGCTGCCGTCGGCGGCGATCTGCAGCTCCCGGTCGTCGAACGCGGCCTGGCTGGCGGGCACGTTGTCGTCGGTGTACTCGCCACCCAGCAACTGGAAACTCAGGTCGGTGGTGGTGCCGCGCCGGCCGGTGACGACGTAATCGTGGTTGGCGTGCACCCGGGTGCCGAAGTACAGCGTGTCGGGGTTGTCCAGGCCCATCTTGGTGAACGGCCCGGTGCCCGACTGCAAGAAGGGATGGTCGCGGTCGTAGTCGAAGGCCAGATGCGTGCAGGCGGCGATACACCCGGCCAGATATTGGAGTCCTTCAAGGAGGTCGGCTTCGGTCTCGATGTGCGGTGCGGCCGCCACGAGCTCTTCGGCCTCGGCGATCGCGGAGGTGAGCGGGCCCGAAAAGGAATTTGTGAACACGCCTAGACGCTAGAACGTGTTCTACTTTTTCGTCAATGGCGAACGTTCCCGCGCGTCGGCCGCAGGGTTCAAGGACGAGGCCGGCTCGCTACGGTGGGCACGCGTGGGACAGGTCGATCAGGTGCTGGCGGACGTCGGGATGCCGATTCAGGTAGTCGACGACGTTGCCGTTACCGCCCTCCGACTGCGACTTGGCGATCAGCTGCTGGTGGAGGTCGGGATGCCGCTGCAGATACGAGTCGATGGATTGACCCACGTCCTGATTGCACTGGGGATCCGCGCTGGCTGTGCCGGCCAGGGGCAGCGCGATCACCGTCGCGGCGGCCGCAGTCAATAGCCCCCCGGCGAGCAGGCCGAACAGTCCGCGGCCACGGGTGCCGACCGTTTTGGATGTGCTCATGGGTACAAGGCTACGCGCGATAGCTTTGTGCAGCCTGTGCGCGGCGTCAGCAAAGCGCAGGTCAGCGGGAGGCCGCGGTACCGCTTTCTTGTTCGCGCTTGATCTCCAGCGCGATGTCGATGAGTTGGTCTTCCTGGCCGCCGATGAGTTTGCGCTGGCCGGCCCGGTGCAGCAGCTCATGCGCCGGCACGCCGTAGCGCTCGCCCTGGCGGATGGCGTGTTTGAGGAAGCTCGAGTAAACCCCCGAGTAGCCCATGATCAGGGCGTTGCGATCCAGCAGGCACTCCGCGGGCATGGCGGGGGCGACGACCTCTTCGGCGGCGTCGGCGATGTCGAAGAAGTCGATGCCGGTCTTGACGCCGATCTTGTCGAACACCCCGATCAGGGCCTCGACGGGCGCGTTGCCCGCCCCGGCGCCGAAGCGGCGGCAGGAGCCGTCGATCTGCTTGGCGCCGGCGCGAACCGCCTCCACCGAGTTGGCCACCCCCAGGCCGAGGTTTTCGTGGCCATGGAAACCAACCTGGGCGTCGTCGCCGAGTTCGTCGACCAGCGCCGCGACCCGGTCGGCCACGCCTTCGAGCACCAGCGCCCCGGCCGAATCAACCACATAGACGCACTGGCAGCCGGCATCGGCCATGATGCGGGCCTGGGCGGCCAGCTTCTCCGGCGGAATGGTGTGGCTCATCATCAAAAAGCCGACGGTCTCGAGGCCGAGTTCGCGGGCCAGGCCGAAGTGCTGGATCGAGACGTCGGCCTCGGTGCAGTGCGTGGCGATCCGGCAGATCGAGCCGCCGTTGTTCTGCGCCTCTTTGATGTCTTCCTTGGTGCCCACACCCGGCAGCATCAAAAAGGCGATCTTGGCCTCTTTGGCGGTCTGGGCGGCGTGCTTGATCAGCTCCTGCTTGGGGGTCTTGGAGAACCCGTTGTTGAAACTCGAGCCGCCCTGGCCGTCGCCGTGGGTGACCTCGATGACGGGCACGCCCGCGGCGTCCAGGGCGGCCACGATGGCACCGACCTCGTCGGCGGTGAACTGATGGCGTTTGTGATGCGAACCGTCGCGCAGCGACGTGTCGGTCATCCGGACGTCCCAGATCGGGTTGAAGAAAATATCGGCGCTGGTGGTCATGGCTTCGCTCCTCCGGCCGTCGCCGCCAGGCTCTCCTTGGCGATCTCCTCGCCGACCTTGGTCGCCGCGGCGGTCATGATGTCCAGGTTGCCCGCATAGGGGGGCAGGTAATCGCCGGCGCCCTCGACTTCGACGAAGGTGGTGACCAGGGTCTGGCCGCCGGAATTGATCGACGGGTCGTCGAACTGGGGCTCGTTGAGCAGCCGGTAGCCGGGCACGTAGGTCTGCACCTCGGCCACCACGTCGTGGATCGATTTGGCGATCGCGTCGCGGTCGGCGTCCTCGGGGATGGCGCAAAAGATGGTGTCGCGCATGATCATTGGCGGGTCGGCCGGGTTGAGGATGATGATCGCCTTGCCCCGCTTGGCGCCGCCGATGGTCTCCACACCCTTGCTGGTGGTCTTGGTGAACTCATCGATGTTGGCCCGGGTGCCCGGCCCTGCCGACAGCGAGGCGACCGAGGCCACGATCTCGGCATAGGGCACGCCACCGACATCAGCCACCGCACGCGAGACCGCGTACACGACCGGGATGGTGGCCTGTCCACCACAGGTGATCATGTTGACGTTGGGCGCATCGAGGTGCTGGCGCAGATTGGCCGGCGGGATCACCGCCGGGCCCACCGCGGCCGGCGTCAGGTCGATGGCCCGGATGCCGGCGGCCGCATACTTGGGGGCGGCGTCGCGGTGTACGTAGGCGCTGGTCGCCTCGAACACCAGATCGGGCTTCTCCGACTGCGCCAGCAGCCAGTCCACCCCCTCATGGGTGGTCTCCAAACCCAGCTTGCGGGCCCGCGCCAAACCCTCGGACTCCGGGTCGATGCCGATCATCCAGCGCGGCTCCAGCCACTCCGATCGCAACAGCTTGTAAAGCAGGTCAGTGCTGATGTTCCCCGACCCGACAATTGCCACACTCGCCTTAGTCGGCATGATGCCCCTTTTCGAAGCTCCTGAGATTTAAGTTAGTCGATTTAATTCGAGCCTATTCGAACGATAGACGCACCGAACCGAGGCCCGCGAAGTCGGCGACGAAGTTGTCGCCTGGGTGTGCGTCGATCGCTTTCGTGCACGATCCGGGCAACACCACGTCGCCCCTGCGCAGCCGCACCCCGAAGCCGTCCACCTTGCGCGCCAGCCAGGCCACCGCGGTGACCGGGTTGCCCAGCACCGCGTCCGTGCGGCCCTGCGCGACGACCTCGCCGTTGCAGCGCAGCACCGCGTCGATCCCCTTGACGTCGATGTCGCGGGGGGACACGCGCGCCTCACCCAGCACGAAACCCGCCGACGAGGCGTTGTCGGCGATGGTGTCGCACAATCCGATCTTCCAATCGGTGATCCGGGTATCGATCAACTCGATAGACGGGACCAGCGCCTCGGTCGCCGCCAGCACGTCGTCCTCGGTGCAGCCCGCGCCCGGCAGGTCGGCGTTCAGGACGAAGCCCACCTCCACCTCGACCCGCGGATACAGGTAGCGGTTGGCCTTGACCGGGGTGTCTTCGAACAACTGCATCTCGTCGAGCAAATGCCCGTAATCCGGCTCGTCGACCCCCATCATCTGCTGGATCGCCAACGACGACAGCCCCACCTTGTGCCCCAGCACCCGGGCCCCCTCGGCGACCCGCTGACGAATATTGATCAGCTGAATCTCATACGCGTCGACGACGTCGATGTCCGGATAGGCGGCAGTCAACGGGGCAATCGACTCACCGCTCCGCTCGGCCTGCGCCAAGTCGGCAGCGAGCTCATCGCGGGTGGCAACACTGAGCATTTTCAAACTCTCCTCGTACGGTCGACCGGGCCAGTAGCGGCCGCCCTGGGCAATTCTATAACGTGTTCTACATGTCAGCGCAGGAGTACGACGTCGTCGTGGTCGGGAGCGGCGGAGCCGGCATGGTGGCTGCCCTTACCGCCGCTCACCGGGGTCTTTCCACCATAGTCATCGAAAAGGCCCCGCACTTCGGAGGTTCGACCGCACGGTCGGGCGGCGGCGTTTGGATCCCGAATAACGAAGTGCTCAAGCGTGACGGGGTCAAGGACACCGCCGAAGCGGCCCGCACCTATCTGCACGGGATCATCGGCAGTGTCGTCGAGCCGGAGCGCATCGATACCTACCTCGAGCGCGGGCCCGAGATGTTGTCTTTCGTGCTGAAGCACACACCCTTGAAGATGTGCTGGGTGCCGCGTTACTCCGACTACTACCCGGAGTCGCCTGGCGGCCGCGCGGAGGGCCGGTCGATCGAGCCGAAGCCGTTCAACGCCCGCAAGCTCGGCGCCGATGAGCCCGGCCTGGAGCCCGCGTACGGCAAAGTCCCGCTCAACGTCGTGGTGATGCAACAGGATTACGTGCGGCTGAATCAGCTGAAGCGCCACCCGCGGGGCGTGCTGCGCAGCCTGAAGGTCGGCGCCCGCACGATGTGGGCCAAAGCGACCGGTAAGAACCTCGTCGGCATGGGCCGGGCGCTGATCGGGCCGCTGCGAATCGGGCTGCAGCGAGCCGGGGTTCCGGTTGTGCTCAATACCGCTCTCACCGACCTGTACGTCGAAGATGGCGTGGTGCGCGGCGTCTACGTGCGTGGCGCCGGTGATGCCGAATCGGGTGAGCCCCAGCTGATCCGGGCCCGGCGGGGGGTGATCCTGGCGTCGGGTGGGTTCGAGCACAACGAACAAATGCGGGTCAAATACCAGCGCGCGCCGATCACCACCGAGTGGACCGTGGGCGCGGTGGCCAACACGGGCGACGGGATTTTGGCGGGCGAAAAGCTCGGCGCCGCATTGGACGTCATGGAAGACGCCTGGTGGGGCCCGACCGTCCCGCTGGTGGGTGCACCGTGGTTCGCGCTGTCCGAGCGTAACTCGCCGGGGTCGATCATCGTCAACATGTCGGGCAAGCGGTTCATGAACGAATCGATGCCCTACGTCGAAGCCTGCCATCACATGTATGGCGGCGAATACGGTCAGGGGCCCGGGCCCGGCGAGAACATTCCCGCATGGCTGGTATTCGACCAGCGGTACCGGGACCGTTACATCTTCGCGGGATTACAGCCCGGACAACGCATTCCCCGCAAGTGGCTGGAGTCCGGCGTCATCATCGCCGCCGACACGCTCGCGGAGCTGGCGCAGAAGGCCGGTCTTCCGGCGAGCGAATTCGCCGCCACCGTCGAGCGTTTCAACGGCTTCGCGCGTTCCGGCATCGATCTCGACTACCAGCGCGGCGAGAGCGCCTACGACAGGTACTACGGCGACCCGACCAACAAGCCGAACCCCAACCTCGGCGAGATCAGTCACGCGCCGTACTACGCCGCCAAGATGGTGCCCGGCGACCTGGGCACCAAGGGTGGCATCCGCACGGATGTCCACGGCCGGGCGCTGCGCGACGACGGCAGTATCATCGAAGGCCTTTACGCCGCCGGCAATGTCAGCGCCCCGGTGATGGGCCACACGTACCCCGGTCCGGGTGGCACCATCGGTCCGGCCATGACGTTCGGTTACCTGGCGGCATTGCACATTGCCGGCGGAGCCGGGGAAAGGTAACCGAAATGCCCATCGACGTCGACGTCGCGCTGAATGCCGAGCTGGATCCCATCGAATTCTCTTGGGTCAGCAGCGATATCCAGCTCTACCACCTTGGCTTGGGCGCCGGAGCGGACCCGATGGACCCCCGCGAGCTGCGTTACCTGGTGGACGACACCCCGCAGGTGCTGCCGACGTTCGGCAACGTCGCCGCCAGCTTTCACATGACCAAGCCGCCGACCGTTCAGTTTCCCGGCATCGACATCGAGCTGGGCAAGGTGTTGCACGCGTCCGAGCGCGTGGAAGTGCCCGGGCCGCTTCCGCCTTCGGGCAAGGCCAAGGCCGTCACCCGGTTCACGGACATCTGGGACAAGGGCAAGGCCGCGGTGATCTGGAGTGAGACGACGGTGACCGCGCCGGACGGCACGCTGTTGTGGACTCAGCGACGGTCGATCTTCGCGCGCGGCGAAGGTGGCTTCGGTGGTGAACGCGGTCCGTCAACCTCGGACGGCGCACCGGACCGAGCTCCCGATCTCGAGGTCGACGTGCCGATCTTGCCCCAGCAGGCGTTGTTGTACCGGCTGTGTGGCGACCGCAACCCGCTGCACTCGGATCCCGAATTCGCGGCCGCCGCAGGCTTTCCCAGGCCCATCCTGCACGGGCTGTGCACGTACGGCATGACCTGCAAGGCGATCGTCGATGCGCTGCTCGACGGTGACACCGGCGCGGTGGGTGCCTACGGTGCGCGTTTCGCCGGGGTGGCCTTTCCCGGCGAAACACTCAAGGTCGGCATCTGGAAGGACAGCGGCCGCTTTGTGGCCAGCGTTGTCGCGCCCTCGCGCGACAACGCCGTCGTGCTCTCCGGCGTCGAGTTGGTCCCCGCCTAGGGCCCGCTCCGGCCTTCTTGCGGGCTTCCTTCGGGCTCGAGCGTGACGCCACAGTCACATTCGCCCTCGAGCGTGACTGCACTGTCATGCTCGACCGGCAAGGGCGTTGCGCGCCCTGCGGACGATATCGGCGGGCCGGTCACCGGCTATTACCCGCACCACAATCCACCCACGACGCTGCAGTCTCTCGAGTCTCGCAATATCCCAAGCGAATTGAGAGTGATCACTACGATGCTGGTCGCCGTCATATTCAACGGCAACCTTCACGTCCTCCCAACCCATGTCCAGATAAGCAAATGCACTGCCTAGCTCATCCACCACCGGAATCTGGGTCTGCGGCCGCGGCAATCCGGCCTGCACGAGTACCAGCCGCAACCAGGTCTCCTTGGGCGACTGGGCACCCGCGTCGACGAGGTCGAGCGAGGCGCGAGCACGCTCAATGCCGCGACGTCCGCGATATCGCTCAGCCAGCAGCTCTGCATCAGCCGCCTTGACATCGGTCGCCCGCGCGAGCGCGTCGATCGCGGCGACTGCCGTCGTCGTGGGATACCAACAGGCGAGGTCCAGGGCAGTGCGTGTCGGAGTCGTAACCACGACTCCGTCGATCCATTCGAACTCGTCGCCCTCGAGCCGATCGCCCCAGGTCTTTAGACCCAGTGCCGCATGCCGGTTGTCATGAATGATGTCAACGGGCCGCGCCGCATCGACCCAGTTGCTGCCGTGAAGGCTCGCAGCCGAAAAGCCCGCGAGTACGCCACGACGCCGCGACCACAGCCAGGCGGCCCGTGAGCGCACCACGTGCGTCAGCTCGGTGCCTTCGGTGACATAGACGTCGGGGAAAACACGCGTGTATTTGCGGCGTAGCTGGCCATGCGAAGCCACGCCGGCCGCTACGGCCTCACTGCCGATGAACGGTTCTTTCATGGCGGGAGTGTGCCATCGCCCACTGACACCGCCTCGAGCATGACAGTGCAGTCACGTTCGAGCCCGAGCGTGACTGCAGTTTCACGCTCGACGGCAAATCCCGAGCGCTCGGCGGCACAGCCCGGTAGCCGGCCCGGAAGCCGGCTCACTGGCCGCTCCGCTAGCCGAGGATGAGGCCCGACGTGGGCACGCCGGTACCCGCGGTGACGAGGACGTGCTCGACGTCGGGCAC
>NZ_JAICZA010000258.1 GCF_025933915.1 Mycobacterium sp.
ACGCCCGTCGCTTCCGTATCAGGGAGTTTGTGAACGCGATACGGGATCGTGATGCATACCCCGTGCGTAAACGGCATTTTGCGGACCGATGGGCCCGCTCACCCGTCCCAGCGCCGCCCAACCACCTAAGCACAGCGGACGTAACGTGTCACTGGCGGCGATGGCCCCAGATTCCCGAAGGCCCCAGCCCGAAGCCGGCCACGTCCGCCTCATGGTGGTTTCCGCGCCCGCCTCGGGTTCGGCTAAGCTGTGCGTCGACGAGCACCATAACTTCATCGGCCGAAGGATGTGCCTGCCCCAATAGCGATATCGCGCATTGATGCAGGTCACTGCGAGCGCATTCAGGGGCATCGGGGCCCTCCGCACACCAATCACTCGATGGCGTCAAGTGCCTTCTAGATCACACCGGGAACTTTCTCCAAACCACGGGCGAGCGCCTTGCAGCTCAACTATGGTTTGGACCTGTTCCACTCATGTCCACTTTGTATATCTGGAGAATTGTGAGCATCAATCCATTCGACGACGACAACGGCAGCTTTTTCGTCCTGGTGAACGACGAAGAGCAACACAGCTTGTGGCCGGCCTTCGCCGATGTTCCAGCGGGCTGGCGAGTGGTACACGGGGAAGCCGACCGAGCTGCGTGTTTGGAGTACATCGAGCAGCATTGGCCCGATATCAGGCCGAAGAGCCTGCGGGACAGGCTCGCAACGGGTCGGGGTTTTGACCAGTAACCAGCCGGGGTACGGGGCGGGTGGGTGGAGACTTGGGGGAGTCGATGGCGAGGGATGACCGGACGCTGCCACTGACTCGCGGGCAGCTCGATATCTGGCTATCCCAAGAAGCCGGCTTCGCCGGTACCCAGTGGCAGCTGGGCCTCCTGGTCAAAATCGACGGCCCGGTCCATCGCGATACCTTTGAGCAGGCCATCACCCAAGCGGTCGGCGAGGCCGAACCGGGCAGGGTCTCCTTCTTCGAGGTCGACGGCCAGGTCGTCCAGAAACCGATCGACTACCCCCACGTCGAGCTGACGTTTCACGACCTGAGGGCCGCGGCGGACCCGGTGCAGGAAGCCCGCGAGATGTCGTCCTCCATCCAGCGCACGCCGATGCCGTTGAACGGCCAAATGTTCAAATTCGTGCTATTTCAAACTGGGCACGAGGAATTCTATTTGTTTGGGTGCTGCCACCACATTGCGATCGACGGGTTGGGCATGGCCTTGGTTTGCCGCCGGGTCGCAACCATTTATTCCGCGATGGTGGCGCAAAAGCCAATTCCCGACGCCTACTTCGGTTCGGCACAGGACTTGGTCGACCTCGAGTCCGAGTACGAGGCCTCCGAGGACTACCTCGAAGACAAGGCCTATTGGAGCGAACACCTTCCGCCGGAGAGCGGACCGGTCGATCGGCTGCCCGATGCCGCCGGTGAGCAAGACCACTACTCACCGTCCGCGTCGGTCCAGTTGGACCCCTCCGTCGCCAACCGGATCAAGGAGCTGTCCAAGAAGCTGGCCATCCGCCGGTTTTCGGTCACCACCGCCGCCTGCGCCCTTTTGGTGCGCGGCTGGTCGGGCAGCGGCTCGGAGGTGGCGCTGGACTTCCCGGTCAGCCGGCGGGTGCGTCCGGAGTCGAAGACGCTTCCCGCGATGCTGGCCGGCGTCGTGCCGCTGGTGCTGACGACCGAGCCCGAGTCGACGGTCGCCGATTTCTGCAAGCACGTGGACAAGCGGATCCGCGAACTGCTGCAGCATCAGCGCTTCCCGGTGCACACCCTCGAGGGTGACGGGCTGCGTCAGGCCCCCAACCGGGTCGGGATCAACTTCCTTCCGATGAGACTGACCTTGGACCTGGCCGGTTCGCCGGCGACGGCGTCGTACACCAACCACGGCCCGGTCGGGCACTTCGGCTTGTTCTTTCTCGGCGCCGGTGACCAACTTTTCCTGAGCACCGCGGGCCCGGGTCAACCGTTCGCAAGTTTCGGCGTCGCCGACCTGGCGGGCCGGCTGCAACAGATCCTGGCGGCCATGATGGCCGACCCGGAACGGCCGCTGTCGTCGATCGATCTGCTCACCCCCGGCGAGCCCGCGCTGATCGACCGGTGGAGCAACCGGCCGGCATTGGCCGAGCCCGTGCCCGCCCCGGTGTCGATTCCCGCGGCGTTCGCCGAACACGTGCAGCGCACACCCGACGCGGTGGCGGTGACGTTCGGCACCCAGTCGCTGACATACGCGGAACTCGACGAGGCTTCGAACCGGTTGGGCCATCTGCTCGCCGGCCGCGGAGTGGGCCCCGGTGACTGCGTGGCGGTGATGTTCCCCCGGTGCGCGGACGCCATCGTCTCGATGCTGGCGGTGCTCAAAACCGGGGCGGCCTACGTGCCGATCGACCCGGCGCACGCGTCGTCGCGGATGGACTTCGTGCTCGACGATGCGGCACCCAGCGCGGTGATCACCACGGCGGACCTGCGCTCGCGGCTGGACGACCACGACGTCCTCGTCGTCGATGTGCACGACCCCGCCATCGACAGCCAACCCGGCACCGCGCTGCCGAACCCGGCCGCCGAGAACATCGCCTACATCATCTACACCTCCGGAACCACCGGAACCCCCAAAGGCGTTGCCATCCCTCATCTCAACGTCACGTGGCTGACCGAGTCGCTCGACGCCGCCCTGCCCCCCGGGAACGTATGGACGCAAAGCCATTCCGCGTCCTTCGACTTCTCGGTTTGGGAGATCTTCGGCGCGCTGCTGCGCGGCAGGCGGCTTCTGGTGGTGCCCGAATCGGTGGCGTCCTCCCCGCAGGACTTCCACGCCTTGCTGGTCGCGGAGAAGGTCAGCGTGCTGACCCAGACCCCGTCGGCGGTGGCGATGCTGCCGGCCGACGACCTGGAGTCCACGGCGCTGGTGGTGGCCGGCGAGGCCTGCCCGACCGACGTCGTCGATCGGTGGGCGGCGCCCGGGCGGGTGATGATCGACGCCTACGGCCCGACCGAGACGACGGTGTGCGCGTCGATCAGCACACCGCTGACACCTGGATCTGCGGTGGTGCCCATCGGCTCCCCGATCGCCGGGGCGGCGATGTTCGTCCTCGACAAGTGGCTGCAGCCGGTGCCCGCCGGGGTGGTCGGCGAGTTGTACCTCGCGGGTCGCGGCGTCGGACACGGCTACGTGCGCCGGCCCGGACTGACGGCCTCACGGTTTGTGGCCAACCCGTTCGGCGGCCCGGGGGCGCGGATGTATCGCACCGGCGACGTGGTGTGCTGGGGTCCCGACGGGCAGCTGCAGTACCTGGGCCGCGCCGACGAGCAGGTCAAGATCCGCGGCTATCGCATCGAACTCGGTGAGATCCAGGCGATTCTGGCCGGCCTGGACGGAGTGGACCAGGCCGCGGTGGTCGCCCGCGAGGACCGCCCCGGCGACAAGCGCCTCGTCGGCTACATCACCGGAACCGCCGACCCGGCGGCGCTGCGCGCCCAGCTGGCCGACCGGCTCCCGCCCTACATGGTGCCGACCGCGGTGATGGTGCTCGACACCTTGCCGTTGACCGGCAACGGCAAGCTCGACAAGCGCGCCCTGCCCTCGCCGGAATACACCGCGAGCGAGTATCGGGCCCCGGCCGACGCGATCGAGGAGATCCTGGCCGACATCTACGCCCAGGTGCTGGGGGTGGAGCGCGTCGGTGTCGACGACTCGTTCTTCGACCTGGGCGGGGACAGCATCCTGTCGATGCAGGTGGTGTCCCGTGCGCGGGCGGCCGGCGTGATCTGCCGGCCCCGCGATGTCTTCGTCGAGCAGACGGTGGCCCGCCTGGCGCGGGTGTCCGAGGTGGCCGTCGACGGCGAGCTCGGCGCCGCCGACGAGGGGATCGGGGAGGTGGTGGCCACCCCGATCATGCGGTGGCTGCAGACCATCGACGGCCCGATCGACGAATTCAACCAGGCCATGGTGTTGGCGGCCCCCGCGGGTGTGAGCGCCGACGACGTGGCGGTGGTGCTGCAGGCCTTGCTGGATCGCCACCCCATGTTGCGGCTGCGTGTGCAGGACGACGGCGCCGGCGGCTGGTCGCTCGAGGCGCCCGAGGCCGGCTCGGTGCAGGCCGGCGACTGCCTGAAGACGGTCGAGGCGTTGTCCGACGCGGAGCTGGTCGCGGCCCGCTCCCGGCTTAACGTGGCCGACGGCGTCATGGTGAACGCGGTATGGGCAAGTGCCACACACCAATTGGCGTTGATCATCCACCACCTGGCCGTCGACGGGGTGTCGTGGCGGACCCTGATCGAGGACCTGAACATCGCC
>NZ_JAICZA010000023.1 GCF_025933915.1 Mycobacterium sp.
CGCGACACCGCCCTGGTCGAACTCGTGCTCTCCGGCGGTCGGGTCACCGGCGCGATCGTCGAGACCGGCGGTGAGCGCCGCGCCATCCGCACCCGCCTGGGCGTGCTGCTGGCCGCCGGCGGCTTCGAAGGCAACGACGAGTTGCGCCGCGCGTACGGGGTGCCGGGTACCGCGCGAGACACCATGGGCGGCCCGGGAAGTCGCGGCCTGGCGTTGCAGGCCGGCATCGCCGCGGGCGCGGACACCGACCTGCTGGATCAGGCGTGGTGGTCACCGGGCATGACCCACCCCGACGGCCGGTCCGCGTTCGCGCTGTGGTTCACCGGCGGCATCTTCGTCAACCAGGACGGCAACCGGTTCGTCAACGAGTCCCGGGCCTACGACCGGGCCGGCCGCGAGATCATCGCGCAGCTCCAAGGCGGCTCAATCACGTTGCCGTACTGGATGATCTACGACGACAAGGAGGGCGAGGTGCCGCCGGTCCAGGCGGCCAACGTCTCCATCGTCGAGACCGAGAAGTACGTCGCCGCCGGCCTGTGGCATTCCGCGGACACCCTCGAGGAACTCGCCGACAAGATCGGGGTCCCGGGTGAGCGGCTGGCGGCAACGGTGGCGCGGTTCAACGGTTTCGCCGCCACCGGCGTCGACGCGGACTTCGGCCGCGGCGACGAGGCGTTCGATCGCGCCTTCTCGGCGGGCGCGTCACCGCTGGTGCCCATCGACTCACCGCCGTACCACGCCGCGGCGTTCGGCATCTCGGATCTGGGCACCAAGGGCGGCCTGCGCACCGACGCCGCGGCGCGGGTGCTCGACACGTCCGGGGATCCCATTCCAGGCCTCTACGCGGCGGGCAACACGATGGCCGCGCCCAGCGGCACCGCGTATCCCGGCGGGGGCAACCCGATCGGGACCAGCATGCTGTTCAGCCATTTGGCGGTGATGGACATGCTCGGCCGGTCCCGTTGAGGGGCAACGCGTTCTAGGCTGGGTGCGGTGACAGACCGAGATCAACTTCGAGCACCCCTGGACGCCGCCGCGCTGCGCGCCGAGTTGATCGGCACCGGGCTGGGCTGGCGCCAGCTCGACGTCGTCGAACAGACCGGCTCCACCAACGCCGACCTGCTGGCGCGCGCGGCGTCGGGGACCGACGTGGCCGGGGCCGTGCTGATCGCCGAGCACCAGACCGCCGGTCGCGGGCGGCACGGCCGCGGCTGGTCGGCCACCCCGCGAGCCCAGATCACGATGTCGGTCGGTGTCAGCGTGGTCGACGTCCCGAGCACCGGGTGGGGCTGGCTACCGCTGGCCACGGGGGTGGCGGTGGTCGACGCGGTCGCGCCGCTGCTGGAAGGTGCCGGGGTCCGGGTGGGCCTCAAGTGGCCCAACGACGTGCTGGCCGGGCCGGCGGATTCGCCGGGCAAGCTGGCCGGAATTCTCGCCGAGGTGGCGAAGCCGGTCGTGGTGATCGGCTTGGGGCTCAACGTGACTCAGTCCGCCGACGAGATCGACGGCCCCGGCGCGACGTCGCTGCTCGATCTCGGCGTCCCCGCACCCGACCGCACCCGGCTGGTATCCGCGCTATTGGCCGAGCTCGGACGGCGCCTCGTGGCCTGGCGGGCCGCGCGGGGGGCCGACTGGGCGCTGGCCGCCGACTACCGGGAGCGCAGCCTGACCATCGGCGCCCGGGTGCGCGCGCACCTGCCCGGCGGCAAGCACATCGACGGGACCGCGAGCGGCATCGACGACCAGGGCCGGCTTTGTCTGGAAAGCGGCGGGCAGAGCTCCGTGGTCGCGGCCGGCGATGTGGTGCATGTGCGCTAGTGGTGATCGCAGCTAAAGTCGGCGGGCATGGGCTACCCGGACAATGTGCTGGCCGCCGGCGAGCACGTCATCGTGCACCGCCACCCGCACTGGAAGCGGCTGATCTGGCCGGCGTTGGTTCTGATCCTGACAACCGGGCTGGCGGCGTTCGGCTCCGGTTACCTCAACTCCACGCAGTGGGATCAGCTCGCCAAGAACATCATCCACGGCGTGATCTGGGGGATCTGGCTGGTGATCGTGGGCTGGCTGACGCTGTGGCCCTTCGCAAGCTGGCTGACCACCCATTTCGTGGTGACCAACCGGCGGGTGATGTTTCGGCACGGGGTGGCCACCCGCACCGGAATCGATATTCCGCTGGCCCGGATCAACAGCGTGGAATTCCGCGACCGGATCATCGAGCGAATGTTTCGTACCGGCACGCTGGTCATCGAATCGGCGTCACAAGATCCGTTGGAGTTCTACGACATTCCGCGGCTGCGCGAGGTGCACGCGCTGCTGTATCACGAAGTCTTCGACACCCTGGGTTCCGAGGAATCGCCCAGCTGACCCAGGCGGCCGGCCCGGTTGCGCCAGGCGCGCAGCAGGGTGACGTTCCCGCCCTCGATCTCGTCCTCGAAGACCTCGGCGATACCGCCGGCGGTGAGGGCGGATTCCAGGGCCAGGTCGGGGGTGCGGTCGAACTGGTCGGGAAAGACCCAGCGCCGGAACGCCCAGAAGCGGAACGCCATCTGCAGCAGGTTTCCGATGAGGTAGGCCGAGATGAAGTCGGCGACGTTTTCCACCGTCAGCGACACCATCGGCTGGCGCAGCTGCAACACGTAGCTGGAGAACCACAGCGGCGCCATGGAAAGCAGCACCCCCACGCCGCTGAACGCGAAGAACAGCAGCGCCTCGTGGTGGCGCTCGCGCCCGCCACGGTTGCGGAAACTCCATTCCCGGTTCAGCACGTAGGACGCGATGACCGCCACGATGCCGGCGATCACCTTCGCGGTCACCGGTTTGGGTTCAAGAATTGTCAGCTTGAGCGTGTAGAAAATCGCCGAGTCGATGACGAACGTGGTGCCGCCGACAATGGCGAATTTGATCAGTTCGTGATGGCGTAGCAAATAGGGCTGCAAAACCCTTGGTAGACGCGCGATCGTGGCTTCGGCGAAGGACACAACACGTCAGTGTACGGACGGACACAAATTCGACGCAAAATCGTACATAACAATTCGATGTCGGCCCCGGTCAACACGTCTTTGGCGCCGGTTTGTGAAGCCGTGACACCATGATGGCCGTGCCGAGTACACGCCCGCCGGGCGCAGCCCCGCCTGGGACGGCCCCCGCGGCCGCCCGAGCCGTTCCCCGGGTCACCCCCGTCGTCGCGATGGTCGGTGGCGGTCAGCTGGCGCGGATGACCCACCAGGCGGCGATCGCCCTGGGCCAGACGTTGCGGGTGCTGGCCACCGCCGCCGACGAATCGGCCGCGCAGGTCAGTCCCGACGTGGTGATCGGTTCGCACACCGATCTCGAAGACCTGCGCCGGGTGGCGGCCGGCGCCGACGTGCTGACCTTCGACCACGAGCACGTCCCGACCGAGCTGCTGGACAAGCTGGTCGCCGAGGGCGTCAACGTGGCGCCGGCGCCGCAGGCGCTGGTGCACGCCCAGGACAAGCTCGTGATGCGGCGGCGGCTGGAGGACCTCGGCGTCCCGGTGCCCCGCTATGCCGAGATCCGAAGCGTCGACGAACTCGATGCCTTCGCGCGGCGTATCGCCGGCCCCGTGGTCGTGAAAGCGGTCCGCGGGGGTTACGACGGGCGTGGGGTGCGGATGGCCCGCGACCCTTCGCACGCCCGCGAGATCGCGGCCGCGTTCCTGGCCGATGGGGTGCCGGTGATGGCCGAGGAGCAGGTGAACCTGCGCCGCGAACTGTCGGCCCTGGTGGCGCGGTCGCCGTTCGGCCAGGGCGCGGCGTGGCCGGTCGTCGAGACCGTGCAGCGAGACGGGATCTGCGTGCAGGTGATCGCCCCCGCCCCGGACCTGCCCGACGGCCCCGCCGCCGACGCGCAGCAGCTGGCGTTGCGACTGGCCGGCGAACTCGGGGTGGTCGGCGTGCTTGCGGTCGAGCTGTTCGAGACTGTGGATGGGGCGCTGCTCGTCAACGAGCTGGCGATGCGCCCGCACAACTCCGGGCACTGGACCATGGACGGGTCGCGCACCAGTCAGTTCGAACAGCATTTGCGCGCGGTGCTGGACTATCCGCTCGGTGACACCGACGCCCTCGCGCCGGTGACCGTGATGGCCAACGTGCTGGGCGCCGGGACGCCGCCGGAGATGAGCCTTGACGAGCGGCTGCACCACCTGTTCGCCCGGATGCCCGACGCGCGCGTGCACCTGTACGGCAAACAGGAACGCCCCGGCCGCAAGGTCGGTCACATCAATTTCGTCGGCTCCGGGGCGACAGACCCGATGGACGTAGTGAAGCTGCGGGAACGCGCCGGGCTGGCGGCACATTGGTTGTCACACGGGCAGTGGACGGACGGATGGGATCCACACGCCGGCGACGATGAACAGGGCAGCGCGATCGGAAAGAAGCGAGGAGCGGCGTCGATGGACTGCCGGCGACGATGAACAGGAGCGGCGGAGATGACCACGTCTGAACGGGCTCGGGTCGGTGTGATCATGGGCAGCGACAGCGACTGGTCGGTGATGGCCGACGCCGCGGCCGCGCTGGCCGAGTTCGACGTACCGGCCGAGGTCCGGGTGGTCTCGGCGCATCGCACGCCCGGCGTGATGTTCGACTACGCCCGCGGCGCGGCCGAGCGCGGCATCGAGGTGATCATCGCCGGGGCCGGCGGCGCGGCCCACCTGCCCGGGATGGTCGCGTCCGCGACGCCGCTGCCGGTGATCGGCGTGCCGGTGCCGCTGGAGCGCCTCGATGGCCTGGACTCGTTGCTGTCGATCGTGCAGATGCCGGCCGGGGTGCCGGTGGCCACGGTCTCCATCGGCGGCGCCCGCAACGCGGGCCTCCTCGCCGTGCGCATTCTCGGATCGTCCGACCCGGCGCTGCGGGCGCGGATCGTCGACTTCCAGGAGCAGTTGGCCGCCAGCGTGCGGGCCAAGGATGAGGCGCTGCAACAACGTCAGGGTAAAGTTACCGGCGAGTAGCTTGGCGACCGGGCGGGCGTGCCCGCCGAGGCGCCGGGCAGTGCGGCAGAGCTTAAGAGGAGGCCGAGATGGCTGGATGGGCCGGAAACCCCACCTTTGATTTGTTCCAGTTGCCTGAGGAACACACCGAATTGCGGGTAGCGATCCGGGCGTTGGCGGAGAAGGAGATCGCGCCGCACGCCGCCGACGTCGACGAGAATGCCCGCTTCCCGCAAGAGGCGCTCGAGGCACTGATCGCCTCCGGGTTCAACGCCGTGCACGTGCCCGAGGAGTACGGCGGGCAGGGCGCCGACTCCGTGGCGGCGTGCATCGTCATCGAAGAGGTCGCCCGCGTCGACGCGTCGGCGTCGCTGATTCCCGCGGTCAACAAGCTGGGGACGATGGGGCTGATCCTGCGCGGCTCCGACGAGCTGAAAAATCAGGTGCTGCCCTCGATCGCGGACGGTTCGGCGATGGCGTCCTATGCGTTGAGCGAGCGCGAGGCCGGCAGCGACGCGGCCTCGATGCGGACGCGGGCCAAGGCCGACGGCGACGACTGGATTCTCAACGGCGCCAAATGCTGGATCACCAACGGCGGGAAGTCGAGCTGGTACGCGGTGATGGCCGTGACCGATCCGGACAAGGGCGCCAACGGCATTTCGTCGTTCATGGTGCACAAAGACGACGAGGGTTTCACCGTCGGGCCCAAGGAGCGCAAACTCGGCATCAAGGGCTCGCCGACCACGGAGCTGTATTTCGAGAACTGCCGGATTCCGGGCGATCGGATCATCGGCGAGCCGGGGACCGGCTTCAAGACCGCGCTGGCGACGCTGGACCACACCCGGCCCACCATCGGCGCCCAGGCGGTCGGCATCGCGCAGGGCGCGCTGGACGCCGCCATCGCCTACACCAAGGACCGCAAGCAGTTCGGCCGTCCGGTCAGCGACAACCAGGGGGTGCAGTTCATGCTCGCCGACATGGCGATGAAGGTGGAATCCGCCCGCCTGATGGTCTACCACGCCGCCGCCCGCGCCGAACGCGGTGAATCCCACTTGGGTTTCATCTCCGCGGCCTCGAAGTGCCTGGCCTCCGACGTCGCGATGGAGGTCACCACGGACGCGGTGCAACTCTTCGGTGGCGCCGGCTACACCGTCGATTTCCCCGTCGAGCGGATGATGCGTGACGCCAAGATCACCCAGATCTACGAGGGCACCAATCAGATTCAGCGCGTGGTGATGTCGCGCGCGCTGCTGCGCTGATCGATCCGCGGGGTTGTTGGGAAAACGCCGGCCGCACCGCATAGGATCGCCACGGCGCGTGAAGTCCAAGCCGACAGCCGGTAAACAGTCACCGGCTAGCGCTTCCGGCCAGCGCCACCGAGCAATGGTCTTATCGCGGCCAGGGGGTCTGCAGTGCAGAACGTGACTTCCCACACCCGTCCACGGATGGCCGGGAATTGATTCCGGCGCGTGCTCCGGTCATGCCGGCCGCGCAGCGGCAGCCGCTGAAGCCGATGTCGTTGCTGTTGGTCGAGGACGACCGCGCCGACGCGGTTCTCGTCGAAGACCTGATCACCGACGCGGTCACCGACATCCGCGTGGTGTGGGCCAAGTCGATGGCGGACGCGGAGCGCGAGCTGGAATCCGCCCGTCCCGGGTGCGTGCTGCTGGATTTGCACCTGCCCGACGCCAGCGGGATGGACGCGTTGAACCGCATCGCCAAGCTCGACCCCACCGTCCCGATCGTCGTGCTGACCGGGCTGAACGACGAGTACTTCGGGGCGTCGGCGGTCGCCGCCGGAGCCCAGGACTACCTGGTCAAGGGCCGGGTCGAGCCGGAGATGCTGCGCCGCGCGCTGCTGTACGCGATCGAGCGCAAGCGCGCCGAGCTCATCTCCGCCGATTTGCGCGCGACGCAGCTGCGGGCCCGCGAGAACGCGCTGCTGGAACGCGGTCTGCTGCCGTCCCCGCTGCTGCTGGACAGCCCGGGCGTCGACATCGTCGCCCGGTACCGGCCGAGCCGCGAAGACGCCTTGCTCTGCGGTGACTTCTACGACGTCGTCCAGACGCCCGACCGGATCGTGCACGTCCTGATCGGTGACGTCGCCGGGCACGGCCCGCATGAGGCGGCGCTGGGCGCGGCGCTGCGGATCGCGTTTCGGGCGCTCACCTTCGCCGGCGTGCACGGCGTCGAACTGATGCGGCAGCTGGAGCGGGTGTTGCATTCGGAACGAACCGGCACCGGGATTTTCGCGACCGTGCTCGGCCTCGAGATCTCGCCGGACAGCCCGCGGGTCAGCGTCATCCGTGCCGGGCATCCGGGAATGTTGCTGCAGGGCGGGGGCGCGGTCGAATGGCTCGAGCCGCCGGGCGGCCCGGCGCTGGGCCTGCACGCCGACGACTGGCCGCGCCACGAGCTTGCGCTACCCGCGGGGCACGGGTTGCTGTTGCTGACCGACGGGCTCTACGAGGGATATTCCGGGCACGGAACCGAACGGCTCGGCGAGGACGGCCTGCTCGAACTGGCCCGCTCGCACGCGAACCGGCCCGGCCCGGCGTTCGTCGACGCGCTCATCGACGGCGCCCAGGAACTCGCCGAGCCGCGCGGGGGCCTCACCGACGACATCGCCGTGCTCCGCATCGAGAGGACCACGACGTGACGGCACCGGGTCCCGTTCGGCTCGCGCAGCTCACCGTGCGGGGATGGCTGGCCCTCGTCCTGTGGATCATGGGCGCGACGGTGCTACTCGGGGCGCTGGTCGGCGCGGTGCTGCTGAATCGCACCGACCAGGTGTCGCGCGAGGTGGGTGGCGACATACAGCCCGCGCGCGTCGCGGCGACCCACCTGCAGGCGGCCTTGCGGGACCAGGAAACGGGTGTGCGTGGGTACCTGATCTCCGCCGACCGGCAGTTCCTCGCGCCGTATTACGACGGGCAACGCGCCGAACAGGCGGCGGCCGACGAGATTCGGCGACTTGTGGGGGAGCGCGCGGCATTGATGGCCGATCTGGACGCGGTCGAAGCGGCGGCCGCCGACTGGCGGACGAGCTATGCCGAACCGGTCATCGCGGGTGTGACCCCCAAAGTTCCCAGCGTCGTCAGCACGTCGATGGCCGACCTCGGCAAGGCCAAATTCGACCGTCTACGAGTGCTTTTCGATGCGCAGAACACGCACCTGGCGGACGCGGCGACCAGCGCCGTCGACGAGCTCGACGAGATCAACGGCTGGCGCGACTGGGTGCTGGGCTCGATGGTGCTGATCGTCATAGGGGCGGCCGTGGTGCTGGGGTTGCTGAGCCGCGCGGCGATCACGCGGCCGATCGCAAATCTGGCCGCGGTCTGCCGCCGAATCGCCCAGGGTAATTTCACCGAAACCATCTCGGCGCCCCAGCGGCCCAAGGACATTCGGAACATGGCCATCGACGTGGAGAGCATGCGCAAGCGCATGGTCGACGAGCTCGACGTGTCACGTTCGTCCCAAGCGCAGCTGGATGAGCAGACCGCGGAATTGCGCCGTTCCAACACCGAACTCGAGCAGTTCGCCTACGTCGCCTCCCATGATCTGCAGGAGCCGCTGCGCAAGGTCGCCTCCTTCTGCCAGCTGCTGGAGAAGCGGTACGGCGACAAGCTCGACGAGCGGGGCATCGAATACATCGGCTTCGCCGTCGACGGCGCCAAACGCATGCAGGCGCTGATCAACGACCTGCTCACCTTCTCCCGAGTCGGCCGGCTGGGCACCACGGAAACCGAGGTGGCGCTCGACGCGACGCTCGACGCCGGCCTGGCCAACCTGGCGGTGGCGATCGAGGAAACCGACGCCGAGGTCGAGCGGCCGGCGGAGCCGCTCCCGCAGATCGTCGGGGACCCGATGCTGCTGACGATGCTGTGGCAGAACCTCATCGGCAACGCGATCAAGTTCCGGCACAAGGATCGTCCGCCCCGCGTCGTCATCGAATGCGCACCCGGCACCGGCACCCACGACGGCGAATGGATGCTGAGCGTGTCGGACAACGGCATCGGCATCCCGGAGGAATTCTCCGACAAGGTCTTCGTCATCTTTCAACGGCTGCACGGGCGGGAGGTGTACGCCGGAACCGGTGTCGGTCTTGCGCTGGTCAAGAAGATCGTCGAGCACCACGGCGGCACCGTGCGCATCGACACGTCCTACACCGAGGGCACCCGATTCGAATTCACGCTGCCCGTTCCCGGACCCGTCGAGGAAGAAGACCCAGTCGCTTTGGAAGGAGCGCATCAGTGACCACGGCCGAGGGTAGAGCGATCGATATCCTGCTCGTCGAAGACGACCCGGGAGACGAGCTCATCACGCGAGAAGCGTTCGAGCACAACAAGCTCAAGAACAGGCTGCACGTCGCGCACGATGGGGAGGAGGGCCTCAACTACCTCTACCGGCGTGGTGAGTTCGCCGACGCGCCGCGGCCCGACTTGATCCTGCTCGATCTGAACCTGCCCAAATACGACGGCCGCCAGCTGCTGGAGAAGATCAAGTCCGACCCCGCGCTGGCCCAAATCCCGGTCGTCGTGCTCACCACCTCCTCGGCGGAGGAGGACATCCTGAAGAGCTACAAGCTGCACGCCAACGCCTACGTCACCAAACCCGTTGACCTGGACCAGTTCATGAAGGCGGTCCGGCAGATCGACGAGTTCTTCGTTCAGGTGGTGCGGCTGCCGACCGCCTGAACGGCCCACGCTGAAATGGGTTACGCCGATTCCGAGTGACGCCGCGCGAACCAGGTGATCAGCCGTCCGAGGAGGATCAGCACGAACACGAACACGATCAGCAGGAACGCCGCGTCGTAGGACAGGTCGCGAGCCGCCTTCGACGGCAGGTTGTAGAACGTCCAGATCGGGTAGGTCAGGTAGCCGACCGGTGAGCCGGTGAGCTTGCCGCTCGGCGCGGAATTCGACCAGCCCGCCGTGTACAACATGGGCGCCGTCTCGCCGACCGCCAGCGCGAGCGCCACCAGCAGACCGGTGACGATTCCGGGGATCGCCGACTTGAGCACGATCTTGCGCAGGGTCCAACCGAGCGGTAGCCCGAGCGCTTCGGCCCCCTCCCGGTAGGACGTGGGCACCTGAGCAAGCGCGGACTCGGTGGCCTTGGCGATGTACGGAATGCTCATCGCCGAGAGCGTCAGCACCCCGGCCGCCAGGGAAAACCCCCATCCGAACTTCACCACCAGCGCCAGGTAGCCGACGTACCCGAGCACGATCGACGGGATGCCGGACAGTATTTCGTAGGCACCCCGCAGAATGGAACGCGTTCTGCCGCCGGCGAATTCGGAGAGATAGATTCCCGTCAGCACGCTGACCGAGCCCCCGACCAGCAGGACGCCGACACCGACGACCACCGTGCCGATGATGGCGTTGCGCAGGCCGCCGCCATTGCCGCGGGTGTCGGTCACCAGCACGCTCCAGGTGAACACCGGCAACGCGCGGCCGACGACCTCGATCAGCATCCACAGCGTCGGCACGACCACCACCGCCAAGCAGCACGCGCAGGCGGCCCAGAACAGCGCGTTGACGACCTTGCGTCGGGTACCGACCACGTCAGACCCCTCGTCCCACCGGCAGTGCGGTACCCGACACCCGGCGCACCATGGCGCGGGCCGCCACGTTCGTCAGCAACGTGATCACCATCAGCACCAGGGAGACCTCGGCGAGGGTCTTCACGGCGAAGTCGGTGAAGTCGGTCATCGCCGAATCCAATTGCGACACAACGGTGGCGGCGATGGTGGTCATCGTCGAGTAGATGTTGGTGGGCATCGCGCCCAGCACCGCGCCCGACACCATGGCGACGGCCATCGTCTCGCCCAGCGCGCGCCCGAGCCCGAGCACCACGGCGCCGACGATCCCGCTGGACACCCACGGCAGGGTGACCCGTCGCGCGCACTCCCAGTCGGTCATCCCCAGCGCGACGGCACCCTCGCGCGGCAGCACCGGCACCTGCCGGATCAGGTCGCGGGTGGTGCTGGCGATGATGGGAATCACCATCACCGCCAGCACCAGGCCGGACACCAACAAGCCCTCCCCGTTACCGGTGTTGCCGCGGAAGTAGTCGAGCACCGGCACGTCGGGGGCGTTGCGGGCGATCACCGGGGCCACGTTGTGCGCGATGAACGGCCCGAATGTCATTGCGCCCCATAGGCCGACGATGACACTGGGGATGCCCGCGAGCAATTCGAGCACCATTCCGACGGCCGACGCGAGACGCTTCGGCAACCGCTCCGCGATCACCAACGCCGCACCGATCGACACCGGCACCCCGATGATCAGGGCGATCGCCGACGTCGCCAGGGTCCCGACGATCAGCGGCAACGCCCCGTAGTAGGCGCCGGCCGGATGTCGGACGCCTCGGGTGACCACGGCGTCGCCATAGGTGTTGCCGGGGTTCCAGTCGGTGGCGGTGAAAAAGTGCAGCCCGTTGACCCTGATCGCGGGCAGCGCCTCGAGGAGCAGGGTCGCGAGCACGAACACGAGCGCGAGCAGCGGAACCACCGCACCCACCGCACCCAGGGAACGGATGGCCAGGCCCGGGCGGCGCGCGCCGCGGATCCGCTCCAGCGCGTTCCCCGCCGTGAAGTCGGTCACCAAATCCCTACTGGCCGCTGATCTTGGCGATCTGGGCGTCCGACGACTTCGCGACCTCGGCCGGCAGCGGCTGGAAGTGAACCTTGTCCAGGAAGGAGGCGTTGTTGCCGTCGGTGATCGCCCAGTGCAGGAAGGCCTGCAGCGTCTGGGCGGTGGCGGAGTCCTTCTGGCTGCTGTTGACGATGGCGTACTCGTAGTTGACGATCGGGTACCCGTCCGCGGCCGGGCCGTTGATCAGCGAGATCGCCTGGTTCGCCGGGGTTTTCGTTGCGAAGCCGGCAGCCGCGGCCTGGATGCTCTTGGCGTCGGGCAGCAGGTACTTGTCGGAGGCGTTGGCCAGTTGCGCCTCGCCGAGCCCCTTGCCCTGGGCCTGGTCGAGGAAGCTGATGCCGATGTAGGCCACGCAGCCCGGGGTGTCCGCGCAGCCGGTCACCATGCCGCCGTTGCCGTTCTCGCCGAGCGCGCCGGGCACCGCCGGGAAGTCGACGGTGGTGCCGAAGCCGGGCGAGTGGCCCCAGCCGTCGGGGTCCTGCTTGGACAGGTATTGGGTGAACAGGAAGGTGTCACCGGACCCGTCGGAGCGGTGCAGCGGAACCACCGGTGTGGCAGGCAGATTCACCCCGGGATTGAGCCCGGCGATCTGCGGGTCGTTCCAGGTTTTGACGGTGCCGTGGTACATGGCGGCCAGCACCTTGCCGTTCAGCTTGATGTGCTCGGTGACACCGGGAAGGTTGTAGTTGACCTGCTGTGCCGAAATGGCCAGCGCGATGTTCATCAGCCCCTTGTGCGCGGCCATGTCGCCCTCGGACAGGTAGGCGTCGGAGGCGCCGATGTTGACCGCCCCGGCCGCCGCCTGGGAGATCCCGGTGCCCGAGCCCGTGCCCTGGGTGGTGATCGTGACGTTCGAGTACTTGTCGTGATAGGCCGGGCCCCACAGGTTGAACAGCGGGTACAGCAGCGTGCTGCCGGTCTCCGACAACGTCACCGGCGATGACGCCGGCGTCGTTGCGACCGGGCCGCCGCCGCCACCCGGATTCGGCGAACCGCTCTGCGAGTTCGAACCACACGCGGCCATGCCGACGACGAGGACCAACACCAATGGTGCCGCCGCGGCCGCCGCCAGCAACCTACTCAAACGAACTTTCACGGTCTTCTCCCTTTCATTGCGTTACTGTGCTCATCCGCTGATCTTCGCGATCTGGGTGTCCGACAACGTCACCACCGGTTCCGGCAGCGGCTGGAAGTGAAGCTTGTCCAGGAAGGAGGCGTTGTTGCCGTCGGTGATCGCCCAGTGCAGGAAGGCCTGCAGCGTCTGGGCGGTGGCGGCGTCCTTCTGGCTGCTGTTGACGATGGCGTACTCGTAGTTGACGACCGGGTACCCGTCGGGGGCGGGGCCGTTGATCAGCGAGATCGCCTGGTTCGCCGGGGTTTTCGAGGCGAAGCCGGAGGCCGCGGCCACAACGTTGTTGGCCGTGGGCAGCAGGTACTTGCCGGAGGCGTTGCCCAGCTTGGCCTGACCGAGCCCGTGCTGGTCGGCCTCGTCGAGCGAGCCGATGCTGGTGTAGGCCACGCAGCCGGGGTTCGCGGCGCAGCCCGTCACCATGGCGCCGTCGCCGTTCTCGCCGAGTGCGCCTGGCACCGCGGGGAACTCGACCGTGGTGCCGAAGCCGGGCGAGTGGCCCCAGCCGTCGGGTTCCTGCTGGGACAGGTACTGGGTGAACTGAAACGTGCTGCCGGACCCGTCGGAGCGGTGCAGCGGAACCACCGGGGTATCCGGGAGCTGCAGGCCGGGGTTGATGCCCGCGATCTGTGGGTCGTTCCAGGTTTTTATCGCGCCCCGGTACATGGCGGCCAGCACCTTGCCGTTGAGCTTGAGGTGCTGATGGACACCCGGCAGGTTGTAGTTGACCTGCTGCGCCGAAATGGCCAGCGCGATGTTCATCAGCCCCCGGTGCGCGGCCATGTCGCCCTCGGACAGGTAGGCGTCGGAGGCGCCGATGATGACGGCCCCGGCCGCGACCTGGGAGATCCCGGCGCCCGAGCCGCTGCCCTGGGTGGTGATGGTGACGTTCGGGTACTTCGCGCGATAGGCGGCGCCCCACTCGCTGAACAACGGGTAGAGCAGCGTGCTGCCGGTCTCCGACAGTTCGACGGTGGACGTCGCCGGGGCGGCGGCGACGCTGCCGGCGCTCAGCCCGGTGTTCGGCGCGCCCCCCCTGGGGGTCTCGGCGTGCGAACCGCACGCGGCGATCCCGAGGGCCGGCGGAACAATGGCCACCAGGCCCAGCAGCGTACCCAGACGAGCCCTCACGTCCTCGCTTCCTCTTCCCCTGCGAGACCCTTTCCCGCTATCGACTTTCCGTGACCCCGGCCCTGTGCGAGGAGCCTTGATCCGAGCCCTGGGTTGGCCGGAACGGCGCGAAGTAGCGGACGGTCTCCTCATGCTTGGGCGACAGGAACAGCTGCTCGGTCGGCCCCTCCTCGACCAGCCTGCCCTCGAAAAAGAAGGCGGTCCGGTCGCCGGTGCGGGCGGCCTGGGCGAGGTCGTGGGTGACCATGATCACGGTCAGCCGGTCGGCAAGTGAGCGGATGAGCCCCTCGATCTTTTCGGTCGTGGTCGGGTCCAGCGAGGAAGTGGGCTCGTCGAGTAGGAGCACCGCCGGGTTGACCGCGAGCGCGCGCGCCAGGCACAGCAGCTGCTGCTGGCCACCGGAGAGCCGGAACGGGGAATCACCGAGCCGGTCCTTGACCGCGTCCCACAGGCCGACCTCGGTGAGCCGCGCCTCGGCGACGTTTTTGAATTCCTTGCGCGGCGCCATTTTGTGCGCTCGCACACCGGCCACCACGTTGTCCATGATCGACATCGGGAACGGATTGGGACGCTGGAACAGCATGCCGACGCTGCGGCGAAACTCCATCAGGTCGCGGTCGGAGAAGATGGTGCGCCCGCCCAACAGGACATCACCGCTGTGCCGGAAACCGGAGACCTTGTCGTTCATCCTGTTCAGGGTGCGCAGGAAGGTGGTCTTACCCGAGCCGGTAGGACCCAGCAGGGTGGTGACCGAGCGGGCGGGGAAGTCGAGACTGACCTGCTCGAGGACCGTCTTGGGGCCGAACCCCAGAGTCAGATCGACCGCGCGCATGGGCTGGCGGCCATCATCGGCGCCAGGAGCCGCAACTGCGGCTTGTAGCTGTTGTTCGCGACGCATTGACAACCGATGCTACGTGTTTGCGCCCGGCGGGCGGTCACGGGCCGTTAACCTCCTATTCTTTGTCAAGGGTTTGTATATTCGCGATTAGTTAACTTTCGTTGACGATCGAAGGAGTTTCGTGAGATTCGCTCGATCTGGAGTCGCACTGAGCGTGGTGGCCGCCGCCCTCACGCTGGCGGGATGCGGCGGCGACAACACATCGTCGGGATCGAGCGCCGCGTCGGCGCGGGTGGACTGCGGCGGTAAGAAAGTGCTGAAAGACAGCGGCTCGACCGCGCAGCAAAACGCCATCGAGCAGTTCGTCTACGCCTACGTTCGCGCCTGCCCCGGCTACACGCTGGATTACAACGCCAACGGATCCGGCGCCGGCGTGACCCAATTCCTCAACAACCAAACCGATCTCGCCGGGTCCGACGTGCCCCTGGACCCGTCCACCGGTCAGAACGACCGGGCGGCGCAGCGATGCGGTTCGCCGGCCTGGGATCTGCCCACGGTGTTCGGGCCGATCGCGGTCACCTATCACCTCACCGGGGTGAACGGGCTGAAGCTGGACGGGCCCACCGCCGCGAAGATCTTCAACGGCACCATCACCAAGTGGGACGATCCGGCACTGAAGGCGATCAACGCGGGCCTGGGCCTGCCGTCGACGCCCATCGCGGTCATCTTCCGCAGCGACAAATCGGGCACCACCGCCAACTTCCAGAAGTACCTCGACGGCGCGTCCGATGGCGCCTGGGGCAAGGGCGCCAACGAGACGTTCAACGGCGGCGTCGGGCAGGGCGCCAGCGGGAACAACGGCACGTCCGCGCTGCTGCAGAACACCGAGGGGTCGATCACCTACAACGAGTGGTCCTTCGCGGTGGGCAAGCAGCTGACCATGGCTTCGATCATCACGTCGGCGGGTCCGGACGCGGTGCCGATCACCACGGACTCCGTCGAGAAGACGATCGCCGCGGCGACCTTCAAGGGGCAGGGTAACGACCTGGTGCTCGACACCTCGTCGTTCTACAAACCCACCCAGTCGGGCGCCTACCCCATTGTGCTGGCGACCTATGAAATCGTCTGCTCGAAGTATCCGGACGCGGCGACGGGCACGGCGGTGAAAGCGTTCATGCAGGCCGCGATCGGTCCGGGCCAGGACGGTCTGGACCAGTACGGTTCCATCCCGCTGCCCAGCTCGTTCACGGCAAAGCTGTCGAGCGCGGTCAATGCGATTTCCTGACGCCAAGGAGGCTCGACGGTGAGCGATAGCGGGCCGCCCTCGCGGGCCGGGTCCTGGTTCGGCCCCTACCGGCTGGTGCGACTTCTGCGCCAGGGCGGCATGGGTGAGGTGTACGAGGCCGAGGACACCCGCAAGCACCGCATGGTGGCCCTGAAACTGATCTCGCAGCAGTTCTCGGGCAACTCGGAGTTCCGTGCCCGCCTGCAGCGCGAGGCCGATATCGCCGGACGGCTGACCGAACCGCATGTGGTGCCGATCCACGACTACGGCGAGATCGACGGGCGATTCTATGTGGACATGCGCCTCGTCGACGGCGTCAATCTGGGCACGCTGTTGTACCGGGACGGGCCACTGGCCCCACCGCGGGCGATCGCCATCATTCGCCAGGTCGCCGCCGCGCTGGACGCCGCGCACGCCGCCGGGGTGACGCACCGCGATGTCACACCGGGAAACATTCTGGTCACCCCCAGCGATTTCGCCTACCTGGCGGACTTCGGCATCGCGCGGGCCGCGACCGATCCGGGGCTGACACAGGTCGGGACCGCCATCGGCACGTACTACTACATGGCCCCGGAACGATTCACCGACGATACGGTCACCCACAGCGCCGACATCTATTCGCTCGCATGCGTTTTGAGTGAATGCCTGACCGGTTCGCCGCCATATCGGGCCGACACCGTCGAACGGTTGGTCGCCGCGCATCTGACGAAGACGGCCACTCCGCCCAGCCAGTTGCGTCCCGGCGCGTTTCCGCCCGCCTTGGATCAGGTGATCGCCAGGGGCATGGCCAAAAATCCCGAGGAGCGTTATCGGACCGCCGGCGAATTCGCCGCCGCCGCCCACGACGCGCTGACCACGTCCGAGCAGCTGAAGGCCAGCACGATTCTGCGCGAGGGGGAAAACGCGGCCCAGCGCGCGGAGGCATCGGCTCACCGCCCGGAGCGCGAGCCGCACTCCGGCCCCCCGTGGCCCGGCGCGGAGACCATGGCGGGTCCGGTGGCGTCGAGTACGGGCGGTACCGGTTGGTCGGAGCGCTCCGGCCATAACCCGTCGCTGATTCGCCCCGCCCCAACGACATTCGGCCACGCCTACGGGCCCGAGCCCGACTTCGGGAGGCCCGCTGTGCCGATCGACAGCAAACGAAGGCAGTGGATCATCGTCGGCGCCATCGCGCTCGTCGCCCTCGTCGCTTTCATCGTGGCGGTCGCCGGTTATTTGTCCACGCGGTCCTCGGGGCCGCCAGAGCAGGCGTCCGGTCAAAGTGTGTTGCCCTTCAACGGCATTGACTTCCGCCTCTCCCCGGGCGGGGTGGCGCTGGACGGCGCCGGCGACGTCTACGTCACCAGCGAAGGCATGTACGGCCGGGTGGTGAAGTTGTCGGCCGGTTCGAACGCCACCACGGTGCTGCCGTTCCACGGGCTCTACCAGCCACAGGGGCTGGCCGTCGACGGTGCGGGCACGGTGTACGTCGCCGACTTCAACAACCGGGTGGTCAGTCTGGCCGCGGGCTCCAACGACCAGAAGGTGCTGCCGTTCACCGGTCTGAGCTATCCCGAGGGTGTCGCGGTCGACAGCCAGGGCAGCGTGTACGTCGCCGACCGCGGCAACAGCAGGGTGGTGAAGCTGGCGGCGGGAGCCAAGACGCAGACCGAGCTGCCGTTCTCCGGACTCAACAACCCCGACGGCGTGGCCGTCGACGCCGCGGGCACCGTCTACGTCGCCGACACCGACAACAACAGGATCGTGAAGCTCGATGCCAATTCAAATACCCAGGCGGAGTTGCCGTTTCAAAACATCTCGGTGCCGTGGGGCATCGCGGTGGACAACAGCGGCACCGTCTACGTCACCGAACACGACAAGAGTGACGTGGTGAAGTTCCCGGCGGGCTCGAACACGCCGACCGTCCTGCCGTTCAACGGGCTCAACACGCCCTTGGCGGTGGTGGTCGACAAGGACCGTAGCGTCTACGTCGCCGACCGCGGCAACAACCGGGTGGTCAAGCTGACGCCGTGAGGTTCAGGACGCGGGCTGCGGTGCGCCCAGATACTCGTCGGTGTGCTGCCCGAGGGCCGGGGGAGGGTCGGTGGCATCAGCGTCGAAGCTGGAATAGCGTGCGGGAGTGCGGATCACCGTGACCGCGCCCTCACCGTCGCCGACCGGCAGGGCGAGCTCGTTCTCGGCGAACAGCGCGGTGCCGACCACCTGCTTCCAGGTGTAGGCGTGGCAGGCCATCAGGCCGCCCTCCTGAAGCAGCCGGACCCATTCGTCGGCGGTCTTGGCGGCCAGCGCCGACTCGAGTTCCTCGGTCAGCTCCGGATAGTTGAGCGCCCGGGCGCGCTGGTCGATGAACCGCTCGTCGTCGCGCATGTCGGGCCGGCCGATGATCTCGCACAGCTTGTCCCAGTGCTTGGGCACGTACGCGCTGATCACCAGGTACCCGTCGGCCGCCCGGAACGCGTCCGATGGCTGGGTGGCGAACCCGACGCCCTTGCGCCGCTTGGGCTTTGCCGCCGAAGCCGATTCGCTCGGTTTGGGTTCCGCGTCCGGCTTGTTCAGGTGGATGGTCAGCTGACTGGCCTGCAGGCTGACCGCGACGTCATACATGGCGACCCGCACGACGTCGGCCACCCCGTGGCGCTCACGGTTGAGCAGCGCGGCCAGCACCGCCTGGGCCAGCACGTGACCGCTGGCGGCGTCGACGAGCTGGAACGGAATGATCTGGGGTTTGCCGCTGGGCGTGGGCATTCCGGTGGTCATGCCCGATTCGGCGGCGACCATCAGGTCGACGCCCGGCCGGCTGCCCTCCGGGCCGTTGCCGCCGTAGGCGGACAGGCGCGCGTAGATGAGTGTGGGATTGCGGGATTGCAGCTCGCCGGGGCCCAGGCCCATGCGTTCCATCACCCCGGGCCGAAACCCTTCCAGCACAACGTCCGCGGTGTCGACCAGCCGCAGGATCTGCTGCTTGGCCTCGTCGCTGCGCAGGTCCGCCATCACCGACTTCTTGCCCCGGTTGTGGGGCAGGAACAGGGTGGCCAGCGGCGGGCGGCCGGGAAGGACCGCGGTGATGTGGCGGGCCGCCTCGCCGGCGGGCGCCTCGACCTTGATGACCTCGGCTCCCAGGTCGGCCAGCACCTGTCCGGCCATCGGCCCGGCGATGTTCTGGGTGAAGTCGAGTACCCGGAATCCGTCAAGCGGCTTGGCGGGCTTGCTGTTTGGCACGGTGGTTGCCTCCTTTAACGAGCCGTGTTCAGCACCGCGGTGCAGTAGTAGTTCTGGGCGAAGGGTGCGTCCGGGTCGGTCGATTGCAACGGCAGCCCGTTGTTGGCCAGCATCTGATTCAGCGGGGTGCGAACGGGTTGCCAGCCCCGCCGCTGCAGATAGGCCGCCACGTCATTGCGCCGGCCGGGGAAGCCGAGGTCGCCCAGGGCGATGTCGAGGCCGTTGCGCCGCCATTTTTCGCTCGCCGCGTTCAGCGCGTCCCCGTTGATGCCCGTATTCGCGAAGACCTCGGCCACCAACTGGCTGCCGTCGGCGGACAGCGCGGTGATGTTGTCCAGCAACCGATCCTGGGCCTGCGGCGGCAGGAAGCCGACCAGTCCCTCGGCGGCCCAGGCGGCGGGCCGCTCGGCGTCGAAGCCGGCCTGTCGCAGTGCCGAGGGCCAGTCGTGGCGCAGGTCGACCGGAACGGTGCGCACCTCGGCCGTCGGCCGTGCGCCGAGTTCGGCGACGGTGGCGGCCTTGAATTCGAGGACCTGCGGCTGGTCGATCTCGAACACCGTGGTGCCCGCGGCCCAGGGCAGGCGATAGGCGCGGGCGTCCAGACCGGAGGCCAGGATGACCACCTGGTGGATACCGGCGGCCCCCGCCTCGGCGAAGAACGCATCGATGTACCGGGTGCGGGCGGCCAGCATGTCGGTCATACGTTGCATGCCCCAGGGGGCGCCGGGCACGTCGACGTCGGCCGAGTCGAGTTCGCCGGCGGCCCACCGGGTCATGAAGTCGACACCGACGGCGCGCACCAGCGGCTCCGCGAACCGATCGTCGATCAGCCCGTCCCGGGTGGCCCGGGCCCGCCCCGCGGCGACCATGGTGGCGGTCGCCCCCACGCTGGTCGCGAGGTCCCAGGTGTCGTCGTCGGTGCGCGCCATCGAGGAAATCCCTTCGGGTCTACTGGTTAGCCACAATAACTACCAACGCCGGGCCGCGACCCGCGGCCCGCTCGTAGCCGTGCCGGCGCCGCCGGCGAGGCGCGACACGGATCGATCACGGCCGGGTGTCGCCGCCCCCACCCCGCCGCGCGGTCGCTAACCTGGCGCAATGACCACTTCGGTCGCCACCGCGCGAGAATGCACGGCCCGGCACGACGCCGACTGGCGGCGCGGCGCGCAGTGGGCGCGCCGGCTGGCCTGGATCAGCCTGGCCGTGGTGCTCGTCGAGGGTGTCGTCGGGCTGTGGCAGGGACTCTCGGTCGGCTCCGTCGCCCTGACGGGGTGGGCCCTGGGTGGCGCGTCGGAGGCGCTGGCCAGCGCCGTGGTGGTGTGGCGGTTCAGCGGTGCACGCACCTTTTCCGCCAGCGCAGAGCGGCGCGCACAACGCGGCGTCGCGGTGTCGTTCTGGCTGACCGCCCCCTACATCGCCGCCGAATCCATCCACCACCTGGCCGGTGAACACCGCGCCGAGACGTCGGTGATCGGTATCGGGCTGACCGCCCTGGCCTTGCTGCTCATGCCGGTGCTGGGCCGCGCCAACTACCGGCTGGGTGCGCGGTTGGGCTCGGGAGCCACCGAGGCCGAGGGAATCCAGAACTACCTGTGCGGCGCACAGGCCGCCGGGGTGCTGATCGGCCTTGCGGTGACGGCACTGTGGTCGAGCGCATGGTGGATCGACCCCGCGGTGGGACTCGCGATCGCGGGTGTTGCCGTGTGGCAGGGCGTTCGCGCCTGGCGCGGCGAGGAGTGCGGCTGCTGAAGGGGCGGTACGCGCTCACTTGCCGTTGATGACGCGCGGCGACCCGCGGCGCCCGGCTTCGCCGCTTGTCGCGCTGTTGCGCGGCGCATCCAGCCGGTACCTGATCAGCCGGGAGCTGTTGGCCACCACCGCCACCGACGACGCGTTGTGCAGGATCGCGGCCAGCACCGGGGACAGCGCGCCGCCGGCGCCGATGATCAGCCCGGCGGCATTGACGGCGATGGACATGCCGTAGTTCTCCCGGATGACGTCGACGGCGCGGGCGCCCAGGTCCCGCACGTCGAGCAGGCGATGCAGATCGTCGTTGGCCAGTGCCACGTCGGCGGTCTCCACGGCGACATCGGTTCCGGCCAGCCCCATCGCGATCCCGATGTCGGCGGCCGCCAGCGCGGGGGCGTCGTTGATACCGTCGCCGACCATGCCGACGACGAAGCCCTCGTCCTGCAGTTCGCGCACCGCCGCGAGTTTGTCCTCCGGCATCACCTCGGCGCGCCATTCGTCGATCCCGAGTTCGCCCGCCACCACCTCGGCGATGTCCGGGTGATCTCCGGTGAGCATCACGATCCGGCGAATACCATTGGCGCGCAGCTTCTTCAGCACCTCGGCGGCCTCCGGCCGCACCTCGTCGCGCAGGCTGATCAACCCCACCAGCGTGCCGTCGACCGCGAGCAGCAGTGGCGTCTCGGCCTGGCGGCGCAGCTTGTCCACCCAGTCCGACGCCTTCTTGGACACCTTGACCTTTTCGGAGCGCAGCAGCCCGGGGCTGCCCAACAGCAGGGTCCGGCCGTCGGCCCAGGTCCGCATGCCCAGCCCGACCAGCACCTCGCACTCCTCATGCGGCGGAATGGTGATGTGGCGTTCCTCGGTCGAGCGGATCACCGCCTCGGCCAGTGGGTGGCGGGAGTGGATCTCTGAGCTGGCCGCATACGCCAGCACCTGCTCGGGTTGCCAATCCTTGTGCAGTGCAATGATATTGGTGACGACCGGCCGCCCGACCGTCAGCGTTCCGGTCTTGTCGAACACAACCGCGTCCACCCGGCCGGCCTGCTCGAGATGCGAACCGCCCTTGATCAAAATGCCGCGGCGCGCGCCGTTGCCGATCGCGGCGCTGATCGCCGTCGGGGTGGCCAGGCCCACCGCGCACGGGCAGGCGATCAGCAGCATCGTCATCGCCCGGCGGACGTCGCCGGTGATCGCCAGCGTGATGGCCGAGACGATGAAGGAGGTGGGAACGAAACGGCGAGAGAAGTTTTCGCCGATGGTCTGGATCGGCGCCCGATCGTGCTGCGCCTCTTCGACCCGGCTGATGATGCGCCCGATCGTGGTCTGGCTGCCGACCGCGCTGGCCCGCACCACCAGGCGCCCGCGCACCACCACCGACCCGGCGTGCACCTGCGCGCCGACCACGACGCTGACCGGCAGATTCTCGCCGGTGATCGCGGACTGGTTGACGACCGCCTCGCCATCGACCACCTCGCCGTCGACCGGTATCGCGACGTGGTCGTGCACCACCACGTCGTCGCCGATCTGCACGGTGTCGATCGGCACCTGCACCTCGGCTTTGGGCCCGGGTGCCCCAGCAGGACCCGTCAGCCGGATCCACGCCGTGTCCTGGCTGCCGCGCAGCAGCTCGGAGATGGCCCGCCGCGTCCGGCGCAGCGTCAGATCCTGTAGGTACTCGCCGATGTTGAGCAGCCACAGCACCGTCAGCGCGACGACGTTCTCCCGCAGCACCAGGCTCGCCACGGTCGCCGCCGAGACCAGCGCGTCGGTCCCGGCCCTGCCCGAGCGCAACGAGCGCAGCGCGCCGCGCAGGAAGGGGTAGCCGGTGAAGACGGTGACGCCGGTGGCGAACAGCCGCCCGCTCGGGCCGAGCAGCGGCGGTCGCGCGAACACGTAGCGGCGCACCCCGAGCAGGGCCAGCGCCGCGCCGCCGACGACCATGCGCAGCACGTCGGCGTTGCGGATCTCCTCCGAATGCGGCGCGCGGGCGGGGATCAGCTCGGCGGCGACGTGTGCCGCGTCGCCGATGGCCGCCAGCACAGAGTCCCGGTCGCAGCGCCGGGGCGAATACCAGACGACCACCGACCCGGTGCGCGGGTAGGCGTGCACCACGCGCACGCCCTCGCACTTGGCGACGGCCTCCTCGACCGCCACGGCGCGCCGGGAATCGGCGCGCACCCACCCGACCGAGACCCGCATGCGTCCGGCCGCATCCGAAACCACGTGCAGCGCAGCGTCGTGCGCCCGCGCCTCGTCTGCAACGTCGGAGACCAGGGCCAGGTCCATGGCGCGATCAGTGCTCGTGGTCGTGGGTGTCGGCGATCGACGGCGTGGGCGCCTCCTCGCCGATACGTTCGCGGGCCTCGGCCATGACGTCGGCGAGCCGCAGCCGCGCCGACTCGGCGGCCTCCTCGGCCTTGCGGGTGCCGCGCAACCCCAGCTCGGCGGCCGACACCGCGGTCTCGTGCAGCGGCGCCTTGGCCACGGCCTTGCGCACCACCTCGTAGGCCGTCACTCCGACCAGCCCGGTGACGACCGTCCCCGCCGCCTTCGCCAAGAGCCCGTACACCGCCATTGCCGCACCCTTTCTCGTCGTCTCAGCGTTTAGCCCATGCTCGCTCGACGTTAACATCGAAATATTGCGATATCAATATGTATTGGGGCCGGCGCCTGGCATCCCCGCCGCGGCCTCACCCCGGCGCGAGGGTGTGCAGATGTACGCCCTCGACGGCGCGTCGCCGGACGGACACGCACGCTCGGCGGGGGGCCTACAGAACCCGGGTGACCTTTTCGCTCTCGATTCGGCGCGCGTGGGCGGCCGGGTCGGCGTTGGCCACCTGCACCAGCGAGGCGCCGACGGCCATGATCGCCAGCAGGCCGTCCACCAGCTCGGCGGGCCGCGACCACGGCGCACCGGAAAGAACCCGGTCACTCGAGGTCAAACCCCTTGTCGCCGCGGAGGTTTGACAGTCGGCCAGCACCTCGTCGACCGATCGCCCGCCCAGCGCCGGGCCCGGATGAGGTTCGGGAACGATCTGGTCGCCGTGCACCCGCACCGCGGTGGCGTAGTCGGTCACGCCGATGGGCAGGTCGGGTGCCGAACGGCCGAACGGATCCAGCGACAACACCGCGACCTCGCCCCCTGCGACCGCGTCGTCCGCCTCGCCCAGCCGCTCGGCCGTGCACAGTGCGATGTCCGCCTCGCCGGCCAGCACCGCCTCCGCGCCGATCCACCACACCCCGAACAACACCGCCGCCGTCTGCCAGTGCGCGGGCAGCAGGATCGCGACCCGGCTGGCCGGGCCGGTCCCGAGTTCGTCGCGCAACAGGTTGCCCGTCTTGGCGGCCCAGTTCGCCAGCGTCACCCCGGACAATTCGATGCGCTCGCCGGTGGCGTCGTCGTAATAGGTGATCCGTGGGCCGACCGGGTCGGCCCGCAGCATCGGATCGAGGATGGCCCCGGACAGCGTGCTCAGTTGATGCACTCGGGCTTGTCGGAGCCGGCGGTCAGGATCGGCGACGGCGCCGGAACGTCGGGGTTGGCGGCCACCGCGCCGGCCGTGGACACCCGGGCGGGCATGATCGATTCGGTGCCGGAAAGCCCCGAGCCCGGACCGCTGTAGTCGTTGGCCAGCACCACCCGCACCGCCCCCGGCGCCAGCGAGGTGTCGGCGACCACCGGCAATCCACCCAATTCCTTGGAGACCTCCTTTGCCCCCAGGTCATCGCTCTTGGCGGCGCGAACCTGGCTGGCCTTGACGTGCCCGCCATCGTTGTTGCCCACCATACCCGTGGCAAAGCCCTTGGCGCTCAACACGTCTGACACGGCCGAGGCCAGCCCGTTGATATCGGTGTCGTTGACGACGCTGGCGGTGGTCTTCGCGGGGGTGTAGGCGATCTCCTCGGTCTTGCCCTCCTCCTGTTCGTGCAGCAGGCCACCGACCCAGTCGGCCACCTGGTGCGGGTCCACCCGCACCACGCTCTGCATGCCGTCGTCGCTCCAGCCGGCGCCGTCGAGCACCGGGATGGTGGCGAAGGCGACGTTGCCGCCGGCCAGCTTCTGCATCTGTTGCACGAAATCCATCACGTCCCACCCGGCGGAGATCACCACCGACCGCTGCACGGCGGCTTCCAGGCGCCTCACCGTGGTGGGGCTGGACAACGTCTTACCGGAGATGACCCGGTGGGCCAGCGACGCCATCACCACCTGCTGGCGCACCACCCGGTCCAGGTCGCCGCGCGGCAGTTCGTGGCGCTGGCGCACGAAGCTGAGCGCTTCCGCGCCGCTGAGCCGCTGCGGGCCCGCCGGGAAGTCGGCGCCCGACATCGGTTCGAAGACCGGCTCTTTGAGGCAGACGTCGACGCCGCCGAGCGCGTCGGTGATCAGCGAGAAGCCGAGCAGGCCGATCTCGGCGTAGTGATCGACGGTGACGCCGGTGAGATCGGCGACCGTCTTGATCAGCGCCTCGCGACCGGCCTCGGTGCCCTGGGCGGCCGCGTCCGCCGCGGCATCCCCGGCCCTGACCAGCCCGGCGCGCTTGGCTTCCCGGGTCTGGCCGTAGACGCCGTTGATCTTGGTCTTGCCCAGGCCGGGGGCGGCGACGTAGGAGTCGCGCGGGATCGAGATCGCGGTCGCCGACTTCCCGTTGTTGGGGATCCGGATCAGGATGATCGTGTCGGTGTTGGTGGCTTCCTCGTCGCCGGCCTTCAGCGCGTCCAGTTCCTCTTGGGACAGCGGGTTGCCGTGGGCGTCGGTGCGGCTGTCCAGGCCGACCAGCAGGATGTCGATCGCGCCGTCGTCACCGCCCTTGCCCAGCGAGGGCGCCGACATGTGAAAGATGCCGTCTTCGAAGGACCGGACATTGCTCCACGCGATCCCGGTGCCGACGACGACCGCGAGCGTCAGCACGGTGGCAATCACACGAACCACACGTTGCACAGGCATCCCACTACATTACTTGCGACACATGAGCTTCTCGGGTAGCCGACGGCGGCGTGGCCCGCGCTACCCCGCGATTTCTTGGGGCTTTTCGGGTCATGCCAAACTCGAACCATGTCAGGCAGGATCGTGATCGCCGGCGCCGGTGGGCAGCTGGGCGGCTATTTGAGCTCGCTGGCAGCACGTCAGGGCCGTGACGTCCTGGCGCTGACGTCGTCGCAGTTCGACATCACCGACCCCGCGGCCGCCGAGCGGATCGTGCAGCGCGGTGACGTCGTGATCAACTGCGCGGCCTACACCGACGTCGACGGCGCCGAGACCGACGAGGCGGGCGCCTTCGCGGTCAACGAAGCCGGTCCCGGGCACATCGCGCGGGCGTGCGGGCGGGCCGGCGCCCAGCTGATCCACGTCTCCACCGACTACGTCTTCAACGGGGACTTCGGCGGCGCGGCGCCCCGACCGTACGAGCCCAGCGATCGGACCGCGCCGCAGGGTGTGTACGCCCGCAGCAAGGCCGCGGGGGAGCAGGCCGTCCTGGCGGCGCTGCCCGAGGCGGTCGTGGTCCGCACCGCCTGGGTCTACACCGGCGGCACCGGCAAGGACTTCGTCGCCGTCATGCGCCGGCTGGCCGCCGCGGAGGACTCAGATCGCCCGGTGGATGTGGTCGACGACCAGACCGGCTCCCCGACCTACGTCGGCGACCTGGCCGAAGCACTGCTGCAGATCGTCGACGATCGGGTGCCCGGCCCGATCCTGCACGCCGCCAACGAGGGCGCGGTCTCGCGCTTCGACCAGGCCCGCGCGGTCTTCGAGGAATGCGGCGCCGACGCGGCGCGGGTGCGGCCGGTCAGCACCGACCACTTTCCCCGGCCGGCGCCGCGGCCCAGCTACTCCGCGCTGTCCGGTGGTCAGTCCGCGGCGGCCGGGCTGCGGCCGCTGAGGCCCTGGCGCCCTGCGCTTGTCGCGGCCCTGGCCGCCTCTGGAAGCGGTGCCGCGGCCGATCGACCGTTACCCTCGACGCGTGACTGACGCCCTGCCGGTCGTGACGGTGACCTACTCGCCGGGCCCGCACCTGGAGCGCTTTTTGGCCTCGCTGTCGCTGGCCACGGAGCGGGAGGTGCGCGTGCTGCTTGCCGACAACGGCTCCACCGACGGCACCCCGCAGGCGGCGGCCAATCGCTACCCCAACGTGCGGCTGTTTCACACCGGAGCCAACCTCGGCTACGGGACGGCGATCAATCGCGCCGTCGCGCAGCTGGGCCGCGAGGACGACTGGGTGATCGTGGCCAACCCCGACGTGCAGTGGGGCCCGGGCAGCATCGACGCGCTGCTGGACGCCGCGTCGCGCTGGCCGCACGCGGGTGCGCTGGGCCCGCTGGTCCGCGACCCCGACGGATCGGTCTACCCGTCGGCGCGCCACCTGCCCAGCCTGATCCGCGGCGGCATGCACGCGGTCGTCGGGCCGTTCTGGAAGACCAACCCGTGGTCGGCGGCGTACCGCCAGGAACGGCTGGAGCCCAGCGAGCGGCCGGTGGGTTGGCTGTCCGGGTCGTGCCTGCTGGTGCGCCGGTCGGCCTTCGGCCAAATCGGCGGGTTCGACGAGCGCTACTTCATGTATATGGAGGACGTCGACCTCGGCGACCGGCTCGGCAAGGCCGGCTGGCTTTCGGTCTACGTGCCGTCGGCGGAAGTCCTGCACCACAAGGGCCACTCCACCGGCGGGGACCCGGCCAGCCACCTGGCCGCCCACCACAAGAGCACGTATATGTTTCTGGCCGACCGGCACGCCGGTTGGTTGCGCGCGCCGCTGCGCTGGATGCTGCGCGCCTCGTTGGCGGCACGTTCCCGCCTGATGGTGCGCAACGCGGTGCGCGCATCCGGCCGGCGGAAACTGGTAGAAGGGCGACACTGAGGTGGGAACTCCGCAAGTCGACGTCGTGATCCTGGTCGGCGGCAAGGGCACCCGGCTGCGGCCGCTGACGCTGTCGGCGCCCAAGCCCATGCTGCCCACCGCGGGACTGCCGTTCCTCACCCATCTGCTGTCCCGGATCGCCGCCGCGGGCATCGAGCACGTCATCTTGAGCACGTCGTACCGGGCGGCTGTCTTCGAGGCGGAGTTCGGTGACGGCTCCAAGCTGGGCCTGCAGATCGAATACGTCACCGAGGAGCGGCCGCTGGGCACCGGCGGCGGCATCGCCAATGTCGCCGGCCATCTGCGGCACGACACCGTGATGGTGTTCAACGGCGACGTGCTCTCCGGCTCCGATCTGGGCCAGATGCTCGACTTCCACTCCGCGCAGGAGTCCGACGTCACCCTGCACCTGGTGCGGGTGGGCGACCCGCGGGCGTTCGGCTGTGTGACCACCGAGGAGGGCCGCGTCACCGCCTTTCTGGAGAAGACCCAAGATCCCCCGACCGACCAGATCAACGCCGGCTGCTACGTGTTCTCGCGCGCCATGATCGACCGGATCCCGCGCGGCCGTGAGGTCTCGGTGGAGCGCGAGGTGTTCCCCGCGCTGCTCTCCGACCCGGACGTCAAGGTCTGCGGCTACGTCGACGCCAGCTACTGGCGCGACATGGGCACCCCGGAGGACTTCGTCCGGGGGTCGGCGGATCTGGTGCGCGGCATCGCGCCGTCGCCCGCACTGCACGGCCACCGCGGCGAGCAGTTGGTGCACGACGGTGCGGCGGTGTCGCCGGGCGCGGTGCTGATCGGCGGCACCGTGGTGGGGCGGGGCGCCGAGATCGGGCCCGGCGTCCGGTTGGACGGCGCGGTGATCTTCGACGGCGCCAAGGTCGAGGCCGGCAGCGTGATCGAGCGCTCGATCATCGGATTCGGTGCGCGCATCGGTCCGCGGGCCCTGATCCGCGACGGGGTGATCGGCGACGGCGCCGACATCGGCGCGCGGTGCGAACTGCTGCGCGGCGCCCGGGTGTGGCCCGGTGTCTCGATTCCCGACGGCGGGATCCGTTACTCCAGCGACGTCTGAGCGGATTGCGCCGCCGAACGTGACGCTACCGTCACGCTCGCCGCCGAACGTGACGCTACTTTCACGCTCGACCGATCGCCCGCGCGACCAGATACGCCAGCGCGTGATCGGTGCCCGCCGGCAGCGCGTCGGCGGGCCACCACCGCAGGTCCTCCGACTCGTCGCTGATCGCGATCTGCGCGCCGGCCGGTGCGTGCGCCACGAACTGCACATCCAGATGGCGGGTCGGCACCCCCAGCGAGCACACCACCGGGTGCACGTGCACCGCGGCCAGCTCGGGTTCCATGCGCAGCCCGTCGACCCCGGACTCCTCGGTGGCCTCGCGCAATGCCGCGGCGACGATGTCGGCGTCGTCGTCGTCGCAGTGGCCGCCCAGCTGCACCCACCGGCCCAGCCGGCGATGCAACGTCAGCAGCACCTGGCTGCCGGTGTGATCGAGGACCAGCGCCGAGGCGGTGACGTGGCCCGGCACGCACTCGCGGCGGCACGCGTCGGCGCGGGCGTGCACGAAGGCCAAGACGGCGTGCCGCAACGCATCCTGGGCCGCATCAGGGGGCTCCCAGGCGGACAGGACCGCGATCGCCGACTCGCGCAGGCTCACCGCGAACCCCGCCGGTTCCTGCGATCGGCCAGCGACACCCACACCGCGCGGCAGTCCGCCACCGCCGCGGCCGGCAGGCCCAGCCCGTCGATCAGCACGCGGCGGTCGACCAGGTCGAGCGCCTTCTCGATCTCGTCGGCCTTCAACAGCAGGTCGACATCGCAGGGGAGCTCGGGGTCGGCGTGCTCCGGCCGGGGAACGGGCAGCTGCTCGGCCTCACGGGGTTCCAGCTCCAGCACGCCCCCGCCGTAGCTGCGTCCGATGATCTCGGTGAAGGCGAACGTCACGCTGTTGTGGAACACCGCGGCCAGCGCCGCCGGGTCGACCCCGGGCGCCAGGCGCACCCGGTGCACCGTATCGGTGCTCGTCGCCGCGGCCGCGTTGACGGTCAACCGCGGCGCCCGGTGAATCTGGCGCAGCAGGAACAGGTCTGGCACCCACAGCGACGGCGTGCTCCACCAGGGCTTGCGGATCGAGCACTTGTAACCGCGGTGCACGCCGGCCGCCTCCCCGGCGCGGATGTGGGCGATCAGTGCGGGATCGGTCGGCTCACGCGGCGCGTTGAGCAGCCAGCTGCGGTGCCCGGCGGCGACATCGCTTGCCCGGCAATCGGTGTCGTAGAGGAGCCCGGACAGCTGGGCGCTGCGCGAGACGAGCGGGAGGCAGTGTGGGCGTAACCCCAGCTCGCGAGCCTGCGCGTCGGTCAGGGTGAAAAAGGCGTTGCGCCCGGTCACGATGCCCACCTCCACCTCGGCGAGAGACCCGAGCGGGGTCAACGCTTCGGAGCCCTTGAGCGCCCGCAACAGCCGGATCGCGGCGGGGTCCAGAAAGTACGTGGTCCACTTCTCGTTTTCGTGCAGCAGCGCGGGCGCCCATTCGACGCCCAGGTCCGCGTCGGCCAGCGCGTCGGCGTCCGGCAGGTGCACCGTGCGGATGCGCGCGGGGATTTGTCCCGCGCCGCTGTCTCGGACGCCGCAGAACAACACCACCTCTTGCAGGATGCCGTCGAACACCAGCCGCTCGAAGGTCAGCAGCGTGATGTCGCGGAATCGGCTCAGCAGAAAATCGCGCAGCGGTGCGGCGTAGGTGACCTGCAGCAGCTCGGCCGGAAGCACCAGTCCCACCCGCCCGCCGTCGCGCACCAACATGGTGCTCGCCACGACGAACGGGACCCAGGCGTTGGTCAGCCTGGTGGGACGCAAGCCCTCGCGTCGCATCACCTCCAGCGCCGGGTCGCGCTGCTGCGCTGCCCAGTTGCCGAACCGGATGTAGGGCGGGTTGCCGGCGACCCCGTCCCAGCCGCCGGCCTCGGTGCCGGCGAGCCAGGTGAACAGGCTCTCGGCGTCGACGGGAGCGAATCGCCGGGACTTGGCCGCCTCCCGCGCGATCAGCTCGACGCCGCGCACCCGGTCGCTGAGCCCGGCCAGCTCACGCAGGATCGCGCCGTCGCCGCAGGAGGGTTCGACGATCTTGGGGCCGGCCTCACGAACCCAGCGGGCCAGGAACTTCGCCACCGGCGCGGGGGTGTAATAGCCGCCGCGGGCCTTGTCGGCCGAGGCCGCCACCTTGCCCGCGAACGTCATGGGCATAAGTATCTCGGAAAACTCCGGCTCACCTGCGGATCAGGAGATCCCCGGCGTCCGCGGCGTCGCGCGGGCCGGTGGGGTCGGCGGCATAGCCGATGGCGATGGCGCCCAACGGCTCCCAGTCGGCGGGCAGCTCGAGCTCGGCGCGCACCAGGTCGGCGGCGAAAATCGTCGAGCCGATCCAGCAGCTGCCCAGCCCGCGCACCGCCAACGCGACCAGCAGGGCCTGCACGGCCGCGCCGACCGCGACGGTGAACATGGTGTGCTCGGCGCCGGTGCGGGCGGCATCGGGATAGGCGTGGGCGCCGTCCGGAACCAGCATCGGGATGACGACTTCGGGCGCGTCGTAGAGGAGCTGGCCGCGCGCCACCCGCCGCTCGACGGAGTCGGCCGCCCGGCCGTCGCCGGCGAGGTCGGCGCGCCACTTGTCCTTCATCCGGTCCAGCAGCCGGGTCCGGGTGGCTGGGGTCCGCAGCCAGACGAACCGCACCGGGCGGGTGTGGTGGGGGGCCGGTGCGGTCAGCGCCTCGGCGACGGCCGCCTCCACGAGATCCGCGGGCACCGGCTCGGCGCTGAACCGGCGCACCGAGCGCCGCAACAGCTGCGCCTGGCGGCGGCCCAGGTCGACGGCCTCGGCGGTGCCGAGCCAGAACAGGTCTTCGGTGCCGGGCCGCACCAAGTGCCGCGCCGTCGAGCCGTCGTCGCTCACGGCCAGGCCGCGCACCACCGCCACCGGCATCGCGGTCAATTTGCCCTTGACCAGATCGGCGGCGGCGGCGATCTCGTCGGCGACCGCGACCTCGGTGACCAGCAACTCGTTGCCGTGTTGGTCGATCGCCCCCGAATAGCCATGCAGCACAGCCAGACCCGCGGCGCCCACCGCCGCGTCGGTCTGGCCGTTGCGCCAGGCGCGGCCCATGGTGTCGGTGATGACCACGGCGACCTCGACCCCGAGCCGCTCGCGCAGCCCCGCGCGCAGCGTCGCGGCGCTGCCGTCCGGGTCGACGGGCAGCAACGCCAGCTCGTCGCGGCCGACGTTGGATCCGTCCACGCCCGCGGCGGCCTGCACCAGCCCGATCCGGTTCTCGGTGATCAAGGTGCGGCCTTTGCGGGCCAGCACGCGAACGGCTTCGTCGTCGACCAGCTTGCGCCGCAGTCGATCGCGCTCCTCGGGATCCCGGGGCGCCGGCACCAGCCGGCCCTCGCATTTGGACACCGCCTTGCTGGTGACCACCACGACGTCGCCGTCGCGCAGCCACGGTGCGGCCGCGGCGATGGCCGCGCCCAAATCGTCGCCGGGCCGGAATTCGGGCAGCCCGGCGACGGGCAGGATCTCGATCGCGGCGGCGGTGCCGTGTTCGCCGGGTGAAGGCGAGTGAGTCATGGCGCCACCCCCGCAAGGTCCAGCCCGGCCCTGACCATCTCGGCCGTCGCCTCGGGGTCGGTCATCACCAGCGGCACCGCGCGCACCGCCACCCCGTCGATGTCGGCCCCATCGCCCTCGCTGACCAGCCAGCAATCCAGGATGCCGGTGCCCCGCCGCGCGCCGTAGTGGCGCCCGACGGCCTCGGCGGTGGACTCGACCCCGATCACGGACAGGCAGGTATCGGCCATGCCGCGCAACGGCTTTCCAGCGATGATCGGCGAGTAGCCGACGACCGGGGCCTTCGCCGCCCGCAGCGCGCCGCGGATGCCGGGAACGGCCAGGATAGCGCCGAGGCTGACGACCGGATTAGACGGCGCCAGCAGGATGACGTCGGCGTCCGCGATGGCCGCTATGGCTTCAGTTGCGGCGGCTGCCTTTTCGGCGCCGACGAAAGCGAAGCTGTGGGTGGGCACCTGGGCCCGGTAGCGCACCCACCACTCCTGGAAGTGGATGGCCCGCCGACTGCCATCGTCGGGATCGGTTATCACCACGTGTGTCTCGCAGCGGTTATCGGTGACGGGCAGCAGCCGCGCGCCCGGCTGCCAGCGGTCGCACAACGCCGTGGTGATCTGTGACAGCGGGTAGCCGGCGTTCAGCATTTGGGTGCGCACCAGGTGGGTGCCCAGGTCACGGTCGCCGAGTCCGAACCAGTCCGGCTGCACCCCGTAGCGCGCCAATTCCTCTTTGGCGTGCCAGGTTTCGTCGCGGTGCCCCCACCCTCGCTCCGGGTCGACACCTCCACCTAAGGTGTACATGCAGGTGTCCAAATCGGGGCAGACTCGCAGTCCGTGGATCCAGGCGTCATCGCCAATGTTGACGATCGCCGTCAGCTCGTGACTGCCGGCTTCCGTGTCTGGGCGCCGTTGCGTGTGAAATTGACCCAGCCCGAACAACTGTTGAACCCCCAGCAGGAAGCGGGCGCCGCCAACCCCACCGACCAGAACGGTGACCTTCACTTGAGCCTCACAGAGCACGACAGTACTGCCCGCCGACAGCGCCGTGGCGGGCCCGTCGGGGCGGCCTCAAAGTTGAGGTTCCCCACCGCTTGTGGGGAAGCTCGTGGGGGAGAAGTGAGCTATGTGATCGACACGCCGACGGCTCAATACAACAGAAACGCCGAAATTCGATCACGAGATGGTATGGAAATGCGCCAAAGTGCTTGACCCGGCAGATCAACCCGTGTCTAATCACAACAGTGTCATTTCCCGGTTGGCCGGCCGACTCCGGTGTCGCAGACCGAGATTCGATCACTTGTTCGAATTGTCTGTACATCAGAACAGTGGGAAACCAAACACTCTCTCTCAATCAAGCTGAGGAGGCGGACGACCGTATGTCTTACGACACTTTTCGAAGCGCCATGGCGAGCACGCCGCACACCGATATCGACCCGGCACTGGACCGCCCCGCTCGGCCGCACCTGACCGTGGTTCCTGATGCGCCAAGCGTATTCGAGTCCGAGCCGTTGCCGGCGCCCGTCGCCGACCAATGGCAGGACCGAGCGCTGTGCGCCCAAACCGACCCCGAAGCCTTCTTCCCGGAAAAGGGTGGTTCCACCCGCGAGGCCAAGAAGATCTGCCTGGGCTGCGAGGTGCGCCACGAGTGCCTCGAGTACGCCCTCGAGCATGACGAGCGCTTCGGCATCTGGGGCGGTCTCTCCGAACGCGAGCGCCGCCGCCTCAAGCGCGGCATAATCTGAACAGTCGCCACGTGGCGCTTCGCGCCGCACCGTAGTTATTCGTCGTCGATCATCGGATCGATGACTGACGGTTCAACGTCGAGGTAGATGGCGACTTGGGCCACCAAAATTTCGTGCAGCAAGTCGCCGAGTTCGTCGGTGTCCTTGACCCTTCGCTCAATTGGCTTGCGGAACAGGACAATTCGTGCCCGCGTGGAGTTGCCGCGGATGTCGACACCGGCCGGGATCAAACGGGCCAGGGGGATCGGTCCGTCGGCGATCACCTCGGGTGGCCACTGCACACTGTCCGGATCTTTGGCCGCGATGCGCGGGATTTCGTCGACCGCCACGTCGAGGTCGGTCAGCCGGTCCTGCCAGTTGCGCTCGATGGGTTCGTAGGCCTCTAGCACCGCCATGTCGAACCGCTCGGCACGGCTGCGCCACCCCGGAACACTGGGCGGCAGCAGGGAGCCGCGCATCTCGCGCCCCCTGCGGAAGAGTCGATGGGGGACCGGCTGGCGCGGAGCCGATCCGTCCGATAACCGCTCTCTTCGCGGGGAACTGCGCGAATCGCCCACGAGCCCGATGGTAACGGTTGCACATCAGCGGCCGAGGAGTTGCGCGTGTCCGGCGCTTCGGCGGCGTTTGTGCACGATAGCCTTTCGAACGTGAACGTTCCCCGTCGCTGTTGCCGGCCCGGGTGCCCGCACTACGCCGTGGCGACCCTAACGTTCGTCTATTCGGACTCGACGGCAGTCGTCGGCCCGCTGGCGACCGCTCGGGAACCGCATTCCTGGGATTTGTGCGTCAACCATGCCGGCCGCATCACCGCGCCCCGCGGATGGGAGCTGGTGCGCCATGCCGGTCCCCTCGTTTCTGAGCCCACCCACCCTGACGAGGACGACCTGGTCGCCCTTGCCGACGCGGTTCGCGAAGGCGGTTCGGGAGATCACGGCCCGTACGGCGGCGCCGGAACGCCCGTGAGCGGCTTCGCCGATCCGCACATCCATCACGGTGGATCGCAGGCCACCGCGCCCAGCAGCAGCCTGCTCGCCCCGCCCGAGCATCGTTCCGGACGGCGCCGCGGACATCTGCGCGTGTTGCCCGATCCGACCGACTAGCCCTGATGGTGGCGACCCGGGTCGCCCCGCTCCGCCGCGGCTCGCGAACTCCACGGGCCGCGCGCACCGGCGTTCGGCAAATCCGCGCGCACCGTGGGGGCTCGTGTTCTCTTTGGCCCGATAGGCTGACGGCCAAGAGTTCACGTCGTCAGGAGTCCCGCATGTCTCGGCCCGCCGCGACTGTCCACCGTGTCGTCAAGGCATACGACGTGCGTGGTCTAGTCGGCGAAGAGCTCGACCAGTCGCTGGTCGCCGACCTGGGCGCGGCCTTCGCCGGACTGATGCGCGCCGAGGGTGCCCGCCAAGTCGTGATCGGCCACGACATGCGCGACAGCTCGCCCACGCTGGCCGCCGCCTTCGCGGCCGGTGTCACCGGTCAGGGCCTTGACGTCGTGCGAATCGGCTTGGCCTCCACCGATCAGCTCTACTTCGCCTCCGGGTCGCTGGACTGCCCCGGCGCGATGTTCACCGCGAGCCACAATCCGGCCGCCTACAACGGGATCAAGCTGTGCCGGGCGGGGGCCAAACCGGTCGGCGCCGAGACGGGGCTGCGCGTCATCGCCGACGACGTGATCGCCGGCATCGAGGTCTCTGAGGGCTACGACGGGCAACCCGGAACGGTCACCGATCGCGACGTGCTGGACGACTATGGGCAGTACCTGCGCTCCCTGGTGGACACCTCCGGGCTGCGCCCTTTGCGGGTGGCCGTGGACGCCGGCAACGGCATGGCCGGTCTGACCACGCCCGCGGTGCTCGGCCCGATCGACTCGATCGCGTTGTTGCCGTTGTACTTCGAGCTCGACGGCGCATTTCCCAATCACGAGGCCAACCCGCTCGAACCCGCCAACCTGGTGGACCTGCAGGCGTTCGTGCGCGAGACCGGCGCCGATATCGGGCTGGCCTTCGACGGCGACGCCGATCGCTGCTTCGTCGTCGACGAACGCGGCAACCCCGTGTCGCCGTCGACCGTGACCAGCCTGGTCGCGGCCCGCGAACTGGGCCGCGAGATCGGCGCGACGATCATCCACAACGTGATCACCTCGCGCGCGGTGCCGGAGCTGGTCGCCGAGCGCGGCGGTACGCCGCTGCGGTCCCGGGTGGGGCACTCCTATATCAAGGCGCTGATGGCCGACACCGGCGCGATCTTCGGCGGCGAACATTCGGCGCACTACTACTTCCGCGACTTCTGGGGCGCCGACTCCGGGATGCTGGCGGCGCTGTACGTGCTGGCCGCGCTCGGCGAGCAGGACCGCCCGCTGTCGGAGCTGACGGCGGACTACCAGCGCTACGAATCCTCCGGCGAGATCAACTTCACGGTGGCCGACGCCGCGCAGTGCACGGAAGCGGTGTTGAGGTCGTTCGGCACCCGGATTCACTCCCTCGACCACGTGGACGGGGTGACGGTGGACCTGGGCGACGGCAGCTGGTTCAACCTGCGGAGCTCGAATACCGAGCCGTTGCTGCGGCTCAACGTGGAGGGCCGCACGGCCGAGGATGTCGGCGTGGTGGTCGCCCAGGTCAGCACTGAGATCGCTGCGCAGACGTCACGCGCGAAAGCCGCTCCGTGAACGCCACCCGGGCGATCGATCTCGAAGACACCGAGGGCCTGCTGACCGCGGACCGCGACGGCCTGCTGCGCGCGGCGTCGTCGGCCGGCGCGCAGGTGCGCGCCGTCGCCACCGCGGTCGAGGAGGGTGCGCTGGATCCGCTGCGCGCGGAGGACCGTCCGCGCAGCGTGATCTGGGTGGCCGGCCGGGGTACCGCCGAGGCCGCCGGGGCGATGCTGGCCTCGACGATGGGTTCGGTGGCGTCCCAACCGTTCACGCTGGCCGCCGAGGCGCCCCCGTGGGTGGGCCCGCTGGACGTGCTGATCGTCGCCGGCGACGATCCCGGCGAACCCGCGTTGGTCGCTGCCGCCGCGACCGGGGTGCGCCGCGGTGCGCGGGTGGTGGTGGCGGCGCCCTACGAGGGCCCGCTACGGGATTCCACCGCCGGCCGGGTTGCGGTGCTGGCGCCCCGGCTGGGGGTTCCCGACGAATTCGGATTGTGCCGGTACCTGGCCGCCGGGCTGGCGGTGATGCACGCCGTGGACCCGCGGCCCAGCATCGACCTGGGGTTGCTCGCCGACGAGCTCGACGCCGAGGCGCTGCGCAACAGCGCCGCCCGCGAGCTGTTCACCAATCCGGCCAAGCTGCTGGCCGCGCGGATCGCCGATCGCCAGGTGGCGCTGGCCGGCGACGGTGCGGCGACGCTGGCGCTGGCTCGGCACGGCAGTTCGGTGCTGCTGCGGGTCGCGAACCAGGTGACCCCGGCCACCGGGCTGGCCGACGCGGTAGTCGCCCTGCGCGCTGCGGCGCCGCACGGCTTCGAGGATCCAGACGCCGCCCTGTTCCACGACGAAGAGCTCGACGGGCCGCTGCCCCCGCGGTTGCGGGTGCTGGTAGTCGTCTTGGCGTCCGAGCAAACGACGGTGGCCGCCCGCACGGCCGGGCTCGATGACGTGTACGTGCTCGCCGCCGAGGATGTGCCCGACGGACCGGGCGGTTCGGCCGGCTCGGGTGTTTCGCCAGCGCTGGGGGGCCCCGGGCGCGCCGAGCAGCAGCTGGCAGTATTAGCCGTCCGGCTGGAGATGGCCGCGGTTTACATGCGACTGGTGCGGGGATAACTAGAACAGTGGAACTGCTTCGCGGGGCCTTGAGAACGTACGCGTGGGGTTCGCGTACCGACATCGCCGAGTTCACCGAGCGTGCGGTGCCGGCGGCGCATCCGGAGGCGGAGCTCTGGTTCGGCGCCCATCCGGGTGATCCGGCCTGGCTGGAAACCGACAACGGTGAAATCACCTTGCTCGAAGCGCTGGACGCCGACCCGGAGGGTCAGCTCGGGCCGGGCTCGCGGGCCCGGTTCGGCGACGTGCTGCCGTTCTTGGTCAAGGTGCTGGCCGCCGACGAGCCGCTGTCGTTGCAGGCGCACCCGAGCGCGGCGCAGGCGGCCGAGGGTTACCTGCGCGAGGAGCGGGTCGGCATCCCCCTGAACTCACCGGTGCGCAACTACCGCGACACCTCGCACAAGCCGGAGTTGCTGGTGGCGCTGCACCCGTTCGAGGCGTTGGCCGGCTTCCGCCCGGCGTCGCGCACCGTCGAGCTGTTGCGGGCCCTGGCCGTCTCCGACCTCGACCCCTTCATCGACCTGCTGAACGACCAGTCCGACGCCGACGGTCTGCGCGCGCTGTTCACCACGTGGATCACCGCCCCGCAGCCCGACATCGACGTGCTGGTGCCCGCCGTGCTGGACGGCGCGATCGCGTACCTCAGTTCGGGGGCAACCGAATTCGCGGCCGAGGCCAAGACGGTGCTCGAGCTCGGCGAACGCTATCCCGGCGACGCCGGGGTGCTGGCGGCGTTGCTGCTCAACCGCGTCAGCCTGGCCCCGGGTGAGGCCATCTTCGTGTCGGCCGGCAATCTGCACACCTATCTGCGGGGTTTTGCGGTGGAGGTGATGGCCAACTCCGACAACGTGTTACGGGGTGGCCTGACCCCCAAGCACGTCGACGTGCCCGAGCTGCTGCGGGTGCTGGACTTCGCCCCCACCACCGAGGAGCAGTTGCGGCCGCACATCCGCCGCGAGGGCTTCGGCCTGATCTATGAGACACCGGCCGAGGAGTTCGCCGTCGCGCTGCTGGACCTGGAAGACGAGTACGTCGGCCACGAGGTGGACGCGACGTGCAGCCACGACGGACCGCAGATCCTGTTGTGCATCCAGGGCTCCACGACGGTGCACGGCAAATCCGGCTCGCTGACGCTGAAGCGGGGGATGGCCGCCTGGGTGGCGGCCGACGACGCGCCGATCCGGCTGGTCGCGCACGAGCCCAGCAAGCTGTTCAGGGCGACGATAGGGCTGTAGGGGCCCGGCGTCGCTCGCCCAGCCACAGCCGCGCGTTGTGTGCGATGGCCCGCCCGATGATCCGCGGCGGCGGAACCATATAGAGGCTGTCCAGCAGCGAGAACCTGCGCAAAAACCATTCCGCCAGAACGGGTTCGGTCTCGGCGGCCCCCAGGAATTGGTCGAACAGCGCACCGGAGGGCCGCCACCACCAGGGAATCGGTCCCTTCGTGCCGGCGTGGTGGAAGGTGACGTCGCCGACGGCGTTCATCGCCCACACCGGGAAGGTGCTCTTGGCGGTGGCCCGGTTGAGCGTCGTGGCCAGTCGATCGTCGGGGCCTTGCAGCGCGCGGCGCAGGTGATCGGCCTGCAGGGAGGTCATCGTCATGCCCTGCCCGAACGTGGGGTTGAAGCTGGCCACCGCGTCGCCGAAGGCGATGATGCCGTCCGGGAAGCGGTCCAGCTTGTCGTAGCGGCGCCACCTGCTGGCCGGAAAGGCGTGGAACGACGGATCGCCGAACGGCTCGGCGTGCGCCAGCGCCGCGGTGAAGTGGGCGGGAAGGAGTTGCTCGGCCAGGGCCAGCATCTCGGGGAATGTCCTCGGGGGTTTGACGTTGGCCACGCCGAAGGTGGTGAGGACCCAGGTGCCGTCCTCGTAGCACAGCATGCCCAGCCCCAGTGACTCGTCATGGGAGGCTCCGGCGACCACCACCTTCTCCGCGATCAGCCCGTCGGGGATACGGAACTGCTGGGTGGCGTAATTGATGCCGATGTCGACGGCCTGTTCGACCGGCCGCGCAAAACCCCACTGCGTCAACCACACCGGCAGCCGGGTGCCCCGGCCCGCCGCGTCGACGACGAGGTCGGCGGCGATGAATTCCGGCTCCCCGTCGTCGGGGCCGGCCGGATCCACCAGTGCACCGATCACCCGTTGCCGCGCGCGGTCGAACCGCGGCTCGGCCACCGAGCGCCGCACGATCGTGACGTTGTCGAGGCCATGAACGCGTTTGCGCAACTGCCATTCCAGATGCGGGCGGCTGGGCACGTAGGCGGTGAATTCGTCGCGCAGGGTGTGGCCCGTCCCGAGAACGTGGCCCGCGGCGCCCAGATGGATGCAGTCGGGCCGATTCTCCAGCTTGGGCACGCCGGCGTCGACCATGTCGTCGAGCAGGCCGGGAAACAGGTTCTCGAATTCGATCGCCCCGCGCGCCATCAACATGTGCAGGTGGCGGTCCTGGGGAACCGCCGCCCGGTTCGCCGGGGCGGCCGGCAACTCGTCGCGCTCGTAGACCGTCACCCGCGAATACGCGTCCGAAAGCACCCGCGCGGCGCACAGCCCGGCAATGCTCCCCCCGATGACCAGCGCGTGGTTCCTCGTTCTGGCTTTGCTGTCCGGCATCCGCGGAGAGTACCCAGTACTGTGTCGGACCAATGGCTCCCAGCGTTGGGAAAGGGCGGTTGCATGGCCAATCGATGGCGCACGAAGTCGGTCGAACAATCGATCGCCGACACCGACGATCCGGACACCAAGCTGCGCAAGGAGCTTACCTGGTGGGACCTGGTCGTTTTAGGCGTTGCGGTGGTGATCGGCGCCGGCATCTTCACCGTCACCGCCTCGACGACCGGCGACATCACCGGTCCGGCCATCTGGGTGTCGTTCGTGATCGCGGCGGGAACCTGCGCGCTGGCGGCGTTGTGTTACGCCGAGTTCGCCTCGACGCTGCCGGTGGCCGGTAGCGCCTACACCTTCTCCTACGCGACCTTCGGGGAGTTCCTGGCCTGGATCATCGGCTGGAACCTGCTGCTGGAATTGGCGATCGGTGCCGCCGTGGTGGCCAAGGGCTGGTCGAGCTATCTGGGTACGGTGTTCGGGTTTGCCGGTGGCACAGTCGGATTCGGTTCGGCCCAGGTGGACTGGGGCGCGCTGGTGATCGTCGCGGGGGTGGCGACGCTGATCGCGTTGGGCACCAAGTTGTCGTCGAGGTTCTCCGCGGTGGTCACCGCGATCAAGGTGTCGGTCGTGCTGTTCGTCGTGGTGGTCGGCGCCTTCTACATCAAGCGGGCCAACTACTCGCCGTTCATCCCCAAGCCGGAGGCGAGTCACGAGGCCAACGGCATCGACCAGTCGGTCCTGTCGTTGCTGACCGGCGCGCACAGCAGCCACTACGGCTGGTACGGCCTGTTGGCGGGGGCATCCATCGTCTTCTTCGCGTTCATCGGGTTCGACATCGTGGCCACCATGGCCGAGGAGACCAAGAATCCGCAGCGCGACGTCCCCCGCGGGATCCTGGCATCGCTGGGCATCGTGACCGTGCTCTACGTCGCGGTCGCGATCGTGCTTTCCGGCATGGTGTCCTACACGGAACTCAAAACGGTTCCGGGCCGTGGCCAGGCGAACCTGGCGACGGCCTTCACCGCGAACGGCATTCACTGGGCCAGCAAGATCATCTCGATCGGCGCGCTGGCGGGATTGACCACGGTCGTGATGGTGTTGATGCTCGGCCAGTGCCGGGTGCTGTTCGCGATGGCGCGCGACGGGCTGTTGCCGCGGTCGCTGGCCAAGACCGGCGCGCGGGGAACCCCGGTGCGGATCACCGTGGTGGTCGCCCTGGTGGTGGCCGTGACCGCGTCGGTGTTCCCCATCACCAAGCTCGAGGAGATGGTCAACGTCGGGACGCTGTTCGCCTTCGTCCTGGTCTCCGCCGGCGTGATCGTCCTGCGCCGGACCAGGCCGGACCTCAAGCGCGGCTTCAAGGCGCCGTGGGTGCCGGTCCTTCCGATCGCCTCGATCGCCGCGTGCCTGTGGCTGATGCTCAACCTCACCGCGCTCACCTGGGTGCGATTCGGCGTCTGGCTGGTGGTCGGCACGGCGATCTACGCCGGCTACGGCTACCGGCATTCGGTGCAGGGCGGCCGGGAATCGGTGGAGCCCGTGCGCAACGCCTCGCTCGAGGCCGATCCCCACAGCCCGGTGCCGTAACACCCAGCGGCTTTACAAAATAGCATCGTTTGTCTAGACAGAAGACGCAAACCTCGGTATTGTCCAACCTGAACGTGGTGTGACTCACAAGGAGGTTTGGCATATGACGACACTCGAACCGCAGGTAAACCAGGGAACCGATGCCCCCGCCTGGCGGGACAAGAAGCGTCGCCTGTGGCTGATGGGCCTGATCGCCCCGACGGCGCTGTTCGTGATGCTGCCGCTCATCTGGGGGTTGAACCGGCTTGGCTGGCATGCCGCCGCCCAGGTGCCGCTGTGGATCGGGCCCCTCCTGCTCTGGGTCCTGCTGCCGATCTTGGACCTGCGTTTCGGGCCCGACGGGCAAAACCCGCCCGCCGAGGTGATGGAGCAGCTGGAGAACGACAGGTACTACCGCTACTGCACCTACGTCTACATCCCGTTTCAATACCTCAGCGTGGTTCTCGGCGCCTACCTGTTCACCGCGTCGAACCTGCACTGGCTCGGCTTTGACGGGGGGCTGGGCTGGGCCGGCAAGCTGGGCCTCGCGCTCTCGGTCGGTGTGCTCGGTGGCGTCGGCATCAATACCGCGCACGAGATGGGCCACAAGAAGGACTCGCTGGAGCGCTGGCTGTCCAAGCTCACCCTCGCGCAGACCTGCTACGGCCACTTCTACATCGAGCACAACCGCGGTCACCACGTGCGGGTGGCCACCCCGGAGGACCCCGCGTCGTCGCGCTTCGGGGAAACCTTCTGGGAGTTCTTGCCGCGCAGCGTCTTCGGAAGCCTGCGCTCGTCACTGCGGCTGGAAGCGCAGCGGATTCGCCGGCTGGACAAGAATCCCTGGAATCCCGCCACGTACCCGTCCAACGACGTGCTCAACGCCTGGGCCATATCGCTGCTGTTGTGGGGGATCCTGATCGCGGTGTTCGGGCCGGCGCTGATCCCGTTCGTGATCATCCAGGCGGTCTTCGGCTTCAGCCTGCTCGAGTCGGTCAACTACCTGGAGCATTACGGCCTGCTGCGACAGCAGAACTCGAGCGGCCGCTACGAGCGGTGCACCCCGGCGCACAGCTGGAACTCCGACCACGTGGTGACCAACCTGTTCCTGTACCACCTGCAGCGGCACAGCGATCACCACGCCAACCCGACCCGGCGCTATCAGACGCTGCGTAGCCTGGACGGCTCGCCCAACCTGCCCAGCGGGTACGCGTCGATGATCTCGCTCACCTACTTCCCGCCGCTGTGGCGCAAGGTGATGGACCACCGGGTGCTGGCGCACTACGACGGCGATATCACCCGGGTCAACGTCGCGCCGCGGCTGCGCGAGAAGCTGTGGGCGCACTACGGGGTCCAGGAGGTACGGGCATGACCGTGTACCGCTGCCCCGGCTGCGACTACACCTACGACGAGACGAAAGGCGCTCCGCGGGAAGGCTTCCGGCCGGGCACACCCTTCGATGACATTCCCGACGACTGGTGCTGCCCCGATTGTGCGGTGCGCGAGAAGGTCGATTTCCACAGCGTAATTGGATAGGAGTGAACCGATGAACCAAGCCCCGTTCAAACTCTTCATCTGCGTGCAGTGCGGATTCGAATACGACGAGGCCAAGGGCTGGCCCGAAGACGGCATCGCCCCCGGAACCCGGTGGGACGACATCGCGGAGGACTGGAGCTGCCCGGACTGTGGCGCGGCGAAAGCCGACTTCGAAATGGTGGAGATCGCCCGTTCGTGACCGCCGGCGACGATGCAGAGCGTAGCGATGAGGAGGAGTGGCGCTGTGA
>NZ_JAICZA010000245.1 GCF_025933915.1 Mycobacterium sp.
CGGTGCTCACCGGTATGCCGATTTCGCAGCAGACGTGGAATATGGAGATCTGGCTGCCCAGCTGGCGATGATGTCTTTGCCGCGCCGCGAGACTGTAACTAGCGACGGCGTCACTCGGGAAATGCGTTGCCACTTACAGTCTCGCGGCGTCATGAAATCGCATCGCGGGCGACGGGGCACGACATGCAGCGGGGGCCGCCGCGGCCGGTGCCCAATTCGGATCCCGCGATGGTCAGCACTTCGATACCCGCGTCCTGCAAGCGAATGTTGGTCTGCGCGTTGCGTTCGTAGGCGACGACGACGCCGGGCGCCAGCGCCAGCGTGTTGTTGCCGTCGTCCCACTGCTCGCGTTCGGCGATGACGGGATCCAGCCCGGTATCGATGACCCGTAGCTTGTCGATCTCCATCGCCTTGGCCGCGCCCTCCAAAAATGGGACCTCATCGCTGATGGCGACCCCGTCGGGCGTGCGCGCGATGGTGAACGCCGACAGCGTGTCGACGATGTTGGCGTACATCACCACCGTGTCGGTGTCGACCATCGTGCACACCGTGTCCAGGTGCATTTGCGCGCGCCGCTGCGCGATCGGCACCGCGAGCACCGTGTGCGCGAGGCCGTCGTCAAACAGGCTGCGGGCCAACGCCTCCGCACCGGCGGGGGTGGTCCGCTCGCCCACCCCGACCGCGACCACGCCGGGCGCCAGCAGCAGCACATCACCGCCCTCGACGGGTGCGGTGCGTGACTCGTAGGCTCGCCGCACCCCGGTGAACCGCGGGTGATGGGCATAGATGAGATCGGTCAACGACGCCTCACGGACCCGGGCCCGCAGCGCCAGCGTCGGAATCACCACCCGCGGTCCGATCCAGATCGACGAGTCGCGGGTGAACACCAGGTTGGGCAGCGGGTCGATGACGAAATCGCCCCCGTGGTGCATGCGCAGCACCAACGACACGTCGGTGCGGGTATCCGCGGGCAACTCGTTGAACGTCATGCCGCCCATCAGCACCTGAGCCAAGCGGGCCGGCTCCAGGCCCCGCAGGTAGCCCGAAAGCTCTTGCGCCAGAGGAACTCCCAGCCGTCGCGCGTCGACTGCAGCGGCGACGCCCTGCATCCGTGCGGCTCCGCTGTTCGTCAGCGCCTCGGTGAGCAGGTCCGACAGGAGCAGCACCTCGACTCCGCGGGCACGCAGCAGCTCGGCGAACTGGTCGTGCTCGTCTTGCGCGCGGGCGACCCACGGGAGGCCGTCGAAAAGCAGTTGGTCGACGTTGCGCGGGTTGAGCCGGAGCAACTCGGCGCCAGGGCGGTGCACGATGACCGTGCGCAGCGCGCCGACCTCGGAATTGGTGCCCAGCTCAACCACACCCACGACTCAACCGTAGCGGCGGAAAGGGCTGGACGGTCGCGGCACACGCCCGCCGCGCGCCCCGCATCATCGAACGGATGTGCGATAAACTGGTTCGCGTGGAGGTTGCGGTCCAAGGCTCCCTGTTCCAGCACACCGAGCGCAGGCAACTCGGTGACGGCGCGTTCGTCGAAATCCGCGCCGGCTGGCTGACCGATGCGGATGACCTGCTCGACGGATTGTTGTCGACGGTGCCGTGGCGCGAAGAACGCCGGCAGATGTACGACCGGGTGGTCGACGTTCCACGGCTGGTCAGCTTTCACGACCTCACCCTCGACGATCCACCGCATCCGACGTTGGCCCGGCTGCGGCGGCGGCTCAACGACATCTACGCCGGCGAGCTCGGTGAACCGTTCACCACGGTGGGGTTGTGCTGTTATCGCGACGGCTCCGACAGCGTGGCCTGGCATGGCGACACGATCGGCCGCAGCAGTTCGGAGGACACCATGGTGGCGATTGTCAGCCTGGGCGCCACCCGCTCGTTCGCGATGCGCCGCCGCGGCGGTGGCCCGTCGCTGCGGCTGCCGCAGGCACACGGGGATCTGCTGGTGATGGGTGGCTCATGCCAACGCACCTGGGAACACGCCGTGCCCAAGACCGCGGTACCCGTCGGCCCGCGGGTGAGCATCCAGTTCCGGCCGCGCGGCGTGCGCTAGCCGCGAACCGCCGTCACGGCTTTGGCGAGCAGATCGCGGGCGCGTTGGGTGTCGACCGCGGCGACGGGCTGCCCGGGGACCACCAACGGGTTGGCGATGACGATCACCTGGTAGTCGCCGAATTGTGCCGAGTAGTCATACAGCTCACCGGTGCGCGGACCGCCAGGGGTCAGGGCCTGCAGGACGCGGTGCACGCCCAGAGTGCGGGTGCTGTCGATCTGCGGCGCGTCGATCACTTGGACACCGCCGCGCAGTTGCGCCCCGGAGAAGGTGACTTTGGCGCAGTCCTTTCCGGGATCGTTGAATGGCAACGCTTTTGAGGTCTCCAGCGCGATGACCACGAACCGGTTGCCGCGGCCCTCGGCGGTGACGGCGGACATATTGCCCTGCAGGTCGGCCGGCATATCCGGCCCGCTCGCGACTTTCGCGCAGTTCGCGGGGTCGAATGTCAATCCGTCGGGCAGCTTCCGGCCGGACAGCAGCTTGGGGTCGATTCCCCGTTGGGTGATGTCGCTGACCTGGTAGTCGGGTCCGAAGCTTGATTTCACGTCGACGACCTTGTTGATGTCGACCTTCGCCGGGTGAGTGGCCGATGAGCAGCCGGCCAGGACGCAGAAGGCGGCGACCGCGAGCAACACCTTGGACATCGTGGCCAATCTACCCAAGCCGGTGGCTCAGCTGCGCAACGTGGACACCGTTTTGGCGAGCAGATCGGCGGCGAATTGCGGAGGCAGCACCGGAAGCGCCGAACCGGGATCCGTGGTCAGCGTGGTGAACGCGTAGTAGTTGCCCAGATACGCGGTGAATGTGTAGACGCGCGAGTCTATTTCGGTACCCGACTCGACCGAAGACCTGATGTCGGCCACCATGCCCAGCGTTTCGGCGCCCTCGATATGCGGGGCGTCGGCGAGGTGTACCCGCGCGACGGTGCGCCCGGCGGTCTCCGACCACTGCCCACACGCGGTGACCAGGTCGTCCGGAAAGTCCACCGGCCCCGGCAAAGCCACCACCACCGCGCCGACGATGCCGCCGCTGCCCGAGCCCGACACGCCCTGCGCCGACTGGTCACGCCCGTTTCCGGGGTCGGCCAGTACCCCGCATCGGGCCGGCTTGGCCCGCGCGTCGGCCGCAAGGCCCCAGATCACCCTCGGCGAGGCCGCGCTGGGGATTCCCGTCGTCACCTCGTAACCGGGTGGCAGCTCGCGCACCACCCGCTTGATATTGGCCGGGTTGACGGCACCGGGGCCCGCCGGAGCCGATTTCGTGGGAGTGCCCGACGGCGCGGTCCGGGGTGAGTGTCCGCAGGCCGCAACCGTCAGCGCGAGGACCGAAGCCGCCGCCGCACCAATCCAGAAGGGCCGCATGAGGAGTTGATAACACACGACGCGGCCGCACCCGTCGTCCCACGCCCGCGACGCCGTCAGCCGACGGCCTCGATCACCTGCCGGGCGACGCGCTTGATCTGCTCGACTTCGTGAGGGGGGAACGGCAGGTCCCGCCGGTGGGGCACGTCGATGACGGTGGTGATGACGCCGACGTCTTCGCGCTGCCACACCGCGCCGTAGCGGTCCATGATCGCGCGCATCGGCACGTTGTCGGAAAGCATTCGCGCGGAGAACCTTTCGATCCCGTCGATCTGGGCGGCGATGGACAGCGCACTGATCAAAAAGGTGCCGATCCCCCGGCCCTGATAGGCGTCGGCCACGGTGAAGGCGATCTCGGCGACCGTGGGGTCGCTATCGTCGCGCACGAAGCGCGCGTCGGCCACCGGGTCGCTGCCGTCGGTGACCACCCACACGAAGTGATCGACGTAGTCGACCTCCGCCAGGTAATGCATCAACGCCGGGGTGGGAATCCGCGGCGTCATGAAACGCCGATAGAGCGTGTCACTGGAGAAGTGGATGTGTCCGTGCACGGTGCGCTCGCTGTCACCGGGCAGCACCGGGCGCAGCAGCAGCTGCGTGCCGTCTCGAACTTGGATCGGGATCGGCGTGATGAACGCGGCCAGACGCTGGCGCACGGTGCGTAGCAGCCGTGACGTGATGCCGGGAATGTGCACCATGCTGGCGAAGGCCTCGGTGTCACCGATCCAACCGGTCAGTGGTTCGGCGGTGGTCACCGTTGCGGTGCGGGGGATGTCGCGCAGCAGCGCGATCTCGCCGACGATCATGCCCGGGGTCGCATGCTCGATGATCACCACGCCGTCATCGCCGACGTGTTTGATCTCCGCGGTACCCGAGGAGATCAGCAGAAACGAGACGGCCTGTTCGCCCTGCCGCATCAGCACCCGGCCGGAGGCGGCGCGCAGCGGCTGGAGGCGGCCGGCCAACTGCACAAGGTCTTCGGCGGGACTTCCCGCGAAGATGTCCATCGTCGCGAGCTCATCCGCCCGGGCGCCGGTCAGACCGGCCACCGCTAGAGACCGCCGCCCGCAGCGTCGCGACACCGGTGTGCGCGTCGCGATGCCGCCATGACCTGTCCTGCCTGCTTGCCGTCGTCTGGTGCGCCAGGCCCGGCACTCCTGGACGCGGTCGGATGGTGCCAGGTTATGAGCAGGGTCGCGGCTCCGGCAAGGATGCACGGCAATTTCGCGGACCACGCTAGTGCGCCGCTTGGGCATTCAAGATGAGCTCGACGGCGGCGGCCAGGTCGTCGACCACGATGTCGGCGTCGACGGACGGCTTCCCACCGGAGCGAAGCAGCATGGTTGCCGTTCCCGCCGCTTTGCCCGCGCTCATGTC
>NZ_JAICZA010000149.1 GCF_025933915.1 Mycobacterium sp.
CGCACGGCACCGAATACGTCGACGAACACCGAGAACAGCCACGGCGCCAGGAACGCCACCGCTCGTCCGGTCATGGTGTAGAGGCCGAACGCGACCCCTTCCCTGCCGTACTTGGCCATCTGCAGCAGCAGCGCGCGCGACGACGACTGCGACGGCCCGATGAACATGCACAGCAGCAGCCCACAGACCCAGAAGGCCACCGGTCCGGACAACACCATCAAGGTCAGTCCCAGGATCACGATCGCGAGCAGCGAGGCCACGATGACCGGTTTCGATCCGACCCGGTGGTCGACGAACCCGCCCAGCACCGCACCCACCGCGGCGACGACGCAGGCCGCCACCCCGAAGATCAGCACGTTCGCCTGCGAGATGCCGTAGACGTTGACGCCCAGCACCGCGCCGAAGGCAAAGATCGCCGCCAGCCCATCCCGGAACAGCGCGCTGGCGATCAGGAAGTACACCAGGTTGCGGTCGCGCCGCCATTCCGCGGAGACCTCCGCCCACAGTTTCCGGTAACCACCCAACATGCTCGTGGGCTGATGCACCTCCGCCGACGCCGGCAGCCGGTGTATGACGAACAGCAACGGCAGCGCGAACACCGCCAGCCAAGCGGCGGCCACCACCATCGCCTCGCGGACATAGAGCCCGTCCTGCAAGGGAACTCGCAGCAGGCCCCGCGTCGCGTCCGGTCCCGAACCCGATCCGGAGATGAACCCGGTGTAGATCACCAGCAACAGCAGGACGCTGCCGCCGTAGCCCGCGGCCCAGCCGAACCCGGATATCCGGCCGGCCGTCTGCGGCGTCGAAAGCTGGCGCAGCATGGCGTTGTACGGGACGCTGGCCAGGTCGCCGCAGGCCGCCGTCGCCCCCAGCAGCGCCAGGCCCGCCCACAGGTAGGCGGGCCGATCGCGGATGAAGAACATCATGCAGGTCAGCGTCACCGCCGCGGCGGTCAGCACGCTCAGGGCCACCCGTCTGCGCTGCGGAGACTCCACCCACACGCCGACGGCGGGCGCCAGCACCGCCACGGTCAGCCCCGCGAGGGCCGCGGCCCGGCCCAGCCAGCTCGCCGGCGTCGTGCTGCCCGCGATGCCTACCCCAACGCTGCTGGTCAGATACACGGCGAAGACGAAGGTGGCCACGATCGCGTTCAGGCCGGTCGAGCCGCAGTCCCAGAGCGCCCACGCCACCACGTGCGATCGCACGGGGGCGGCGGAACGCAACTCCGGCTGACTCATTCCCGGCACTCTAGCGGCGCTCGCGATCGCCTGCGGATGGCGATTCGCCGGCTGTCTACGATTGGCGCATGCCGATCCCCGCCCCAAGCCCCGAGGCACGCGCCGTTGTCACCGGAGCTTCGCAGAACATCGGTGAAGCGCTTGCCACCGAACTTGCCGCCCGCGGACACAACCTGATCGTCACCGCGCGACGCGAGGACCTGCTCGAGGATCTGGCCGCCCGCCTGACCGACAAGTATCGCGTCACCGTCGAGGTGCGCGCCGCCGATCTTGCCGACCCGGGCGAACGCACGAAACTGTGCGACGAGCTGGCCGCCCGCCCCGTCTCGATCCTGTGCGCCAATGCGGGTACCGCGACCTTCGGGCCGGTTGCCACGCTCGATCCGGCCGTCGAGAAGGCGCAATTGCAGCTGAATGTCCTAGGGGTGCACGACCTTACGTTGGCGGTGTTGCCCGGCATGGTCGAGCGCAAGGCCGGCGGCATCCTGATTTCCGGTTCGGCGGCCGGCAATTCGCCGATCCCCTACAACGCCACCTACGCTGCCACCAAGGCGTTCGTGAATACCTTCACCGAATCGCTGCGCGGGGAACTTCGCCGGTCCGGCGTCAACGTGACACTGCTGGCGCCCGGCCCGGTCCGCACCGACCTCCCCGCCGACACCGAAGCGTCGATCGTCGAGCGGCTGGTGCCGGACTTCCTGTGGATCTCGACGGAACACACCGCTCGGGTATCACTGGATGCGTTGGGTCGCAACAAAATGCGCGTTGTCCCCGGCCTGACATCCAAGGCCATGTCGGTGGCGAGCGGCTACGCCCCGCGCGCCATCGTGGCGCCCATCGTGGGCGCGTTCTACAAGAAGCTCGGCGGCGGGTAAGCCACTCACTCGCGTCGGCGGTTGGTGGGCCGCTTGCTCGCGAGCGTAACGTGGCTGCGAGTTGAGGCCCGGATTTTCGCAGCCCGGTTACACCCGCGACGCACCGCCCGTGCTACTTCCGGCGGCGACGGCCAGTGCCGAACTTGGCTTTGATGATCTCGCGGATCCCCATGTTTACGACGCTTTGTACTTCCCGATCGTGCCACAGCCTCGCCAACAAGCCGGGCCCCCTGGGCTCCGCGGGCTCCGGCATCGGCGGAACCGGGTCATTCGCCGGGACGGGCGGGTAGTCGGACTGAGCTTGCGGCGGCGGGGCAGGCGGGGCCGACGGCTGCGCCGGTTGGGAAGCCGTTTGGCCGTACTTCGCTTGCAGTGGACTGTCTTTCGCCGCGGCGACGATCGCGTCGTTGCCGATCGACGCCATCAGCGAGCGGGGCACCCGCATCCGGGTCCAGGCGACGGGCGTGGGCGAGCCCTTCTCGGAGAGCACGGTCACGACGGCCTCGCCGATCCCCAGCGACGTCAGCGCCGACTCCAGGTCGTAGACATCGGTTTTCGGGTAAGTCCGGACGGTCTTGGACAGCGCCTTCTGGTCGTCGGGGGTGAACGCCCGCAGCGCGTGCTGAATCCGCGCGCCCAACTGGGACAGCACGTCGTTGGGCAGATCGGTGGGCAACTGGGTGCAGAAGAACACCCCGACGCCCTTCGAGCGGATCAGCTTCACGGTCTGCTCGACCTGCTCGAGGAAGGCCTTGGACGCATCGGCGAACAGCAGGTGCGCCTCGTCGAAGAAGAAGACCAGCTTCGGCTTGTCCACGTCGCCGACCTCGGGCAGGACGGTGAACAGGTCGGCCAGCAACCACATCAGGAAGGTGGAGAAGATGACCGGGCGCAAGGACTGGCCGCCGAACTCCAGCAGCGAGATGATGCCGCGGCCCTGGTCGACGCGCAGCAGGTCCTGCGGGTCGAGCTTCGGCTCACCGAAGAACGTGTCGCCGCCCTCGCCCGCCAGGTTCACCAGCGCGCGCAGGATGACGCCCGCTGTTGTGGACGACACTCCGCCAAGGGATTTCAGATCTTCCTTGCCCTCGTCACTGGTCAGGTGGGTGATGGCGGCACGAAGATTTTCCAGGGTGACCAGCTGGTAATTCTTTTCCTTGGCCCAGTGGAAGATCAGGCCCAGCGTCGACTCTTGAGTAGCATTGAGCCCCAACACCTTTGATAGCAGGACCGGACCGAAACTGGTGACGGTGGCCCGAACCGGCACACCGAGCCCGCCGACACCCAGCGAGAGGAATTCCACCGGGAATCCCGTCCCGGTCCAATTGTCGCCGGTGTCCTTGGCGCGTGCGGCCGTCCTGTCGTTGCCCTCCCCCGGTTTCGACAGCCCGGACAGATCACCCTTCACGTCGGCCATCAGCACCGGTACACCCGCGGCGCTGAGCTGTTCGGCGATCAGCTGCAGCGTCTTGGTCTTGCCGGTACCCGTCGCGCCGGCCACCAGGCCGTGCCTGTTCACGGTCGCCAGCGGAATGCGGATCTGCGCCGTCGGGTCGGCGGCGCCGTCGACCACGACGGTGCCCAATTCCAGTGCCTGGCCGTCGACCGCGTACCCATCCGCGATCCGGCTCGCCGGCGTCGCCGCTGAATCGGTGCTCATCGTGCTGCGCCCCTCTTCCCCAGTGATTCGGCATGCAGTTCGACCACGCTCACCCTACTTCTCGGGCCGATTCGGGAGCGAGGCCCAAGGTTGACGCCTCCTGCGCCTGGTCCGATGGTGGCGACCCGCCGCGCCCGGCTCCGCCGCACTTGCGATCGCCACTAGCCCGATGGTGGCGACCCGCCGCGCCCGGCTCCGCCGCACTTGCGATCGCCACTAGTCTGAGCGCTGTGCGAGACGAATTGGTGTGGATCGACTGCGAGATGACCGGCCTGGATCTTGGTTCGGACAAGCTGATCGAGATCGCGGCACTGGTCACCGATGCCGATCTGAACGTCCTCGGCGACGGAGTGGACGTGGTGATCCACGCAGACGATGCCGCCCTCTCGGCGATGGGCGACGTGGTGACCGAGATGCACTCGCGCTCCGGGCTGATCGACGAGGTGCGGGCGTCCACCGTCGACCTCGCGACCGCCGAGGCGATGGTGCTGGACTACATCGGCCAACACGTCAAGCAACCCAAGACAGCGCCGCTGGCCGGAAACTCGATCGCCACCGATCGCGCGTTCATCGTGCGCGACATGCCCGCCCTGGACACGTTCCTGCACTACCGCATGATCGATGTGAGTTCGATCAAAGAGCTCTGCCGGCGCTGGTACCCGCGGATCTACTTCGGTCAGCCGGTCAAAGGGCTCGCCCACCGCGCACTGGCCGACATCCATGAATCGATCCGCGAATTGCAGTTCTACCGGCGGACCGCGTTCGTCTCCCCGCCGGGCCCGCCTACCAGCGAGATCGAGGCGGCTGTCGCCGCCCTTGACGGCGAAAAAGACGCTCCGGGACCAAGCGATTCGGCCGGCCCGCCGCCGAGCCGCTAGTATCGACAGTCGCTGCTCGTGCAGGCCTGCGGTCGGCACACAGCCATGGTGGGTGTAGTTCAGTTGGTAGAGCGTCAGGTTGTGATCCTGAATGTCGCGGGTTCGAGTCCCGTCACTCACCCCATTGGTCAGGGAGCATCGCCGCTCCCTGACCTTTTACGGTGGTAGCGCCTCCGCGCACCGCCGTTGCACCCATGAGTGGAAACCAGTGAACAGACAATGTCCCGTCTCGCCCACGATGCGAGCGACGAAAACCGCCATCGCGGCTGTCACGTTGCTCCTCGCGGGCTGCGGCGGGTCGAGCCACACGGCGACCACTGTCATATCGACCCCGCCGGCGGAAACGAAAACGGTGACGAAGACCGTCGCCCCGCCGCCCCCACCGGGACCGAAGACGTCCATCGAGGCCAACGGCACCTACATCGTCAACAAGGAGATCGCGGCGGGCACCTATCGCACCGACGGCGGCAAATCCGGGTGCTATTGGGCGAGGCTGCGCAGTTTCGACACCAACGACATCATCGACAACAACGTCGGTGACGGCCCCCAGGTGGTTCGCATCTTGCCGACCGATACCGCATTCATGACCAGAAGCTGCGGAAGCTGGCACAAGATCGACTGACCGGACCGGTCAGGTATTGGCGTTGCCCGCCTTCCACTGTGGCCACGGGATGTTCCAATCGCCCAGCCCCTCGGTGCCCGGCAGCGTCGGCCCCACGGTGTGCACAACCTCGACGATGTCACCGCTCTTGCTGTGGTCGTAGAACCATTCGGCGTTGCTGGGACTGACGTTCAGGCATCCGTGACTGGTGTTGGTGCGGCCTTGGGCGCCCACCGACCACGGCGCGGAGTGCACGAAGACTCCGCTATAGGACATCTGCGTGGCCCAGTCGACTTCGGTGCGATATCCGTTGGGCGAGTTGACCGGAACCCCATAGGTCGACGAATCCATGATCATGTGTTTGAACCGCGCCCCAACGATGTAAACACCGTTGGCCGTTGGCGTGCTGTCCTTGCCCATCGACGTCGGCATGGTCTTGACGACTTCACCATTGACCCGCACGGTCACCGTCTTCGTGGTGTCGTCGGCCGTCGAAATCACCTCGTCACCAATGGTGAAGTGCGTCTTGACGTTGTCTTCACCGAACATCCCATCGCCCAGATCCACCCCGTAGGTGTTGACCGCCACGTCGATGGCGGTCCCCGACTTCCAGAAATGCTCTGGACGCCAACGCACTTCGCGATTGCTGAGCCAGTAGAACGCGCCCTCCACGGGCGGGTTCGTGGTAATGGTGATGGCTCTCTGTGCCGCCGCCCGGTCCGCGATGTTCTCGTCGAAGCGGATCGCCACCGGCTCACCGATACCCACCACCTCGCCGTCGACCGGACTGACGTAGGGCATGGTCAGGTGGGCGGGTGAACTGGTCTCGAAGGTCATCTGCTTGTTGGCCGCGCCGCCCAGCCCGGTCGCCTTCATGCTCAGCGTGTAGCGCCTGTTGTAGCCGAGCTGCTCGGTGGTCGCCCAGCGGAGGCCGTCGGGGGTCAGTTTCCCGCCGATCGACTTGCCGTTTTCGTTGACCATGGTGACCGACGCGAGCACACCGTCGGCGACGCTCACCGTCACCGGTGCATCAACCGTCACGCCGACGGCGCCGTCGGTCACCGAGGAGGTGAGCTTGGGGACCAGCAGGTCGGCGAACGGGGTGCCCTTGTCGAAGATCACCTTCGCCGGCGCGGCCGCGTGGTTGTCGCCGCAGGCGACCGCAAACACAGCAACCGTGGCGATCGCGGCTGCCAGCCACGATCGGTGTCCACGCAAAGGCGTCATCCAGTGACCTTCCATTCAATTCTCGAAGTTGGTCACCGCTGACCTAGCTGCAGGCATTCTAGTGGGTTTTGCCGACTCCACATGCCCAGACCGGACCGGACGACCGATCGGTGTCGACGCCGCAATGAATTCGTCATTCAGCCGATGTCAGCGACGTCGCCGCGCGCCGGCTACGCGCGTTGCCCGGCCTCCTCGTGGAGCTCCGCCTCGACCCTGTCAGAGGTCGCAACGGCCTCGACGCGGGCGAGTTTGATGATGGCCGCCGTCATCAGCGCGGCGGCGGCCACCAACGCGATCGTCCCGATATCTGCGATGGAGACATGGATGCGTCAACGGGCCCGCGGATATCGAACTCGGTCTGGCCGACCTGGCCACCATCCGCATGGGGGCCCACCGAGCTGCTCAGCTCTCCCGGGCCGACCGCATCACCGAACTGCGCCAGGGCGCGTTGGGTGAGCTGGGCGTCGCCTTCGGTACCGACCGGGCGCCATTCTGCGGTACGGTCTTGTGACATCACGCAAAGAACCTGTGCGGCAGCGTCTTTCGTTGGCCCGCGCGACTGTGCGGCACCAAGTTTGACGACGGCCAGGCAACGGCCGCCCTGATCGGGCCGCGACGTGTGTCGGCTCTCTCGTGCCTGGCAGCTATCCTGGGAGCCGGTCGGGATTTCACTACGCGGCACAACGCCTGTTATTGTCGCCTACGCGGTCTCGGCCGACCACAAGCGCCGTTAGCTCAGTTGGTAGAGCAGCTGACTCTTAATCAGCGGGTCCGGGGTTCGAAACCCTGACGGCGCACAGCTCACCGAATTTTATTCGGCGATCCGTCCACTTCCGATCGCGGGCGGATCGTCGCCATCCATCTGGAAGTCTTTTCCAACAGCCCCAAGGCGCCCTACCATCGCAGCGACGGCGTTTTTCCAAAGGGGACCTGTGAAAACTGAGCTGAAGTGGGTCGAACCCTACGAGGGCCACTTCCATGCCAACATCGACGACCGCAGCGAGTACCGCGTCCATGCGGTCTCGACGGGCGGCTTCCGCGCCGAACGCGTCGACGACGGCTTGGTACACCACGATCTGGGCCGGGCAACCAGCGCCGCCGACGCGCAGGCGATCTGCCAGGCCCTGCACACCCGGGCGATGCGCCGCGCGGCGTGGGAGACATACATGGCCGAAAACGACCCGCCGGGGTGGGAGTAGCCGGAGCGGCTGATCCATCTCCGGAAGCCGTTTGCCGTCGTATCCGCCCGCAAAAGCCGGCCGTGCAGGTAGTTTCTTGCTGGCACCGATCGGTGTTGCTGCGTCGAAGGAGCCGCAATGGGGTTCATCCGGCCCAATCTGCCCGTCGTCGATGTGGCCGACTGGAGCGCACGCCCACGCGCCGAACGGATCGTGCCGATGGCGCGCCACATCGCCCAGCACGGGTTCGGCACTCCGCTGGTGATGCACGTGATGTACGGCGTGAAGATCGCGCTGTACATCCTGGGCGGCTGGCTCTTCGCGTGGTCGACCCGGGGCGTCGGCGGCTTCACCCACGTCGGCGCCTGGTGGTCGGAGCCGATCGTGTTCCAGAAGGCCGTGCTCTACACGATGATGTTCGAAGTCGTCGGCCTCGGATGCTGCTTCGGGCCGCTCGCCGGGCGTTACTTCCCGCCCATGGGTTCCATCCTGTACTGGCTGCGGCCCGGCACCATCCGGCTGCCTCCCTGGTCCGATCGGGTGCCGCTGACCAAGGGCAGCAACAGAACTCCGTTCGACGCGGTGCTGTACGGAGTCCTGCTGGTGCTGCTCGGTGTCGCGTTGGTGTCCGATGGGACCGGGCCGATTCCCGCCCTGGACACGGCGATCGGCGTGCTGCCGCGGTGGCAAACCGCCGCGATCCTGGCGGTGCTGGCCGCAATCAGCTTGCGCGACAAGGTGATCTTCCTGGCTGCGCGCGGCGAGGTGTACGCGCCGTTGGCGCTGGCGTTCCTGTTCACCGGGGCGGACATCGTCGTCGGGGCCAAGGTCGTCTTCATGGTGATCTGGCTGGGCGCGGCGACGTCGAAGCTCAACAAACACTTCCCGTTCGTGATCTCGACGATGCTGGCGAACAACCCGTTCATCCCGTCGGGGCCGCTCAAGCGGTCGATGTTCCGGCGCTATCCCGACGACCTGCGGCCCAGCGCGCTGGCGGGTTTCATCGCGCACTTCTCGACCGCGGTCGAAGGTCTGGTGCCACTGGTGCTCCTGTTCTCGGCCGGCGGGTGGCCGACGGCAATCGCAGCCTTCGTGATGATCGTGTTCCACCTGAACATCCTGCTGGCCTTCCCGATGGGCGTGCCGCTGGAGTGGAACGTGTTCATGATCTTCGGCGTGCTGTGGCTGTTCGTCGCGCACGCGCCGCAGGGGTTGTCAAGCATCAGCAACCCGTGGCCGATAGCCATCCTGTTCGTGGTGCTCGCCGGGACCGTCGTCGCGGGAAACCTCTACCCGCGCAAGGTCTCCTTCCTGCCCGGCATGCGTTACTACGCCGGCAACTGGGACACCACCTTGTGGTGCGTCCGCCCGTCGGCCGACGAGAAGTTCCGCGTCGGCTCCCGCGCGCTCGGCCCGATGCAGCATCTGCAGCTCGAACGGTTGTACGGCAGCAAAGAGGAAACCCTGATCCCCCTGCACCTTGCGCTCGCGTTCCGCGGCATGAACACGCACGGGCGCGCGCTGCTCACCCTGGCGCACCGGGCAATGGCCGACTACGACGAGGACGACTACAACCTGTGCGAGGGTGAAGTTCTCTGCTCAATGGTTCTCGGCTGGAACTTCGGCGACGGGCACATGCACAACGAGTGCCTCATCGAGGCGCTGCAGCAGCGGTGCGGGTTCGCACCGGGCGAGGTGCGGGTCGTGATCCTCGACGCCCAGCCCATCCACCGGCAACGGCAGGAATACCGGCTGGTCGACGCGGCGACCGGCGAATTCGAACGCGGCTACTGCGACGTCGCCGACATGGTCGTCAATCAGCCCTGGGCCGACGATATTCCGGTGTACGTCCAGACCGACCGCGTCAGCGGTTCCTGACCCGACGCACCGTCACCACCACGACAAGGACCCCGACACCGGCCAGCGACGCCAGCACCACGGGCTTCTGCACGAACCCGATGACCCGGGTCTTGAGGTCGTCGGCGAGGCGCCGCGGGTTCGCCCGCTCGGCAAGGGAATCGACGGTGGCCGCCAGCTGGTCGCGGGCGACGTCGATGTCTCGCTTGATGGCTTCGGGGTCGCGGTCCGCCACTGTGTCCTCCAAGTCGCCCACTATCCGGCTCATACACCTGCCCGAACTACCCTAGATCAGCTGGCGGTAACCCCAACGCTCCGGTGAACAGAAAGGGACCCACCTTGACCGAGACCACGCGGCTTGCACCGGGCGACAAGGCGCCCGCCTTCAGCCTTCCCGACGCCGACGGCAAGAAGGTGTCACTGGCCGACTACAAGGGACGCCGGGTCGTCGTCTACTTCTACCCCGCCGCCTCGACTCCCGGGTGCACCAAGCAGGCGTGCGACTTTCGGGACAGCCTGGCCGAGCTCAACGGCGCCGGCCTCGACGTCATCGGTATCTCCCCCGACAAGCCGGAGAAGCTAGCCAAATTCCGTGACACCGAGGGGCTGACGTTCCCGCTGCTGTCCGATCCCGACCGCACGGTGCTGACGGCCTGGGGCGCCTACGGCGAAAAGCAGATGTACGGCAAGACGGTCACGGGCGTGATCCGCTCCACGTTCGTCGTCGACGAGAAGGGCAAGATCGCGCTCGCCCAGTACAACGTCAAGGCCACCGGCCACGTCGCCAAACTTCGCCGCGATTTGTCGGTGTAGTCAGTCGCCGATGACGGCGACCTCCTTGTACTCGGTGATCGGCCGCGCGATGCCCTGTTCGTCGCACACCCGCTGCAGCTTGTCCAGCGTCTCGTCGATCCCCGGGCCGAGCCGCCTCCCAGGGGTGAAGGTCGCCGGAAGGTGCTGCATGCCCTGGATCACGCCGATGGTCGGATAGTGCACCGTGCCTTCGGGTTCGCAGCGGTAGTCGGGCATCCGGTCGAGCACCGCCGTGAGCATCGACTTGAACACGATCCGCGCGACGTTCGAGCCGATGCAGCGGTGGACGCCGAGCCCGAAGCTGAAGTGCCGGTTGTTCTTACGACCGAGGTCCAATCGATGCGGATCGGGGAACACCGCGGGATCGCGGTTGGCCATCGCCCACGACAACCACAGGCGATCGCCCTCCTTGAACCGCGTCCCCGCTATTTCCAGATCGGCGGCGATCGTGCGGCCGTCCCCTGGAGCGGGCGTGAAGAAGCGCAGGAATTCCTCGGTCGCCGAGTCGAGCAACGTTTCCGAGTCCCGTCTCAGCCGCTCGCGCTGCTCCGGATTTTCGCCCAGCCATTCGAGTGCGTGCGCGGTCAGCGCCGTCGTCGTGTCAAAACCTCCGCCGATGATCAGGCCGAGCATGCCGAGCAGTTCGCTGTCGGGGGCGGGTTCGCCGTCGATCTTCATTCGGGCCATCGCGTCCACTAAGCCCGGGCGTGGGTTCTCGCGAATCTCGAGGAGGTGGTTGAACAGGTCCATCCCCATCGCCATCGTCTGCTCCAAAACCCTTGGGGCGTCCGGGGAATCGGCGGGAGTGTAGACATTGGCGTGGGCCGGCTCGCAATAGAGCTGCCACTTCTTCAGCGGAACGCCCATGATCGCCAGTGTCAGGACGGCGGGCACGACGTTCGCGAGATCGTCGACGAAGTCGATCCGCCCGACTTCGATCTTCTCGTCGATGCTCGCCCGCACGATCTCGTCGACAAA
>NZ_JAICZA010000081.1 GCF_025933915.1 Mycobacterium sp.
CCTCTACGCCGAGACCGGGCGGACGACGCTTCGCGAGCACATGCTGCGGTCGGCGTACCAGCGCTGGCTGAATCTGGGTTTCGCGGTGCGCAGGGACTGGCTCGCGCGCGAGCACCCCTGGCTACTGCGGCGCGATCTCAAGACGGATTCGGTGGGGATCGACCCGGTCGGCGCGCATCAGCTGCTACACGCGCTGTCGGGGGCGCGGACCCCGGACAGCTTGGCCAACATCATTCTGGGCTCGGTCGCGGACACCACCGGGGCGGGCCGCGTCCTGTTCCTCACCGGCGAACCGGAGAATCTGTCGGTCCGCGCCATCAATGATCACGGCGACATTTCGATTGTCGACGGGCCGTGGACCGAGGTGCCCTATGACGCGGATGTCGTGCGCCGCGTGATGAACTCCGGCTCCCCGCTGATCGTTGCCGTCGGCCCGGCCCGCCCGGCCGACCGATCACCGGGACGCCAGCAGCCGGCTGCGGCATCAAGGCCGTCGCTACTCGTCGCACCAATCATGGTGCAGGACAAGGCGATCGGCGTGATTTATGCCGAGCAAGAGTTGGGGAGAAACTTCGACGCCGACCACGAGCAGGCGCTTGCCTTCCTGTGCGCCCAGGCCGCCGCGCCCCTGTGGAACTTCCAACTCGAGGCACGACTACGCGCGGCCGACGAGTACCGACAGTCCCTCATGGACGTGCAATCGAGATTCGTACCCAACGAACTGCTGCGCATCCTCGACATCGATGACCTTCGCCGCGTCCGCAGCGGCTACCGGGTCGAACGCGAAATGACGGTACTCATCAGCGACATCCGGGGCTACACAACGATGATCGAGGACATGGACGTCGACGAGGCGGGCAACTTGGCGATGGGCTTCCTGCGTGCCGTCGAGCTTCCAATCATCAGCTACAACGGCATGATTCAAGACGTACGCGGGGACGAAATCGTCGCCGTCTTCGAGTCCGAGCCCGACGCCGTGCGGGCGGGACTGGCCATGCTGCGCTCCTTGCACGAGCACAACCAGGAACGCATGGCACTGGGTTCCGAGGAGCTGCGCGCGGGCATCGGCATCAATACCGGCGCGGTGGCGGTCGGGCTCGTCGGCGGGGTGAACCGCATGGTGCTCACCATCATCGGCGACGCGGTGAACCTGGCTGCGCGCATCGAGAGCACCAACAAACGCTACGGCTCCGCCTTGCTCATCTCCGATCACACGTATCAGCGCCTCGCCGCGTCGGAGCAGTTCAACGTCCGTCGGATGGAGCGCGTCATGGTGGTCAATCGACGCCGGCCGGTGACGATCTACGAAGTGTACGACGAGGATTCGCCCCTACTTCGCGCCGCGAAACGCGCGGCGCAGCCCGCGTTCGACGAAGCCTTTGCACTTTTCGATTCGGGCGACGTCGATGGGGCGCGCGCTGCCTTCGAACGATGCCGAGAGCTGCTGCCCGACGACCCCGTCGCACCGCTGCACCTGGCGCACTGCGAGGCGGTGGCGCGCGGCGAAATGACCCCCGGTCAAGAGGTAGCACTCCTGAACAAGTAATGCGCTACCCCACTTTTGAAACTTTGCTGCAGTGATTGCGCGCGCGTGGTATTTGTCACATGATTTGTACCGACAGTCGGGGGCGGTCAAGGAGCGGCAGCCATGTACCTGAGTGCAGAGCGGTTGGCCCTTGCCAACCAAGCAGTCAAAGAGACGTTCGGGCAGTGCAGCATTGTCTGGCAAGCCATCCCGCACTGGGACACCGGTGACCCTGGCCAAATCAGTGTTCCCAACGGCATCGTGGCCACCCCGAACCTGATACCCGTGACAACCAAGTCGAGGACGTTGGAGCTGACACTCGCGGAGACGATTGCGCCGACCCCCGATGCGCTGCTCACCGGAGTGATGACCGCGACCAAGGACCTCGCCAAGGACCTCGACGACGACGTCCTCCCGAACCTTTATACGAACGCCGGTAACACCATCACTACGGCCTTCACTCCCCAACCCCTCATCGACGCGCTCGTCGACGCCCGCGCGGACGTCGAGACCACCGGATATCGGGCGCCGTCCTGCTTAGTGACCAACACCGAAGGGCTGCACAGGCTCAATCATCTGGTCGGTGGGTACTCAATCCTTCAGCAGTTGCTTTCCGCGGGGAACATCAACGCCCTGCACCGGACCAAACCGCTCAACGCCCCGGACGCGGACCCTAGGTTGCTCCTGATCGGCCGCCGGCGACGGATCCCCCAAGGCGCGGCGCCCGAGGCATCTCCCGGTGAGGAGCCGGTGGACCTCGCCGTCAGCCTCCTGCCCAGCCTGGAGCTCGATGGCGAAAACGGCACGGGGAAAATTCAGTTCACCGTGCGGATCCGCTACGCACAAAGGATCACCGATGCCACCGGCCTCGTCGCTATCCACAACTGACGGCAATATCACCCCAACAGCCTGCACCCCACTCGACGACTACCTCGCCCTGTGCAAGGACGCCTGCGACGGCGAGATCGAGCGGCTGTACGGTCCGGCTGAACGCGAGTCGAACGGCCTCTACGACCTGATCCTCGACTACCCCCTGCGCGGCGGGAAGGCGCTTCGACCGGCGCTGAGCATCGCGATGTGTCTAGGACTCGGCGGGCATCTCGAAGCAATATTGCCGACCGCTGCGACGCTCGAGCTGTACCACAACGCGTTCCTCATCCACGACGACATCGAGGACGAATCCTGGTGGCGGCGCGGCAAACCCACGCTGCACGTCGACCACGGCGTGCCGATCGCCGTCAATGTCGGCGACGCCATGCTGTCGCTGTCGCTACAACCACTGCTCGACAACGTCGAGCGGGTGGGGCTCGGGCCCGCCCTGCGGATACTGCGGGCCATCGCCAAGATGACCCGGCTGACCGTCGACGGCCAGGCGCTCGAACTCGAGTGGGTCCGATCCAACACCTGGCAGCTGAATGACGCCGACTACCTCAAAATGGTCGAACTCAAGACCAGCTGGTACTCGTTCATCACACCGCTACAGGCCGGCGCGATCGCGGCCGGCGCCGCACCCGAGCGGATGGCCCCGCTGGAGTCGTTGGGCCGCCATCTCGGAGCGGCCTTCCAGATCACCGACGACCTGTTGAACTTGCGGGCGGACCCGCAGGAGTACGGGAAGGAGATCGGTGGCGACCTCTGGGAGGGCAAGCGGACGCTGATGCTGCTGCACACCTTGCGATGCGCCGAGCCGACGGACCAGGTTCGCGCCGTGGCGATTCTGGCCAAGCGCCGCCCGAGCGCGGACGGCGAGTTAGGGGTTACGACGCTGCTCGATCGGCTCGCCGCCCGAGGTGAATTGTCCCAGTCGGGTCGGGCCGAGATCGAGGCCCGGCTACAGGGACACCACCCCTCGCCGTGCAAGAGCCTCAACGACATTCAATGGCTCTACGAATTGATGCGTCACGTCGGCTCACTCGAGCACGCCCGGGATGTCGCCGCCGGGCATGCCCAGCAGGCGGCCGTGGCGCTCGCGAGTCTCGACTGGTTCCCACGCAGTCGCCATCGAGACATGCTGGCCGACCTCGTGGACTACGTACACGGGCGGACCCGATGAACCCCGAGTCCTTGATCGGCATGTTGGCGGAGCTCGAACGGATCCGTGGGCTCACTCTCGACCTCATCGACCGTGAGACCCCGCAGCTGCGCCCGGCCCCGCCGGACACCACCGACGGCACGGAGCGGGCCGTCTTCGACCTACTTTTTGGCGCGCGCCGCGCTGTCCTGGGCAACCCCGCCGCCGCCCGGGGGCTACACGACCTACTCGTTGCCGAGGGCCGCCGCTACGCGGCCACTCCCCGCGGGTCGCGGTTGCGCGACGCGTTGGCAGGTTCCGAAGCCGTCGAGAATCTCCGGCGCGTCTGGGAGATGGTCAGCTTCAACGTTCTTGACGGTCCCGCGGCGCCCAATGCCGCCCCCGACGCCTGGGCGGATCTGCTGGCCGACGCCGTGGTCGGGCATGGCCTCGACGATTCCATCCTGGCTCGCCTGCGGCCGGAGGGGTTCGCATGACGCTCACCGATGCTCGCGAGGCGCTCGCCGAGCAGAGCCATTTCATTGACTACCTCGTTGGCCTCGCCGGCCTGGCCCGGGTGGTTCACGCCCTTGCTAACGACGACCAAAGATCCGACCCGCCCCGCGCCCCAGATGATTTCGTGCACGCCCTGCTCGGGCTGGCGGCCCTGGGTGCGACGATCGATCGAATCGCCAATTCAACTACGGCACAGCAGAATCCGACCAGCAAGTCGGCGGCCGCAGAGACCACACGGTGGCTACGATGAGCGCGCTGCTCGCACGCAACGACTTCCTCCGCGCCCCCGTGCTGGCCACGGCCCGGCCCACCGGATTCAAGGAGTGGCATCACTTTGTGGTCCACGGACGCGACCTGCGGCTCTTGATCAACTTCAGCCTCAACAATGAAGCGTTCGGCGCCGATGAGGTCCGGCTCGCGCCACGTGTCATCGTGATCGCTCACGACGAAAAGTGGACGGGCGCCATCGAACGGTTCGACGCGGGTGCTCTGAACGTCTCGGCCGATCTGGGCGAACTGACCATCGACAGCAACCGGATGACCGTCCTATCCGACGGCTATTGCGTGTCAATCGATCTGCCCGGCAATCAGCTTCGGGGTGAATTGCACTTCTCCCCGGTGAGCCGGCCATTCGTGGTCCGCAACCAGCCGGTGGGGGACGGCCGGATCAGCTGGCTCTTTGTGCCGAGGCTGCGCGCCGCGGGATGGTTGCGTATCGGCGGCCGAGAGCACCGTTTCGAAGACGAGCTCGCCTATCACGACCACAACTGGGGCCGGTTCCGGTGGGGTGACGACTTCGGCTGGACCTGGGGCACCCTCTTGCCCACCGAACCCGGAAACCCCTGGTCCATGGTATTCCTGCACACGACCGACCGGAGCCGGCTCCGCTGCCTGTCCCAAGCGCTCTACGTGTGGCATTACGACGAACCCGCGGCGATATTCCGGCACGCGGCGGTCCGGACGCACTTAGACGGCCGGCTTACCCGCGCGGCCGACTGCACCCTGCCGCCCCCGATGCGGCTGCTGCTGGACGGCGAGGTGCCGGGCGTGCCGGAACGGATCGACATCACCGCGACGCGGGCGGGTGACCGGGTACACGCCGAGTTCCGCTCGCGTTCTTATGCCCGCGTGGCGCAGCCGAGCGAGACCTCCCTCGACCAATCGACCGTGCTCTGCGAAACCGGCGGCAGCACCTGGGCCAGCGGAACGATCAACGGCGAAGACTTCGACTTCGTCGGCACAGGCGTATTCGAGTTCCTCTATGGTTGAACATGTTTCGTCGCTGTTGCGGCGCTCGGTCGAGCACCTGGAGGACGAGGTGCCCGACAGTTACCGGGTGCTGGTCGCGGAGCTCGGCCCGATGGTGGTCGAGCTCGACGTCGACGGCGAGGTGTTTTCGTTGCGAGGCGGTGATCGGCTTCGGGTGTCGAACGGTGCGGCGCCGGTGGCCGGTGTCCGGATCACCACCTCTCGAGCCGCCATCCTCGATCTGGTCGATGCGAGGGTGGGGCTTGGCGAGGCTGTGGGGGCGGACACGGTTGCGGTTCGCGGTTCACTCGATGACGTCCAGCGTGCGCACGACTCGCTGCTGGCCTACGTCCACGCCGCGGTCCGGGCGTCCTCGCAACCCGCACTGCTGTCCGAACTGCGCGCGGGTGCACCATGAGCGAGCGCATAACGACGCCGGCGTCACTCGAACGCCGTCCCACGGTGGCGGTGCTCGGCGCCGGCATCGCCGGCCTCACCGCCGCTCACGAACTCGCGGAGCGCGGGTTCGTCGTCACGGTGTACGAGACACGCACCGATGAGCGCAACGGGCTGGGGTCCGAGCCGGCAGGCGCCTACCCGCCCGTCAAACTCGGCGGTCTCGCCGCCTCGCAGTATTCGACGGTGGGCACGCGCACCGGGAGCCGGGCCGAGCTGCGGCCCTTCCCGGGCCGGCGGGGGCGGCCCCGCGACCCTGGGCGCGCGGTTGCGGGCGAACACGGCTTTCGCTTCTTTCCGGCGTTCTACCTACACATCTGGGACCTGTTCCAGCGCATCCCGGTCTATGAGCTCACGCAGACGACCGGTGGCGCGGCCCGCTGGACACCAACACCCCGCACCGTCTATGACAACGTCCGGCGGGTAATCACCAAGGGCACCACGGTGGACGGCCAGCCGTCCCTCGTCTTTCCCAGCGAACTGCCACGCAGCCCCGCCGAGTTTCTCGGAATCGCCAACCAACTCACGACATTGGGCCTGACCCCCAGCGATGTCGCGACCTACCTCAGCAGGCTGCTTCGCTACCTCGTCACCAGTCCGTTGCGTCGCGCGCTGGAGCTGGAGAACGTGTCCGCCTACGACTTCTTGGTCGGACACGACCCCAGCACGCGGATCAACCAATTCTCCTATTCGCCACATTGCGACAAGCTGTTACGCCAAATGCCAAGGGTCCTGGTCGCTCTCGACTCGCGCTGGGGGGACGCGCGCACCAACATGAGCACCTATCTGCAGCTGTATTTGACTATGGACCGCCGGGACACAAAGGCCGACGGGGTGCTCAATGGTCCCACCACCGAGTCGTGGTTTGACCACTGGTATCGCCACCTCGTCGCGCTCGGCGTCCGCTTCGTTCACAACGCGGTAAGCCGCCTCGATCCTCCGGCCATCGACCCGACCCAGCCGCCCCATCTGCGACCGCGTGTGCAGATCACGCTGGCCGACGGTGCACGGGTGGCTCCGGACTACACGGTCGTCGCCGTTGATGCCCCGGCGGCCGAATACATCACCAGCGCGCTGCGCGCGGCGGGTACCGGTGGCACCGTGGCCAGGCTGGACGGGTTCACCACCATCGCGCCCCCACCCGACGGTCCCCTGCAACCCGACAGGACCCGGCCCCAGCGGCGGCGGAATCCGTACGCGATGGAGGAATTGGGACGGGTGCCGTGGGACCGGTTCCAAACGCTGTGCGGCATCCAGTATTACTTCGACACGGAATTTCAGCTGCTCCGAGGACACATGCTGTACACGGGCACGGAATGGGGGCTGTCATCGATCAACCAGCACGGGCTGTGGGAGAGCCGACCGGTTCTCGACCGCGACGGGTACGTCTCGGTGCTTTCGGTCGACATCGGCGATTTCAATACCCCCTCCCGTCACCTGGTCGACGAGTTCGGCCGGGGCAAGGCGGCCCGCGACTGCACTCCTGACGAAATCGCGGCGGAGGTGTGGCGCCAGATCGTTTCCGCGCTCACCAGCGACGCCGGAGCCGTCGGACGGGAGTTCATGCCGTGGCCCGTATGGTACGCACTCGATCGGGGCCTGATCATGGCTACCGGACCCGGTCAGGGCCAGGGCCGCGTGGTTCGCAACGAGTCGCCGTACCTCGTTCCCATCGTCGGGGACTGGACCAATCGGCCCGGCAGCGACCCATGGAATCCACACGGATCGTCCTGGAGTAGCGCACCGCCCGAAGACTTGTGGCTCGAAGACCTCGAGCGGCGCAACGTCTGGCAGGCTCGCCATGGCGGCTATCAGGTGCACCACAATTCGGTGGTCTTCGCGGGCACGTGGAACAAGACGTTCACTCGGGTGACGTCGATGGAGTCGGCGTGTGAGTCGGGCCGCCATGCCGTCAATGCCGTTCTGGACCACTACATCTGGGTCGAATCGGGCGGTCTCGATCGCCGGGAGAAGACCACACTGCCGTGGGAGTTTCCCTTCGGCTTCCTCGATCAAGGGCTGTCGAGCCCGATTCGAATGCCGACACCGGCCGGTGACTACTGCTATGTGTTCGACATCGAAAACCGGGAGCCGGCCGACACCCGTGCGCTGCGCACGCTCGACTCGAAATTCTGCCAGCAGTCATTGCCACATCCGCTGGACGCGCCGGCCGCGTTTTCGTTCGGCGCCCCTTCGTCCCCCATCCCCACACTCGCGGGAGGTCAGCAAATGTTCACGCCCACAACCGATTTAAACCAGCAGTTGTTCAACTACCTCCAGACTTGGCGACAGCTTCTCGAGCAGTGGACGGCCATGGCGGCCGGGACACTATTTCCGAACGGCACGTCCGGGTTTCCCATCGCGCCGCCGGGAGGTCAGTTCGCACCCCCCACAATGCCGTTCATGGCTGCGATGCCGCCGATGCCTGGTATGCCGTTCATGCCGCCGGTGCCGTCCGCCGCTCCGGCGCCGGTGCCACCCGTGCCGGCGGACTATACCCAGCAACTGTTCAGCTATCTTCAGGCGTGGCGGCACTATCTCGAGCAGGCGGCGGGCGCGACGCCGACGCAGCCATCGGGCCCGCGACAGCCGGGCGACGTCCCCCCCAACGACGGCGGTAAAGCCCGTCCCCAGCGTCCGCCGGATGTGCCGATTCCGCCCGGAAGCGAGACCGGGAGCAAGGGCATGCCACAGGGCGACGACGATAAGAGCTCGGCTTCAACCTGGCCTCCGCCAGAAATGAGACTAGCGCCCGAGACCTTTACCCTGAGCCAAGTCAGCGGCACCGGCTCCGAACTGGCGGAGACCTCCATCGGCCGTGGACGGGAAGCGTCGCGGCTGATTCCGCCCAATGACGACTTGTCCTACCAGTCCGACCGAATCGAGCTCCCGCGCGAGATATTGCAGATGTTGGACCCGGCCGCCGCATCGGCTCGTCCCGGAGCCTCCCACGTCGTATCGGAAACCGCCGGGCCACAGGCCGGTTCGGCCTTTCTCCGGACAATGCATAGCGTCGGGCCCACTACCTCGCCGCAGGTCGAGCCGAGATCGTTGTTCTCCACTCCCGGCGCATCGGCAAGATTTACGGAAGCCGGTGAAACGCCTGCGCACTGAGCAGTATTGGTGCGACTCACTCCATCAGCTGGGCGGCCACCGTCGCCCCCAGTTCCCAGCACGCTTGCAGTTGCTCCTTGCTGGGCTTGCCCGAAACCACCACCGTCTCAGCGGCTTTGGACCAACCCAGCCCGGTGGTGATGGTGTCGATCGCGCGCTCGGCGCCCTCGGTGCCCTCGTTGCCGTGCAGGTACAGCCCGAAGGGTCGCCCGCGAGTGGAGTCGAGCAGCTGGTAGTACGAGCAGTCGAACGCGTGCTTGAGGGCGCCCGAGATGTAGCCGAGGTTGGCCGGGGAGCCCAGCAGATATCCGTCGGCGCCCAGCATCTCGGCCGGCGAGACCGTCAGCGCCGGGCGGCGCAGCACCTCCACGCCCTCGATCTCGGGGTCGGTCGCGCCGGACACCACCGCCTCGAACATCTCGTGCGTGTGCGGCGACGGCGTGTGATGCACGATCAGCAGCGTCTTGCTCATGGGTGGCCCTGCAGGTTGACGGCGGTCTTCATGGCGTCGCGGGCGCGGCGGCGATCGCCCGCGTAGTCGTAGGCGCGGGCCAGCCGGTACCAGCGCCGCCAGTCGTCGGGGTGATCCTCCACTTCGCCGCGCACCGACGCGAACAGCGCGTCGGCCGCGTCGCGCTGGATGCGGCCCGACGGCCGGCGCGGCAATGCATCGGTGTCCAGTTCCATTCCGTCGTCGGCGATCAGCCGCGCCAGCTTCTGGTGAGCGAATCCGGCCCGCAGCGTCGCGACCATCGCCCACAGGCCGATGACGGGCATGATCAACACCGCGACCCCGAGACCGACGGCGGCGGCCCGGCCGGAGGCGATCATCGCGACGGCCACGTGGCCCAGCAGCGCGAAGTACACCAACAACGCGACGCACATGAAGGCGACGAGCAATTGGACGCGCAGCGCTTTGGTCATTGCAGGTTGAGCAGGGGCTCCAGCCCCACCGTCAGGCCGGGGCGTTCCTTGATGCGCCGCACCGCCAGCAGCACTCCGGGCACGAACGACGTGCGGTCCAGGCTGTCGTGGCGGATGCTGAGCGTCTCGCCCTCGGTGCCGAACAGGATCTCCTGGTGAGCGACCAGTCCGGCCAGGCGCACCGAGTGCACCGGGATTCCGTCCACGTCGGCGCCGCGCGCACCCGGCAGGCCGGTGCTGGTGGCATCGGGGTTGGGCGGCAAGCCCTTTCGGGCTTCGGCGATCAGTTTGGCGGTGCGCGTCGCGGTGCCCGACGGGGCGTCGGCCTTGTGCGGGTGATGCAGCTCGATCACCTCGGCCGAGTCGAAGAAGGGCGCCGCCTGCTTGGCGAAGTGCATCGACAGCACCGCCCCGATCGCGAAGTTCGGCGCGATCAGCACCGACGTTTTCGGGTTCTCGGCAAGCCAGGCCTGCACCTGCCGCAACCGCTCGGCGGTGAAGCCCGTGGTCCCGACGACGGCGTGAATTCCGTTGCCGATGAGGAACTCCAGATTGCCCATCACCACGTCGGGGTGGGTGAAATCGATGACGGCCTCGGTGTCGCCGTCGGTCAGCAGGCTCAGTGCGTCACCGGCGTCCACCTCGGCGGACAGCGTCAGATCTTCGGCGGCCTGCACGGCGGCCACCATCGTCGATCCGACTTTTCCCTTGGCTCCCAGCACTCCCACTCGCATGGGTGCAGCCTACTGCGGCCCCTTTTCATCGCGAACGTGCGTGTTTGTGCACCGACACGCCGCTGGTGGCGACATTTTGCGCACGCTCGGCGAGCTGGCGACCCGGTCTACGTGACGAACCGCCCGGCGAATCCGCGCAGCGGCAGGTCGGCGCTGGTGATGAGTCCCGGCGGCGCGGCGATCACCGACTTGATCGACGCGAGGGCGGGCATGCCGGTCACGGTCATGCCGATGGAGGCGAAGCTGTCCGGGTTGGACAGGTCCACGCCGGGCTTGGGAAAGATCATGTGCTTGTTGTAGACGCACGGATCACCCTTGATCTGGGTGATGTAGCAGCCCTTGATGTTCCAGCTGGGATCGGTGAGCGGGGTCATCTGCCATTCCAGGTGCGTCTCGACCCGCGGCACGCCGTCGACCATGCCTTGGTACTTGATGTAGTTGCCGCCCAGCGAGCCCTTGGGCAGCCTGTACCAGCCCAGGTCGACGTCCTTGGTGCAGGCGCCCAGCTCGTAGCTGAACTTGACCTCGTCGAGCGGCAGGTCGAAGCAGTCGGCCATCATGTACACGCTGTCGGCGAAGACGCGGGTGTACTTCTCGAGCTTCGACGGGATCTCCGGATCGTCGACCGGCTGGCCGTAGCCCACCTCGATCCAGGTGTCCTTGGAGTGGTGGCACGACACGTCGACGGACTCGATGGTGGTGATGTTTTCGATGTCGGCGACGTCGGCCGAACACACCACGCCCAGAATCTGGTTCAGCCCCGGGTTCATTCCGGTGCCGTAGAACGTCGCACCGCCCTTCTCAGCGGCCTCCGCCAGCAGCCGGCTCACCGGTTTGCCCGACGGGTGCGGGTGATTCTTGTCGCGATGCCAGCCGGTGATCCAGTCCGCGGTGGTGACGATATCGATCCCCGCCTCGAGCACCGTGACGTAGAGGTCCTCGTCGGGGAACACACCGTGGAAGGTCAGCACGTCGGGCTTGGCGGCGACGATCTCCTCGACGGTCCCGGTGAACCTCACCCCGTTGGCACCCACGCCGGCGAACTCTCCGGTGTCCTTGCCAACCTTCTCCGGCGAATAGCAGTGCACGCCAATGAGTTCGAGATCGGGCTGCGTCGCGATCCGCCTGATCATCTCCGAACCGACGTTTCCGCTTCCGACCTGGAAGACACGGATCGGTCCAGCGGGTGCATTCATTCGATTCAGCCTTTCTGGGATGCTGCGTACACTTCGGCCGCGCTGCCGCCGATGCCGTCGGGATAGAACTGCTTGGCCCACTGGCGAATCGCCGTGAATCCCTCGTACTCGTTGGTGGCCAGTGCGGGTGGATCCGAATACCGTTGGTGCTGCCAGATTTCGATGTCCTGAGTGAACTGGCGGATCACTTCCTGCCCGAATTCGGTCGCCTTGAGTTCGGCGCGGTCCGATTCGTTGCCTGGCACCCGGCCGATGTAGACCATGAACCGGACGTCGGAGGTGCGCTCGTCCACCGGGGTGATCGCCGAGATGGTGCGGTTGTCGATCATGCCCCAGCTCTTGGTCACCGCGATCCCCAGGCCGCCGTTGATGGCCTGCACGCCGCTGTTGACGTCCTCGATCTTCTGTCCGTCGTCGCCTTCGAAGGTGATGGTGAAGTCGACGTAGGACACCGGCTCGGCGAAGTCGTGGCGGGTGAACACCGGCACGATCGGGGTGTTGTGCACGTATTTGAAGTGCGCGAAGTCGACGCCGTTTTCCAGCACGTACTGCGGATGCATCTCCAGCGTCTCGCGGTACAGCCGCTGCTGCGGGTAGTAGTCGTCGACGCTGCTGCCGTCGTCGAAGGCGGCGAACACGTCGGGCGGGTCGAAGTAGGGTTCGCGGCGCTGCACGTCGTGCCAGATGTAGACCGACGCGTTGCGTTCCACCACCGGGTAGGTGCGCATGCGCCGGCCGCGGTTGGGCCGGTCCTGATACGGGATGCAGACGTTGCGCCCCTCCTGGCTCCACTGCCACCCGTGGAACGGGCACTGCAGCACCTCCCCGACGACTTTGCCGCCGTACCCCAGGTGCGCACCGAGGTGCTCGCAATAGGCGTTCATCACCGTGAGCTGGCCGGATTCGGCGCGCCAGGCGACCATCTCGGAGTCGAAGTACTTCATCTTGTGCACGTCGCCGATACCGATCTCGTCGGACCAGGCGACCTGGAACCAGCCGGTCGGTTTCATCGACAACGGCGGCTTAGCCATCGAACCCTGCCATATGAGCTGCCCTCCCTCGGGTACGAATATAGGCCGCGACCACAAAACATCAAAGTACCTTCTATGAAACCCGCCGTCCCGCCCGGCCCGAGTGGATAAGATCGCCCAATGACCCGTCAGAGCAGCGGAGCCGGCATCGCGGGCCGGCGGCCCAATCGACGGGGTCATGCGACTCGCGAAAGCATGCTCGAGGCCGCGCTGCGCTCGCTGGGCTCCGGCGAGCCGGGCTCGGTATCGGCCAACCGCATCGCCAAGGACATCGGTGCCACCTGGGGTGCGGTGCAGTACCAGTTCGGCGACACCGACGGATTCTGGGCCGCGGTGCTGCACCGCACCGCCGAGCGGCGCGCCGCGACGTTCTCGACGCTGTCGGCGCCGATCTCACCGGAGGCACCGCTGCGGGAACGCGTCGGGGCCATCATCGAGACCCTCTACAGCGGCCTGGCATCGCCGGATTCACGCGCGATCGAAAACCTGCGCGCCGCGCTGCCGCGCGATCCCGACGAGCTCGAACGCCTCTACCCGCGCACCGCCGCCGAGCTGTTTTCCTGGGGCAAAAGCTGGCTGGAGACCTGCCAGCACGCGTTCGCCGGGCTGGACGTCGACCCGGACCGGGTCCGCGAGGTGGCCGCCCTGATTCCCGGCGCGATGCGCGGCCTGGTGTCGGAGCGCCAGCTGGGCTCCTACGCCGACCTCGACATGGCGCGCCGGGGCCTGACCAACGCGCTGGCCTCCTACCTCGAGCGGTCCCGGCCTTGACCCGGCGCCACCGCCTCAGGCGTCGATGACCACCCGGCCGCCGTCGGCCCGCGACACACACACCAGCATGCCGTCATCACCCGCAGCGGCACGCCCGCGGTGATCCACCTGTCCGGCAAGCACTTTGACCCTGCACGTGCCGCAGAACCCTTGCCGGCACGAGTAGGGGGTCGTCGGGTCGCGATCGAGCATGACGTCGAGCGCCGTCCGATTCGCCGGCACCGCGAGCACCCGCCGTGATCGCGCGAGCTCCAGCTCGAACGGGACTCCGTCGACGATCGGTGCCGGGCTGAACCGCTCGTAATGCAATGGCGCGCCGGCATGTTGGTTGCGCGCGACCCGGACGGCGTCGAGCATGGCACTCGGCCCGCACACGTAGACGGCGGTCGCCGGGCCGGCGCCCGCCAGCAGCTCGCCCACGGTGGCGAAGCGGCCTCGCTCGTCGTCGGCCCACACCGTCACGCGGTCCGGGGCCACCGACACCACCTCGTCGAGCAGCGGCATGTATTCACGACTGCGGCCGGCATAGATTGCGCGCCACTCGATCCCGCGCCGCGCGGCGACGCGGATCATCGGCAGGATGGGTGTCACCCCGATGCCGCCGATGACGAACAGCACGTCGCGTTCGGCCGTGCCGAGGTAGAACGCATTGCGCGGGCCTTCGAACTCACACGTGTCGCCCACCTGGAAAGCCTCGTGCATCTCGATGGATCCGCCGCCGCCGTCGGCGATCCGGCGGATGGCGATGCGGTAGTCGGTGCGTCGGCCGGGCGGACCGCACAGCGAGTACTGCCGGCGCCGGCCCGAGGGCAACAGGATGTCGAGATGCCCGCCGGGTGTCCAGGACGGAAGCAGCCCGCCGTCGGGGTCGGCCAACGTCAGTGCGACGACGTCCGGCGCGACGACCTCACGCTTGGTCACGACCGCTTTCAGCTTGCGCTGCACCGGCTTCACCCGCGACGGCTGCCACCGCGATACCGAGGCGAAGCCCTCGAACACCGCCCGCACGCCCCACAGCAACGACCCGAAGCGATCGTGGTCGCGCCGGCCGTACAGGTCGGCGGGCCTGCTGGCCCAAATGCTCTCCGACACCGGTCCCCCTACGTCTGCCGAATGTCCAAGCGTGCGAACAGCCGAACCATCCCCGGGCTGATGCGCCGCATCGCGTAGCCGATCCGGGACTCGGCGGCGATCGGCACCACGGCGGGCCCGGTCTTGATGGCCTTCACGATCGCCTTGGCGGTCGCCTCGGGGGTGAAGTTGCGGCGCCGGTAGGCGGCGTCGGCCTTGCCCCGCGCCCGCTCCTGCTGCTGCGCGCTCATTCCGGCGTAGATCGTGTTTTTGGCGATGTCGGTGTTGACGAATCCCGGGCACACCGCGGTGACGCTGATGCCCTCGTCGGCGAAGTCGGCGCGCAATGATTCGCTGAGCGCCAGCACGGCCGCCTTGGTGGTGCTGTAGGCGACCATGGATTTGGACGGCAGGTAGGCCGCCGCCGAGGCCACGTTGATGATCGTTCCGCCCTCGCCGCGCTCGACCATCTGCGCGCCGAACGCCCGGCTGCCGGAGATGACGCCACCGACGTTGACCCCCATGATGTTTTCCCAATTCGCCGAGCTGGTCTCCAGGAAGCGGCCCGCCATCCCGATGCCGGCGTTGTTCACCAGGATGTCGACCACCCCGTGCTCGTTGCGCACCTGCGCCGCAAGGTCGTTCATCGCGGCCTCGTCGCTGACGTCGACCCGATAGACCGCGGCCTCGGCGCACGCGGCGCGAACCGCGCCGGCGGCTTCGCCGGCGGCCGCCAGATCACGATCGGCCAGCACGACCTTGCGGGCGCCGCGGCGGGCCAGTTCCACCGCGGTGGCCCTGCCGATCCCGGCGCCGGCGCCGGTGACCAGGGCGAGCTTGCCGCGCACGTCGCGCCGCTCGCCGCGCACCTCGGCCACGCCGGGCCCGCCGGCGACGGCCCGATCGACCCACTCGGCGGTGAGCCGGGCGACGACGTCCGGGCGCGACGTCACCACCCAGTGCCCACCCTCGATCTCGATCACCCTGCCGCCGTCGGGGATTGCTCCGGTGAAGCGCTGTAGCGCGGGCGTGACGAAGACGTCGCGCCGCGGGGCCAGGGTCTGCACGGCGACCGTGGTCGTCGGCAGCTGCGGACCCGGCGCCAGCATCGGCGCGGGCATGTTCTGCCGGTACAGGTTGAGCCCGTTGACATAGTCGGTGATCGACCGCCGGGTTTCGTGGCGTTGACTGCGGGTGCTGGAGCGGCCGATGCGTTCAAGGGCCTCAACGACTTTCACGCCGACGTGCGAGCGAAACGACAGTTCCGGCACCCCCGGGCACAAGAAGAAGCCGATATAGCCCGACGAGATCAGTTGCCTGAGGACGTGAGCCGCCGCCCGTGGCGCACGCGCCGACCGCAGAAACGCCCCCGCGTACTGCAGGTGCGGACCCGAGATCGACGTGAACGAGGCCACTTTGCCCATCACCGAGTCGTCGGTGACCGCCGCCCACGCCTGAATCGAGCCCCAGTCGTGGCCCAGCACGTGCACCCGCTCGACGCCCAGGCTGTCGATCACCGCACCGATATCGGCGATCAGTTGCGCAAACAAGTACCCGGAACGCGCTGCGGGAGAAGATGATTCACCTGCACCGCGCACGTCGTAGGCGACGAAGTTGTAGGGTCGGCCGGCCAGCTCCTGCGCCACGCCGTCCCAGACATGGTGGTTGTCGGGAAAGCCGTGAATCGCCAGGATGGTTGGGCGCGCGGGGTCGATGTCGGTGTAGCGGTGGACAGCCAGCGTGACGCCGTCGCTGGCGGTGAGGCTCGACGTGGTGGTCATGAGTCAGTGCGAGGCCCGCGCGGCCGGTGAGACGGCCAGGTAGTCGACGGCAAGGCCCAGACCGCCGAGCTGCGAGGGGTGAAAGCCCGGCCGGTAGTAGTTCCCGATCGCTCGCACGAATCGCAGCGGACCGGGCACCAGTCCACGGCGTGCCGCACGCCAGTAGTCGCGCCAGCGCGGCTTGGTGCGCGGCGGCAGGCAGGGATCCAGCGAGTACATGAACCGCACCCCGCGAATCCACAACAGCAGCATGGCGGGCGACACCACCAGCTGGGCGCGCACCTGCCGCCAGTAGCCGGCCCGCAAATGCTTCATGGTGTCGAAGGCCACCGCCTTGTGCTCGACTTCCTCGGCGCCGTGCCAGCGCAGCATGTCCAGCATCACCGGATCGGTGCCGATCGCGTCGTGGGCGGGCGAGTCGAGAATCCACTCCCCCAGGATGGCGGTGTAGTGCTCGATGGCGGAGACCAGCGACACCTGCTCGAGCAGCCAGCTCTGCCGGCGGCGCCTGCTCCACTGGGGCCGGGGGCCGAGCAGTTTGTCGAACAGCCACTTGATCTGGCCGGTGTAGGGGGTCAGGTCGATGCCCCGCGCGGCGAAGTGGGCGAGCACGTTCGCGTGCGCCTGGGAATGCATCGCCTCCTGGCCGATGAACCCCTGGACGTCCAGCCGCAGCTGGTCGTCTTTGATCAGCGGCAAGGTCTGCTTGAACACCTCGACGAAGAACTCTTCGCCCGCGGGCAGCAGCAGGTGCAGCACGTTGAGGACGTGGGTGGCGAACGGCTCACCGGGCACGTAATGGAAAGGCAGCGTCGCCCAATCGAAGTCCACGTCACGCGCCTCGAGGACCAGTCGCTCGTGGTCGAGCGACGCGTCATGTGGACCCGCTGCCTGGTCGACTTGGATGTCAGCGGTCAGCATCATGCCCCCTACCTCGGCGTTTAGCCCTCGATCGCAGTCTTGCGGTGGACATCGCGCGTCCCAAGTATAGGTATGCGACCCAGCTATGCGAAACCGCCGGTACTGGGTTCTTTCACGGATCGTCCTCAGCCGGCCGCGACGTGGCGGCGCAGGTCGTACTGGCCGGGGTCGGGGTTCGCCAGCATCCGGCGGTGTTCGGCCGGCGTGAGCGGCCACACCTCGGGCACACCGTCCTTGTTGAGGTACCAGCTGTTGCAGCCGGTGGTCCACACGGTGTCCGGCATCGCGGCGCGCAGCTTCGCGTTGAAACGCTCGGTCGCCGCGGCGGTCGGCTCGACCGTGTCGAATTCACCCCGGCGCCAGCGCTCGATCCAGCCCACGATGTGGTCGGCCTGGGATTCGGCCACCGTCGTCAGCGCAAGGTTTCCCACCGGGCTGTGCGGCCCCAGCATCATGAAGAAGTTGGGAAAGCCGGACAACGCCACGGTTTGGTAGGCGCGAGGGCCGTCGCGCCAAACGTCATTGGCGCAGATGCCGTCGCGGCCGATCAGCTCCATCGGCCGGAAGAACGCGTGCGTGTCGAATCCGGTGGCGAGCACGATGATGTCCATCTCGTGCAGAGCGCCGTCACCGGTGACGATGCCGCGCCGTTCCACATGGTCGATGCTCGTCGTCACGAGCTCGACGTCATCGCGCTGCACGGCCCGGTAGAAACCGTTCGACATCACCAGGCGCTTGCAGGCCGGCGTGTAGTCGGGAGTCAGGGACCGCCGCAACTCGGGATCACGGATCTCCCAGAGGCTGGCGCGGCACAGCGCCGCCATGATCTTGCGGCGCAGGCCCGGCTTGGTCAGCCCGACCGCGAAGTAGTCGTAGCCGAGGCTGTATATCCGGTACGCCAACCCATCCAGCCACGGCATCTTCCGCCGGGTGATCCCGGTGAAGCCGCTGTAGCGCGGATTGGCCAGGCGCAGCACCCATTGCGCGGTGCGCTGGAACAGCGTGACGTGGCCGGCCACCCCGGCCAGACCGCACACCAGCTGTACGCCCGTCGACCCGTTGCCGACGATCGCGACGCGCCGCCCCCGCACGTCGACGCCGTGATCCCAGCGTGCCGAGTGAAAAACGTTGCCGCCGAAGTCATCCAAGCCCGGGATCGATGGCAGTCGCGGGTGATGCAGCACGCCGGTGGCCGAGATCAAGAAGTCAACGGTGGATTCCTCTCCGGCGTCGGTGCGCAGCACCCAGCGGCCGTCGTCGAAACGCGCGTGGCCGATCTGAGTGCCGAACCGGATCCGGTCGCGCAATGCGTACCGGTCGGCGACGTCTCGGAAATAGGCCTGGATTTCGCCGCCGGGTGAGAACAGGTGCGACCAGTTGGGGTTCCTGGCAAAGCTGTACTGGTAGATGCGCGACGGGATATCGCAGACCAGACCCGGGTAGGTGTTCTCCCGCCAGGTGCCGCCCACCTCGTCGGCCTTCTCATAGACGGTCACATCGGTAATGCCGCTGCGCAGCAAGGCAATCGCGACGCACAGCCCCGACATGCCGGCTCCCACGACGGCTACGGCGGGATCGCGTCGCGTCATCGGAACTCCCGCGATCCTTCGGCTACTCGGTTTCGGCGCGCTGTTTGAGGCGCTGCAGCGTGAGCCGGATGTGCTCGGTGTTGGCGGCCACCCGATCGGTGACGCCGGTGGCCTTGCCGGCGACCTTGCGGAACCAGCCCGGCCTGCGGTCCCAGGTGCTTTCGGTGACCTCACATCCGCCGTCCGCCGCGACGATGTCGTATTGCCAGCGGGCGATCGGAAGGATGGTGTGGGTCACGTCGAAAGCAAACCGTCGGCCCGGTTCCGCGTCGGTGACGGTGCATTTGGTGCTCCAGCGCCGGCTGCCGCTTTCGTTGTGGCCGGTGAACACCGCGCCCGGGCTCACCGCGTCACCTTTGCGCCACTCCATCGCCACCGCCTCCTCGGCCAGCGAAGCCAGGGTGGGCAGGTGGGTGATGAGCCGGTACACCGCGTCGGGGCGGGCATCGATGCGCACGGTGGCCGAAACGCAGGGGTCGGTCATCCGCCGATCATAGCCAGCGGGCGATGCAATTCATATCGATTGCGGCCCATCCGAGCTTTCTTCACACTTGAAGGGGGCTTCACAATTGAATGAATCCGCGAACAAGGGGCGAGCATGCGAGTCGGCGTACCGACCGAGACCAAGACGAACGAGTTTCGCGTGGCCATCACCCCCGCCGGTGTCGCCGAGTTGATCCGCCGCGGTCATGACGTGCTCGTCCAGTCCGGCGCCGGCGAGGGATCGTCCATCACCGACTCCGAGTTCAAGGCGGCGGGCGCGTGGCTCGCCGATACGGCCGAACAGGTTTGGGCCGACACCGACCTGCTGCTCAAGGTCAAAGAACCGGTGTCGGCCGAGTATGACCTGCTGCGGCGCAACCAGATTCTGTTCACCTACCTGCATCTGGCCGCGTCGCGTGCGTGCACCGACGCGCTGTTGGCGTCCGGAACGACGTCCATCGCCTACGAGACGGTCCAAACCGCTGACGGCACATTGCCGTTGCTGGCGCCGATGAGCGAGGTGGCCGGGCGGCTGTCCGCTCAGGTGGGGGCGTATCACCTGATGCGCACCCACGGTGGGCGCGGCGTGCTGATGGGCGGCGTACCCGGCGTCAAGCCGGCCGACGTCGTGGTGATCGGGGCGGGCACGGCCGGCTACAACGCGGCCCGCGTCGCCAGCGGCATGGGGGCGATGGTCTCGGTTCTCGATATCAACCTCAACAAGCTTCGCTTGCTCGATGCGGAGTTCGGCGGTCAGGTCCGCACCCGTTACTCGTCGGCCTATGACCTCGAGGGCACCGTCAAGCGCGCCGACCTGGTCATCGGCGCCGTGCTGCGCCCCGGCGCGAAGGCCCCCAGCCTGATCTCGAATTCTCTTGTCGCGCAGATGAAGCCGGGCGCCGTGCTGGTGGATATCTCCATCGATCAGGGCGGCTGCTTCGAGGATTCGCGACCCACGACGCACGACGACCCGACCTTCGCCGTGCACGACACGGTGTTCTACTGCGTGGCGAACATGCCCAGCGCGGTGCCCAAGACGTCGACGGTGGCGTTGACGAACGCGACGATGCCGTATGTGCTCGCGCTCGCCGAACGTGGCTGGCGGGCGGCGTGCCGATCGGATCCTGCTCTGGCCAAAGGCCTTTCGACGCATGACGGCGCGCTGCTGTCCGAGCAGGTGGCCGCCGACCTCGGTCTGCCGTTCACCGACCCGGCCGGCCTGCTGGGCTGACCGCCGGCGCGGGCTAACCGGTGGCTACGAGGCTGGCGATGATGTCGGCCGCGGGGCCCGCGCTCGCGTGCTTGAATGCCGCCCCGGCCCACAGCGGTATCCCGTTGGGATCCTCGATGGCGGCGGCCGCTTCCCGGATGGGCGATGTCATCTGGTTGACCTCGGGGTAGCCCAGCGGCGCCACGTGGTCGAGCATACGGGTGAAGTCGTTTTCCAGGCCGCGCGCGTATCGGCCCGAGAATGCCCGCGTCACAACGGTGGTGGCGAAAAGCGGGTTCTTCAGGGCGGTGCGGTGCGCGGGGTTGGTGCCGGCCTCGTCGGCGAGCAGTAGCGCGGTGCCGACCTGGGCGGCCACCGCTCCCCTGCGCAGCGCGGCCCCGACCTCGTCGGCGGTGCCCAGCCCGCCGGCGGCGATGATCGGGACGTCATGCGCGTTGCGGACGCGATCGATGAGCTGGTGCAGCGACTCGTTGGCGGGTTCCATGTCGGGCGCGAACGTGCCGCGGTGGCCCCCGGCGGCGGGGCCCTGGAGCACCAGGCTGTCCGCGCCGGCCGCGACGGCCACTCCGGCCTCATACGCCGACGTCACCGTGACCAGGACGAGCAGGCCCAACGCGCCGAGGCGCCGAATCACGTCGGGCGGCGGGACGCCGAAGGTGAAAGACACCAGCTCGGGCCGGACGTCGGCCACCACCTCGAGCTTCTGCTCCCACCCATCGTCGTCGCCGTACTGCGGATGGCCGACCTCCACTTGGTAGTGGTCGGCGATTTCTTCGAGTTCCGCCGCGTAGTAGTCCAGCGCCACCCAGTCGGCGACGCTGGGCTGGGGCACAAACAAATTCACCCCCAGCGGACCCGTGGTGGCCTTGCGTGCCGCGGCGATGTCGTCGGCGAGCTGCTCGGCGCTGAGGTACCCGCCGGGGACGAAACCGAGCCCACCGGCGTTGGACACCGCCGCGGCCAACGCGGGCGTCCCCGGCCCGCCGGCCATGGGGGCGCCCACGATGGGCACCACGATGTCCCAAAAGCCCAGTACCATTCGGCTAGTCCGTCGACGGCGAGCGCCGGCACGGCGCGAGTGAGGAGGCGGACATTTGAGCTACCCTACCATCGCCCGAAGTTGTTGGGGCAGTGACCGTTTGGTCGCGTAGGGGCCAAGAACCGCAGCGCCGAAGCGCTGCCCGAGCAGCCGGCGAGCGACGGCGTTGACCTGCTCGACGGTCACCTGGTCGATCTGCCGCAGGGTGTGCTCGATGGTGCGGTGTTTGCCGTAGTTGAGCTCGCTGCGGCCCAGCCGACTCATCCGCGAGCCGGAATCTTCCAGGCCCAGCACCAGACCGCCACGCAGCGAGCCCTTGGCGATGCGGCATTCCGACTCGGTGATGCCGTCGGTGGCCACCGAGTCGAGGACCTCACTGGTCACGGCCATAACCTCGTCGAAGCGTTCGGGCTGGCAGGCCGCGTACACGGACAGCGCGCCGGTGTCGGCGAAGATGTCCACCGTTGAATAGACGGAATAGGCCAGCCCACGCAGCTCCCGGACCTGCTGGAACAGCCGAGAGCTCAGGCCGCCGCCCAGCGCGGTGTTCAGCACCGACAGC
>NZ_JAICZA010000079.1 GCF_025933915.1 Mycobacterium sp.
GGCGCCACGTTGCTGATCTACGGCATGGTCTTCCTGTTGCCCGGCGACCCGTTGGCCGCGATCGCCGGCGACCGCCCGCTGACGCCGGCTGTCGCCGCGCAGCTGCACGCCCGCTACCACCTCGACGACCCGTTCATCGTGCAGTACCTGCGTTACCTCGGCGGAGTTCTGCACGGTGACCTTGGCCGCGCCTATTCCGGGCTCCCGGTCAGTGACGTTCTCGCACATGCGTTTCCGGTTACCCTGCGGCTGTCGTTGATCGCCCTGGCCGTCGAGGCGGTGCTGGGAATCGGATTCGGGGTGATCGCGGGCCTGCGTGCGGGTGGCCTTTTCGATTCCACCGTGCTCATCACCGGTCTGGTCATCATCGCGATCCCCATCTTCGTGCTGGGATTCTTGGCGCAGTTCGTGTTCGGGGTCCGGCTGGGCATCGCCCCGGTGACGGTGGGGCAAAGAGCCACCTTCGCGCGCCTGCTGTTACCCGGAATCGTGCTGGGCTCGGTGTCATTCGCCTATGTGGTGCGGTTGACCCGATCCGCGGTGGCCGCCAACGCGCACGCCGACTACGTGCGCACCGCCACCGCCAAAGGATTGTCACGGCCCCGCGTGGTGACGGTGCACATCCTGCGGAACTCACTGATCCCGGTCGTGACGTTTCTGGGAGCCGATCTGGGGGCGCTGATGGGCGGGGCCATCGTGACCGAAGGCATCTTCAACATTCACGGTATCGGCGGCGTGCTCTATCAAGCCGTCACTCGGCAAGAGGCGCCCACGGTGGTCTCGATCGTGACGGTGCTGGTGCTGATCTACCTGCTCACCAATCTGGTGGTGGACCTGCTGTACGCCGCGCTGGACCCCCGGATCCGTTATGGGTGACCGGATCTTGGCGCGGGGCGGATTCTGGCGCGACACCTGGCGACGGTTGCATCGACGCCCGAAGTTCATCGGTGCGGCCGTGTTGATCGCATTCGTCGTGGCCGTCGCGATGTTTCCGGGTCTGTTCACCGGGGTCGATCCGGCCTACGCCGATCCGGGTCAGAGCCTGCTGCCCGCGTCGCGCGCGCACTGGTTCGGCACTGACTTGCAGGGCCACGACGTGTACGCCCGCACGGTGTACGGCGCGCGGGCCTCGGTCACGGTGGGCCTGGGAGCCGCCGTCGTCGTGTTCGTCGTGGGCGGTGCAGTGGGCGCGTTGGCCGGCTTCTACGGCGGCTGGGTCGACGCGGTGGTCTCCCGTGTCACCGACGTGTTCTTCGGGCTGCCGTTGCTGCTTGCCGCCATCGTCCTGATGCAGGTCCTGCACCATCGCACGGTGTGGACGGTGATCGCGATCCTCGCGTTATTCGGCTGGCCGCAGGTGGCTCGGATCGCACGTGGTGCGGTGCTCGCGGTGCGCGCCAGCGACTACGTTCTCGCCGCTAAAGCATTGGGGATGAGCAGGTTTCAAATCCTGCTCCGGCACGCGCTACCGAATGCCCTGGGCCCGGTCATCGCGGTGGCCACCGTTGCCCTGGGCCTTTTCATCGTCACCGAGGCCACGCTGTCCTACCTCGGTGTCGGATTGCCGACGTCGGTAGTGTCGTGGGGCGGCGATATCAACCTCGCCCAGACGCGGCTGCGGGCGGGCTCACCCGTCCTGTTCTATCCGGCCGGCGCCCTGGCGATCACCGTGCTGGCCTTCATGATGATGGGTGACGCGCTTCGCGATGCGCTGGATCCGGCGTCGAGGGCGTGGCGGACATGAGCGCAACCGCCTCGCCACTGCTGTCGGTGGACGGCCTGGGGGTCGCTTTCGGCGATCAGGCCGCGGTTTGTGGTCTGGACCTGTCCGTGCTGCCCGGCCAAACCGTCGCGGTCGTGGGCGAATCGGGATCGGGGAAATCCACCACCGCCGCCGCGATCCTCGGGCTTCTTCCTCCCGGTGGACGAATTACGGGCGGCCGCATCGTTTTCGACGGTGTCGACATCTCGACCGCCGACCGCCGAGCGATGCGTTCGATCCGCGGCAGGGAGATCGGCTACATTCCGCAGGACCCGATGACCAACCTGAACCCGGTGTGGAAGGTCGGCTTTCAGATCCGGGAAGCGTTGCGGGCCAACACTCCCGACCGACGCACTCGGCAGCGTGCCGTGGAGCTGCTCGCCGCGGCGGGGATGCCGGACCCGGCGAAGCAAGCGCGCAGCTACCCGCATCAGCTGTCCGGCGGCATGTGCCAACGCGCGCTGATCGCGATCGGGTTGGCGGGCCGGCCGCGGCTGTTGATCGCCGACGAGCCGACGTCCGCACTGGACGTCACTGTGCAGCGTCAGGTGCTCGATCATCTGCAGCGGCTGACCACCGAACTCGGCACCGCGCTGCTGCTGATCACGCACGATCTGGCGCTAGCCGCCGAGCGGGCCGAGTCCGTCGTCGTCGTCCACCGCGGGGTCGTCGTGGAATCCGGTGCGGCACGGTCGATCTTGCGAAGCCCGCAACACGAGTACACCCGCCGGCTGGTGGCCGCGGCGCCGGCGGTGACGGCCCGGGGCGCTGCGCGGACCCGTCCGCGGATTGAGGGGCGAGCCGCACAGGCCCCGGGCTCCGACGAAATTCTCGTCGCCTCCGAGCTGACCAAGGTCTACCGGGAGTCCCATGGGGCGCCATGGCGGCGCAGCGAATTTCGCGCGGTCGACGCGGTGTCCTTTCGCCTGAGCCGCGCGCGCACGCTGGCGATCGCCGGGGAGTCGGGGTCGGGAAAGTCGACCCTGGCGCGCATGGTGCTCGGTCTCTTACCACCCACTTCGGGCACGGTGGTTTTCGACGGCACCCGGATCGACGACACAATGCCCCGGGACACGCAGCTGGCTTTCCGTCGCCGGGTGCAGCCCGTGTTTCAAAATCCGTTCAGCAGCCTGGACCCCATGTACTCGGTGTTCCGTGCCATCGAGGAACCGTTGCGGATTCACCGGGCCGGTGACCGCGGGCAGCGCGCACAAGCGGTGCACGACCTCGTCGACCAGGTGGCGCTGCCGTCGTCGGTGTTGGACCGGCTGCCCCGCGAACTGTCGGGTGGGCAGCGCCAGCGGGTGGCGATCGCCCGGGCGTTGGCGCTGCGGCCCGAGGTGCTGGTCTGCGACGAGGCGGTGTCGGCGCTCGACGTTCTGGTTCAGGCGCAGATACTGGAACTGCTGGCCGATCTGCAGGCCGAGCTGGGCCTGGCCTACCTGTTCATCAGCCATGACCTCGCGGTGATCCGGCAGATCGCCGACGACGTCGTGGTCATGCGCGCGGGCCGCGTGGTGGAGCACGCGCCCACCGAGGAGCTGTTCACTCATCCCGAGCACGACTACACCCGGCAGCTGTTGGATGCCATCCCGCGCGCGCCGGATTCCGACGGAGATAGATTGTCAAGCTGTGACGGCTGATCCCCTTGCCCCCCTGACAGAACTGCCCGGCGTCGCGGAGGCGAGTGAAAGTGCCCGCGAGGCGCTGGGTCGCGCCCACCGCCACCGGGCCAACTTGCGTGGCTGGCCCGTGACCGCCGCCGAGGCCTCGCTGCGCGCGGCCCGCGCATCGTCGGTCCTCGACGGCGGTCCCGTTCGACTGGAGGACCTCGCGGACGCCGGCACGATCAGCGATCCGGTGTTCGGGGGGGCGCTTCGGGTGGCCCAGGCGCTCGAAGGTGGCGAAGGCCCCATCGTCGGCATCTGGCGGCGAGCGCCCCTGCAGGCGCTGGCCCGTCTGCACATGCTGGCCGCGGCTGACCAGGTCGACGACGAGCATCTGGGTCGCCCGCGCACCGATGCGGGCGTGGGGCCCAGGCTGGAGTTGTTGGCGGAGTTGGTGAACGGCCGCACCCGGGCGCCCGCCCCGGTGATCGCGGCGGTCCTACACGGCGAGTTGTTGACGCTGAAGCCGTTCGGCAGCTCGGACGGCGTGGTCGCGCGCGCGGTGTCGAGGTTGGTGACCATCGCCGGCGGGCTGGACCCGCACGGGCTGGGAGTGCCCGAGGTCAGTTGGATGCGTCAACCCGCGGCGTATCGCGACGCGGCACAGGGCTTCGCCGACGGGACGCCCGAGGGCGTGGGGGCCTGGTTGGTGCTGTGCTGCGGAGCGATGCAGGCCGGCGCGAAAGAGGCGTTGGCGATCGCCGACTCGATGTCGAATCGGTAGCTGAAGCAGTAGCCGAAGACGGGATATCGACACCGGAAATCGGCCTGAAAAGTGTAGAGCGGGCGACGTTCCGAATGTTCGGTCCGCCGCCCGCTAGCACGGGACTCGGTTACCAAGCGTGCATTTCGAGGCTGCGTGGGTTGGCCTCGGCGATCTTGCGACGCTTCTGGTTGCAGCCCCACCCAAAGGGCCGTCGATACTTCCGCACTTCGCAATTACGCAGGCCCGCAACACTTCTGCCATTTTCGCGGCTATGACTCCGCGTGGGTGCCGAGCACCGTGCTGGGCGCCCGGGTCGGGAGATCGAACCTTCTCTTCCGGATCGACCTAGGCCTCACCGGGCTTCCGTGGTTCCTTTGTACTACTAGACCCTTAGCACAGCAAGGCCCAATTTCGCGAATACTGCCAAGCCGTATCGGATCCCGCGGCTGATGTGTTTGCTGCCGATCGGCTGCGACCTGGCCGCCCCCGCCATCCGGCCTAGAACGCGTAGCGGCGCAGCAACGAATAGGTGACCGCGCCGGCCGCCAGCGCGCTGATGCCCACCGCCGCGGTCGTGGCGATCGCAGCGCCGGACGGCGCCGGGATGCGGTCCCGCAGGGACACCGGGCGGGAGAACGACATCAGGGGCCAACCGCGTCCGAGGGCTTCCCTACGCAACCCGCGGTCGGGATTGACCACGCTGGGGTGGCCGACCGCCTCGAGCATCGGCAGGTCGGTGATCGAGTCGGAGTAGGCGTAGCAATGTTCCAGCGGGTAGCCCTCGCGAGCGGCCAGCTCGCGGATCGCTTGGACCTTGCCCTCGCCGTAGCAGTAGAACGCGATCTCGCCGGTGTACCGGCCGTCCTCGACGACCATGCGGGTCGCCATCGCGTGGGTGGCGCCCAGGGCCCGGGCGATGGGCGCGACGATTTCCTCGCCGGATGCCGACACGACCACGACGTCACGCCCGCACAGTTTGTGGGCCGCGATCAGATCGGCGGCTTCGGCGAACACCAGCGGGGTCACGATGTCATGCAGCGTCTCGTTGACGATCGACTTGACCTGTTCCACGTCCCAGCCCGTGCACATGTTGGTCATGTGGGCACGCATCCGATCCACCTGGTCATGATCGGCACCCGAGAGCAAATAGATGAACTGGGCGTAGCTGGACTTGAGCACGGCGCGGCGATTGAGCAGGCCCTGAGCGAAAAAGGGTTTGCTGAACGCCAGCGTGCTGGACTTGGCGATGATCGTCTTGTCCAGATCGAAGAAGGCCGCCGTGCGGGCGTGGGACGCGGTGCTTGCCGCTGATTGCCCCGCGGCTGACTGCTCCGCGGCCGGGTCGAAGACGGTCACGGACCCAGCATAGGTCGGCCGCGCCGTCGGGCCGCGATCCCGCACCGGAAATGGCCGCTCAGGGAGTACCGGAGCTCAGTCGAGCAGTGTTTTCGCGGCTCAAGGTCATTTTTCAGTAAATGATCTCTTGCGTTATTGCGGACTGTCATGTGTATAGTAAGCATTACTCGGCCTGAGCCGAGGGTGTATCAGCCCGACCCCCCGGGGCTGATACACGACGACCCTCGCCTCCTCCCCCCCTGGCGGGGGTCGTCCCTTTTCTCGGGTCTTTTTGAGTCGGTTCTTCGCGCTTTCGGGCGCTCGGACCGGCTCTCGACGCGTTGCGGGGAGCTCGTCCGTCGTCGCTGGCGCAACGCCGCCGCGCGCGGTTTGTGCACACTCGCGTCTCTATCCCCAAATCCGCGTTTGGGACTGGTGTGCCAAGGTTGCTGCCCCGCACAGTGGGCGGATGACTGGCGCCTCCGGAGCCGACGCCCCCCATCGTGCGGTGGGTTCCGCGGGTGTGTTGGCCATGCTGGCGGAGACCGAACTGCGTGCCGAATTGGACCGGGTGGCGGCCGCGGCCGGTGTTCGAGTGGTGCACGCCGGCGACGGCTCGCCGGTGAGTCGCAGGACGTGGACGGCGGCCGCGGCCGTCGTGCTGGACGCGCCGGCGGCGGCGCGCTGCGAGCGCTGGGCACTGCCGCGCCGCGATCACGTGACCGTGCTGACGGTGGCCGAACCCGAGACGGCGACGTGGGCGGCTGCCGTCAGCGTCGGCGCCGAGCATGTGCTGCGGTTGCCGGGGCAAGCGGCCGACCTGGTCGGTGAACTCGCCGAAGCCGTCGAGTCGTCGCGCGACGACGGGTCGCGCGGGCACGCCGTCGCCGTCATCGGAGGCTGCGGTGGCGCCGGCGCCTCATTGCTCGCGGTCGCCCTGGCTCGGGCCGCCACCGATGCGCTGCTGGTGGACCTCGACCCGTGGGGCGGCGGTATCGAGTTGTTGCTCGGTGGTGAAAACACCCCGGGGCTGCGCTGGCCGGACCTTGCGCTGCAGGGTGGACGGCTCACCTGGTCAGCGGTGCGCGATGCGCTGCCACGACACCGCGGAATCAGCGTCCTGTCCGGAACCCGCCGCGGTTACGAGGTGGGCGCCGGGCCGGTGCACGCCATCGTCGACGCCGGCCGCCGGGGGGCGGTCAGCGTGATCTGCGACCTGCCCCGACGTTTCACCGATGCCACCCAGGCCGCCCTGAGCGCCGCCGACCTTGTCGTCGTCGTCAGCCGCTGTGATGTGCGCGCGTGCGCGGCGACCGGCGCGATGGCGCCCGTTCTGACCTCCGTCAACCCCAACGTGGGCCTGGTGGTGCGGGGCCCGTCGCCGGGAGGGTTGCGGGCGGCCGAGATCGCCGAGATCGCGGGTTTGCCGCTGCTGGCGGCGATCAAAGCGCAGCCGCAGCTCGGGGAGCAGGTCGAACGCGGCGGCCTGCGGTTGGGGCGGCGGTCCCCGCTCGCGGTGGCGGCCCGCGAGGTGCTCGGCGTGCTGCCGCCCACCGGCGCGCGGTCCCGGCCGGGGCGGGACGGGCGGGCGGCATGAGCGGTTCGCTGATCGAGCGTGTCCGCGAGCGTCTGGCCGGTGAAGCCGGACCGCTGCGGGCCTCGGTGGTGGCCGCCGCGATCCGCGCCGAGGCCGGCGGGATGCTCGGTGACACCGAGGTGCTGGCCAATCTCCGCGTGCTGCAGACCGAACTCACCGGTGCCGGCGTTCTCGAACCGCTGCTCTGCGCGGACGGTACGACCGACGTCTTGGTCACGGCACCGGACGCGGTGTGGGTCGACGACGGCAACGGCCTACGGCGCACCGAGATTCGCTTTCCCGGCGAGCCTGCGGTGCGGCGGTTGGCGCAGCGGCTGGCGCTGGCCGCCGGCCGACGCCTGGACGACGCCCAACCCTGGGTGGACGGCGAGCTCACCGGAATCGGCGCCCGGGGGTTTGCGGTGCGGCTACACGCGGTGCTGCCACCGGTGGCCGCCGCGGGCACCTGCCTGTCGCTGCGGGTGCTGCGGCCGGCCAGCCAAGACTTGGCGGCACTGATAGCCGCGGGTGCGATCGAGCCGGCGGCCGCTGCCCTGGTCGCCGATATCATCGCCGCCCGGCTGGCGTTTTTGGTGAGCGGTGGAACCGGCGCGGGCAAAACGACTCTGCTGGCCGCGATGCTGGGCGCCGTACCGCCCGCCGAACGGATCGTCTGCGTCGAGGATGCCGCCGAATTGGCGCCTCGGCACCCGCATCTGGTGAAGCTCGTCGCCCGGTGCGCCAATATCGAAGGCGTCGGCGAAGTCCCGGTGCGCCAACTGGTCCGGCAGGCGTTACGGATGCGGCCCGACCGCATCGTCGTGGGCGAGGTCAGGGGCGCCGAAGTGGTGGACCTGCTCGCCGCGCTGAATACCGGGCACGACGGGGGTGCGGGCACCGTGCACGCCAACAACCCCGGCGAGGTTCCCGCCCGTCTGGAGGCCCTGGGTGCACTCGGCGGTCTCGGGCGTGCCGCGCTGCACAGCCAACTCGCCGCGGCCGTGCAGGTGCTGCTGCATGTCGAGCGCGACCGCACCGGTCGGCGGCGGCTCGGTGAGATCGCTGTGCTGCAACCGGTTCGGGGACGGGTCCGGGCGGTCACGGTGTGGCATGCGGATCGGGGGATGACGGACGACGCCCCGCGGCTGCAGCGCGTCCTGCAAAGCCGGGCGCCGGCGTGAACGGCCCGGTGGTCGGCGCGCTGCTGTTGTCGTTCGCGCTTGTCATCGGTCGGCCCTCGCCCCGGCACCGGCTCGATCCGGCGGTGTCACCGCGACGGCGGATCCCGGCGAACGGGCTTCGTGGGGCGGGATGCGTCGCTGCGGGTCTCGGCTGCGCCGCCGTGGTCGTGCTGCCGCCGACAACCGTTCTGTGCATCGCGGTCGTGGGCGCGACCGTGAGTCTGCGTGATCGCCGTCGCCGCCGCATCCGGCGCGCCGCCCGAGAGGGCCGCGCGCTGGAAACCGCGCTCGATGTGCTCGTCGGTGAACTGCGGGCCGGTTCCCATCCGGTGCGCGCCTTCGGCGTCGCCGCCGACGAGACCGACGGCCCGGTCGCGGGGTCGCTGCGTGCGGTGGCGGCGCGGGCCCGGTTGGGTGCCGATGTCGCGGCCGGGCTGGCCGCGGCGTCCGGCTCCTCGGCACTACCCGCGCATTGGGAGCGGCTCGCGCTGTGCTGGCGGCTGGCCAGTGACAATGGGTTGGGGATTGCCACCCTGATGCGCGCCGCCCAACGCGATATCGCTGAGCGGCAACGGTTCTCGGCGCGCGTCTCATCGAGCCTGGCCGGTGCGCGCGCCACCGCGACGATACTGGCCGCTTTGCCGGTGCTCGGTATCCTGCTGGGCCAACTGATCGGGGCCCGGCCGCTGGCCTTCTTGCTGGGCGGGCAGACGGGCGGGGTGCTCTTGCTCGTCGGCGCAACACTGGCGTGCGGCGGTCTGTTGTGGTCGGACCGCATCGTCGATCGGGTGGCGTCGTGAATGCCGCGGCGACGGCGGTGCTGTTGGCCGTGGCACTGTGGATCGGCCCCGGTCCGTCACTGACGCGAAGACGTGCCGGGATGCCGTCGCGTGGGGGTCGGCCGCGGGGGCCGGCGTCGGGGCGAACGGCTGGCCCGGATCCGCTGGCGGTCGCGTCCTGTCTCGACGTGTTGGGCGTGTGCCTGGGCGCAGGCATGGCGGTGTCGACCGCGGCGGCGGCCGCCGCCCCGTCCGCGCCACCGCCCGTGGCCCGCGCCCTGCGCCGGGCCGCCGACCTGCTGGCGCTCGGCGCCGACCCCGTTGTCGCATGGGCGATTCCGTCGGAACCGCACGCAAACCCGGCCGACGCGCCGGTCGACGCGCTGCTGCGGTTGGCCCGGCGTTCGGCGTCCTCGGGCGCGGCGCTGGCCGGTGGCGTCGCCGAGTTGGCCGACCAGTCTCGCCACGACGCCGCGCACACCGCCACCGCCGCCGCAGAGCGGGCCGGGGTTCTGATCGCCGGGCCGCTGGGCCTCTGCTTCTTGCCGGCGTTCGTGTGCCTGGGCATCGTGCCGGTGGTGGCCGGTCTGGCCGGTGATGTGCTGCAGTCGGGCCTGCTGTGAAAAGAAAGGAAGCCCTTGATGATCAACATGTTTCGCGAATTCGCCGCACGCGTGGCCGTGCTGGCGGCCGACGAGTCGGGCATGTCGACGGTCGAATACGCCATCGGCACCATCGCGGCGGCGGCCTTCGGCGCGGTGCTGTACGCCGTGGTCACCGGCGATTCCATCGTGTCGGCGCTGACCAACATCATCGGTCGTGCACTCAACACCAAGGTGTAGCCGACAATGCCGGCGCGAGCACCGTTGAGGCGGCACTGGGCATCGCCTCGCTCGTGGTGGTGCTGGTGCTGTGCCTGGCCGGTGTCAGCGCGGTTTCGATGCAGGTGCGCTGCATCGACGCCGCCCGTGAGGCCGCCAGGCTGGCCGCCCGCGGCGACGAACGCTCCGCCGTGGCCGCCGCCGTCCGGCTCGCGCCCGCGGGTGCGCGAATCGACCTGCACCGCGACGGCGAATTCCTGGTGGCCACCGTTGCCACGCGTTCGAAGTTCTTGCCCGACATGGACATTACCGCGAAGGCGGTCGCCGCGGCGGAGCCGCTGCGATGATCGGGGCTCGGCCACACTGGTCGCGGCCTGGATGGTCGTGGTGCTGCTCTGGGCGACCGGTATCGCTGCCTACCTGGGCTCGGCGGTGGTGGCGCGTCACCGCGCACAGGCGGCGGCCGACCTGGCCGCTCTGGCCGCGGCGGCCCGGCTGGCGTCCGGATCCGACGCGGCCTGCAGTCGGGCTGCGGCCGTTGCCCGCGAGATGCGGGTCAACGACATCCGCTGTGTGGTCGACGGTCTCGATGTCGTCATCACGGCGGGGGTGGCCGTCGTCGTCGCCGGCACGGCGCGGGCCTCCGCGCGGGCGGGGCCGGCGGTCGGAGCCGGTGACTAGGGCGCTTGCGGCAGCCCCGCGGCGACCAGTTCGTCATCGGTGGGCAGTCGCAGGGAGACCAGCCCGGCGTAGGTGTCCGGCTCGAGTTCCACCCGGTTGACGGTGATGTGCACCGGCACCCAATCCCCGTCGTGCCCGGGCATGCGCAGCACCCGACTGATGGTGCCCCCACCGAATTCCCTTGTCATGTCCGACATCACGTCCTGGTCATCGGGATGGACCCGCGGCTTTCCCGTCTCACTGCTGCGCCAGTCGTAAAAGGTGCAGGGCTCGTCGAGCCATTTCAACAGCGTCCAGTTGTTGAGGTCGATCAGCGCGCGGTGCACCCCGGCCTGCGCGAGGCCACTGAGGATCCGCTGCGCCAGATCATCGGTCGATACCGTCGGGCCCTTCAGCTCGGACTGCCAATTGATCGCCCGCGCCACCAAGTGCTCCCGGCCGTCAGGCCCCGGCTCCAGAATCGTGCGTGCGACGAAACCTATCCGGATGGAGTTTCCTCGCCAGTCGGTGAGATCCCAAGTGCTGCACAATGTTTGGTCCGGCTTGGCCTTGACCGCCATGGCGAGCACTTTGGCTTCGTTCGGGTTGAGCTCGCGGGATGGAAGATCCTCGGCGAAGGCCCTGCCGAAGGTGACTTCCACCTCGGGATTCTTGCCGCTGTTGATCAGCGATTCGCGGGTGTCGGTGGCCACGCCCAGGGTCAGGTCCCACTTCAAGGGCCCCGGGATCGGGCGCTCGGGCGGGTCGATGTCGGAGGGTCCGGTCCAGACATGCACGCCGTGGACGAAACCGTCGGACATCACCACCGGTTCGGTGCGGATGATGCGATCACGCTTGGGCGTGATGCTGGTCAGGGGCTGGCCGGTCTGCACCGACTCGGCGACCGCCGTTCGAACCGCGGCGAGATAGGGGCTGCGGCGCAGGAAGGTGGTGATCGGGACGAGATTTTTGAGTTGGCGCCCCTGCGCCACAACGGTGGGATCACCCCCGAGCGTCTCCACGAGCAACCAGTCGTGGGCCATGCGGCTGATTTTACGGCGACGGGATCCAGCTGCGGGAGCGGGTGAACCGACGGGCGGCTCCGCCGGCCCGCGCCGGTTTGCTCAGCGCGACTCGGCCGCCAGTTCTGCGAGGACGAGTCGCAGCACCAGCACTGCACCCGCCTTGTCGAGCGGGTCGTTGCCGTTGCCGCACTTGGGGGACTGCACGCAGGACGGGCATCCCCGGGGGCATTCACACGCCTCGATGGCGGCGGCTGTCGCGGCGAGCCAGGTGCGGGCCTGGCGAAACCCCCGTTCGGCGAATCCCGCGCCACCCGGATACCCGTCGTAGACGAAAACGCTGGGCAGCCCTTCGGGACCGGGACCCACCGCGGTGGACAAGCCGCCGATGTCCCCGCGGTCGCAGCTGGCGACCAGCGGCAGCAACCCGATCGCCGCATGCTCGGCGGCGTGCAACGACCCGGGGATCCGCGGGCCGTCAATCCCCTTGCGCAGCAACGTATCTTCGGTGACGGTGTACATCACCGCGGTGGTGGCCAGCGTGTGCTCCGGCATGTCCAATTCGATGAAGTCGATCACCTCCCCGGAGAGTCGGCGGCGCAGATACCCCACCACCCGGTGCGTGACCCGGACGGGGACCAGGCCCAGCGTGACCGGCCCGAAGGCCAGACGCTCACCGGTACCGGTGAGCGCGATGTCGGTGATTTCACGGGCGAATGTCGAATAACCGGGATCCTCGGCGTGGACGAAGGCGATGCCCTCCTCGGTGTCCAGGGAGTCCACCACGTAGCTGTCGCCTTGATGCAGATACACCGCTCCCGGATGCACCGAAGCCGGCGCCTGGCCCACGCCGACGCTGCCCAGCAACCGTCCGGTGTCGGCCTCCACGATGACGATCTGCCCGCCCGTCGAGCCCCGGATGTCGACCGCGGCATGCGGTTCCAGGCCGGGCACCGGGAAGTACTTTCCACCTCGACGCCGCAGCAACCCGTCGTCGACCAGGCCGTCCGCCACGTCGGTGGCGTCGAGTTCGCGCACCTCGGCCTCGTCCAGCGGCAATTCGGTTGCCGCGCAGAGCAGTTGCGGGCCCAGAATGTAGGGGTTACCCGGGTCGATGACGACCCGCTCGACCGGCTTGTCCAGCAGCGCGGCCGGGTGGTGCACCAGATACGTGTCCAGCGGGTCGTCGCGGGCGATCAGCACCACCAGCGCCCCCTGGCCGCGCCGCCCGGACCGGCCGGCCTGCTGCCAGAACGAGGCGACCGTGCCGGGAAAGCCGGCGAGCACCACCGCGTCCAGCCCGGCGATATCCACACCCAACTCGAGCGCATTGGTGGTGGCCAGGCCTCGCAGCCGGCCCTCGGCCAGGGCGCGCTCCAGCGCGGTGCGGTCCTCGGCGAGGTACCCGGCCCGATACGACGCGACCTTGCCCGAGAGCTCCGGCGCGATGTCGTCCAACCTTGCCTGCGCGCCCAGCGCGGTCAATTCCGCTGCGCGGCGCGACCGGACGAAGGTCAGGGTCTGGGCTCCCTCGGCGATCAGGTCGGCCATGACGCGCGCCGCCTCCGAGCCCGCCGAGCGGCGCACCGGGGCGCCATTCTCGCCGACCAGGTCGGCCCGCAGCGCGGGCTCCCACAACGCCACGGTCCGCGCCCCTTGCGGTGAACCGTCTTTGGTGACCTCCTGAACCGGAAGCCCGATGAGCTCGGCGGCCGTCGCACCCGGGGAATCCGTTGTCGCGCTGGCGAAGATCACCGTCGGCGCACTCGAATAGCGGGCGCACAACCGCAACAAGCGACGCAGCACCATCGCCACATTGGAGCCGAACACCCCACGGTAGTAATGACATTCGTCGACGACCACGAATCGAAGACCACGCAACAGGACAGCCCAGCGGGCATGGTTGCGCAGGATCGACAAATGGATCATGTCGGGGTTGGAGAACAACCAGCGAGAGCGCTCCCGCGCGAAGCGTCGAACCTCGGCCGGACTGTCGCCGTCGTAGGCGGTGGGTGCGACGTCATGCAGGCGCGGAATCGCCGCGGTCAGTGCGTGCGCGGCACGCAACTGGTCGTGGCCCAGCGCCTTGGTCGGCGAAAGGTAGAGCACCCGGGCGCGCGGATCGGTCGCCAACGCGTTGAGGACGGGCAGTTGATAGGCCAGTGACTTGCCCGACGCGGTGCCGGTGCTCACCACCACGTGACGGCCCGCGTGGGCCAATTCCGCGGCAGCGAACTGATGCGACCACGGTGAGGCGATCCCCCGGGCCGCGAGCGCCTTGACCACGTCGGGCTCGGCCCACGCCGGCCAATCGTGCGGCCGGCCGCTCCGCGGCGGCAGCTCCGCGACGTGGCGCAGCGGGTGCTCGTCCGTCGCGGTTCCGGCGAGCGCAGCGGCAAGCAGGTCACCGCCGAAACTCGCCATCTCACCCCGCTCGGCATCGCTCATGGAATCGCTCTTCGGATCGGGCAAACACACAAGTCTGTCGCCGACGCGATGAACATGGTTGACTATTTGCGGTCGCAGCTTCTGTGTTCGTGTCAAACTTTCGCAGGATCGACGTTGCGGCCGCGGTTCCTGCGAGGTTAATCGGTCGGGTGAAGTTCCGGCGACTCAGCGAGGTATGGCGGTCGTACCAGGCCCGGGGCATCGAAAGGCGATGCCCCGCACCCAGAAGAAAAGGAAAGATCGAGAGATGCCACAGGGAACTGTGAAGTGGTTCAACGCGGAGAAGGGCTTCGGGTTCATTGCCCCCGAAGACGGTTCCGCGGATGTGTTTGTCCACTACACGGAGATCCAGGGTTCGGGCTTCCGCACCCTCGAAGAAAACCAGAAGGTCGAGTTCGAAATCGGCCACAGCCCTAAGGGCCCCCAGGCCACCGGAGTCCGCTCCCTGTAGAGAAGAGCAGACCTGAAACGGATACCCCCCGTGCCGTCCCGCCCAGCGGGCCCAGCCGGGGGGTTTCCTCTTTCTATCGGTTTCTATCGGCTTCCTGCGCCACGTGGGCGCACGCCGCCGCCGCGCCGGTTGCCTCAAGACGCGGATGGGTGAGAGGGCCTACTGTCGGATGGCGTGAGCCAGCTTTCCTTCTTTACCGCGGAGTCGGTGCCGCCCGCGGTCGCCGATCTTTCCGGGGTGCTGGCGGCGTCGGGGCAGATCGTCACCGTTGGCGGTCCGGAGGCCCAGGGCACCCGGCTGGCTCGGCTTTCTGTGGTCGTCGACCACTCATGGCGGGCCGCCGCGCTGGCGGACATGATCCGCGAGGCGGGGCTGGTGGCCGAGATCAGCCGGACCGACGAAGACACCCCGCTGGTGCGGACGGCGGTCGATCGCTCGTTGAGCACGCTGGCCGCCGAATGGACGCGCGGCGCGGTCAAGACCGTGCCGCCGCGCTGGCTGCCCGGGCCACGCGAGCTGCGGGCGTGGACGCTGGCGGCCGGTAACCCGGAGGGCGAGCATTACCTGCTGGGGCTGGACCCGCACGCGCCGGACACTCACTCGCCGCTGGCGTCGGCTTTGATGCGCGTCGGGATCGCACCCACCCTCATCGGCACCCGCGGCGGTCGGCCGGCGCTTCGGATCAGCGGCCGCCGGAGGCTATCGCGCCTGGTAGAGAACGTGGGGGAGGCGCCCGACGGCGCCGAGGCCCTGTCCCGGTGGCCGCGGGTTTAGCCGGCGGGCAACGGACGAATTTGCGCCGCGTTCGCGAGCGTCGGTTTGCGCGGGCCCGCCCGAGGGTGCGAAATTGTCAGGTGCCGCAGGGCGGAGGAATGGTCGCGTACCTGAATTTCACCGGAATTTTCGAAGCCGACCTGTCATTCTTCCTGCAGGTGGTCTCGCAGGGGGGACCAATCAGGGATGGAGCGTAAGGGCAGTTGGCTGACCCGAAACTGAAGGACAGCGCCGGCGGCGGCAACGGTAGCCGCCGGCGACTCGTGATCGTGGAGTCGCCCACCAAGGCGCGCAAACTGGCCGGCTACCTGGGCTCCAGCTACATCGTCGAGTCGTCGCGGGGCCATATCCGCGACTTGCCCCGGGCGGCGGCCGACGTGCCGGCGAAATTCAAGTCCGAGCCGTGGGCCCGGCTCGGCGTCAACGTCGACGCGGACTTCGAACCGCTCTACATCATCAGCCCGGAGAAGAAGAGCACCGTCAGCGAGCTCAAGGGCTTGCTCAAAGACGTCGACGAGCTCTATCTGGCCACGGACGGTGACCGCGAGGGTGAAGCCATCGCCTGGCACCTGCTGGAAACCCTCAAGCCCAACGTTCCGGTCAAGCGGATGGTGTTCCACGAGATCACCGAGCCGGCGATCCTGGAGGCCGCCGAAAATCCCCGCGACCTCGACATCGATCTGGTTGACGCGCAGGAGACCCGCCGCATCCTGGACCGCCTGTACGGCTACGAGGTCAGCCCGGTGCTGTGGAAGAAGGTCGCGCCCAAGCTGTCGGCGGGCCGGGTCCAGTCGGTGGCCACCCGGATCATCGTGCAGCGCGAACGTGATCGTATGGCGTTCCGCAGCGCGTCCTACTGGGACATCCTGGCCCGGCTGGACGCCAGCGTGTCGGACCCGCAGGCGTCCCCGCCCACCTTCACCGCCCGCCTGACCAACGTGGACGGTCTGCGGGTGGCCACCGGCCGCGACTTCGACTCGCTGGGGCAGCTGCGCAAGGCCGACGAGGTGACCATTCTCGACGAGGCAAGCGCGACGCAGCTGGCCGCGGGCTTGCGCGGCGCCCAGCTGTCCGTCGCGTCGGTGGAGGAGAAGCCGTACACGCGGCGGCCGTACGCGCCGTTCATGACGTCGACGCTGCAGCAGGAAGCCGGCCGCAAGTTGCGGTTCTCGTCGGAGCGCACCATGAGCATCGCCCAGCGGCTCTACGAAAACGGCTACATCACCTATATGCGTACCGACTCGACGACGCTGTCGCAGTCGGCGATCAGCGCCGCGCGCAACCAGGCGCGTCAGCTCTACGGCGAGGAGTACGTCTCGCCGTCCCCGCGTCAGTACACCCGCAAAGTGAAGAACGCCCAGGAGGCGCACGAGGCGATCCGGCCCGCCGGCGAGACGTTCGCCACGCCGGACGCGGTGCGCCGCGAGCTCGACGGCGACGAATTCCGGCTCTACGAGCTGGTCTGGCAGCGCACGGTGGCGTCGCAGATGGCCGACGCGCGCGGCACCACGCTGAGCCTGCGGATCGGTGGCCGTTCCGGCGAACGGCAAGTGGTGTTCTCCGCCAGCGGTCGCACCATCACGTTCGCGGGCTTCCTGAAGGCCTACGTGGAGACGGTCGACGAGTTGGCCGGCGGCGAGGCCGACGACGCCGAGAGCCGGCTGCCGCAGCTGACCCAGGGCCAGCGCCTGGACGCCATCGACCTCACGCCCGACGGCCACGCCACCAACCCGCCGGCGCGCTACACCGAGGCGTCGTTGGTCAAGGCGCTCGAGGAGCTGGGCATCGGCCGCCCGTCGACGTATTCGTCGATCATCAAGACCATCCAGGACCGTGGCTACGTGCACAAGAAGGGCAGTGCCCTGGTGCCGTCGTGGGTCGCGTTCGCCGTAACCGGTTTGCTGGAACAGCATTTCGGCCGGCTCGTCGACTACGACTTCACCGCCGCGATGGAGGACGAGCTCGATGCGATCGCCTCGGGTCAGGAGCGGCGCACCGACTGGCTCAACAACTTCTACTTCGGCGGCGAGCACGGGGTGGCCGATTCGGTGGCCCGTTCCGGTGGCCTGAAGAAGCTCGTCGGCGTCAACCTGGAAGGCATCGACGCCCGAGAAGTCAACTCCATCAGGCTCTTTGACGACGAACAGGGGCGTCCCGTCTACGTCCGGGTGGGCAAGAACGGGCCGTACCTGGAGCGCATGGTGACCGGCGACGACGGCGAGCGCACGCCGCAACGGGCCAACCTCAACGATTCGCTGACCCCCGACGAATTGACCCTGGAGCTGGCCGAGCAGCTGTTCGCCACGCCGCAAGAGGGACGCGTCCTGGGGGTGGACCCGGCAACGGGCCACGAGATCGTCGCCAAGGACGGCCGGTACGGGCCATACGTTTCCGAGCTCCTGCCGGAGCCGCCGCCCGGGGACGACGACGGTAGCGCCGCAACCGCGAAGAAGGGCAAAAAGCCCACCGGTCCCAAGCCCCGCACCGGTTCCCTGTTGCGCACCATGGATTTGCAGACGGTCACACTCGAGGATGCGCTGCGGCTGCTCTCCCTGCCCCGAGTGGTCGGCGTCGACCCCGACTCCGGCGACGAGATCACCGCGCAGAACGGTCGCTACGGCCCATACCTGAAGCGCGGCACCGATTCTCGTTCACTGGCGACCGAGGAGCAGATGTTCGACATCACCCTCGAGGAAGCGCTGAAGATCTACGCCGAGCCCAAACGCCGCGGCCGCCAAGGCGCTGCCGCGCCGCCGCTGCGTGAGCTGGGCGCCGATCCGGCGACGGGCAAGCCGATGGTGATCAAGGACGGCCGCTTCGGTCCCTACGTCACCGACGGCGAGACGAACGCGAGCCTGCGCAAGGGCGACGACGTGCTCTCGATCACCGACGAGCGCGCCGCCGAACTGCTGGCCGACCGCCGGGCCCGCGGTCCGGCGAAGCGTCCCGCCAAGAAGGCCGCCCGCAAGTCCCCGGCCAAGAAGTCGGCGACAAAGAGGACCGCCAAGCGCGGTTAGCTGCTTACCTCGCTGGAAACCTCTTGGGAAGCAACGTCTTCCGGGGCGGCCAGCGTCACCGGTCGGGCCAGCTGGGTGGGTGCCCTGCGGCCGCGCAGCTCGACCACCTCGCCGACATCCCAGCACAGTGCTTCGGCGTCCAGCGCGCCGCTGACCGCGATCGCCGACGCGAGCACGTGGCCCGGCTCGAGTTTGGCCAGCTCGGTCAGCCGGGCGGCCTCGTTGACCGGGTCGCCGATCACCGTGTACTCGAAGCGGGCCTGCGCGCCGATGTGGCCCGCGATGGCCCGACCGGCCGACACCCCGACGCCGAACTCCGCCGAACCGATCACCGGGAGCAACTCGTCGTGCAATTCCCGCGCGGCGGCCAGCGCACCGCCGGGTGAGTCGGGGTGTTCGATCGGCGCGCCGAAGATGGCCAGCGCGGCGTCACCCTGGAATTTGTTGACGAAACCGCCGTGGCGGCCAACGGTGTCCACCACCACCCGGAAGAACTCGTTGAGCAGGTGGACCACCTCGGCGGGCGGCCGGGTCGAGGCCAGCTGGGTCGAGCCGACCAGGTCCACGAACAGCACGGCGACGTCGCGCTCCTGGCCGCCCAGCTCGGTGCCGCGCTCCAGCGCCCGGCGGGCCACATCCTCACCGACGTAGCGGCCGAACAGGTCGCGCAGCCGCTGCCGCTCGGACAGGTCGCGCACCATGTCGTTGAACCCGGCCTGCAGCAGGCCCAGCTCGCTGGCGTCGTAGATCTGCATGTGCGCGTTGTAGTTTCCGCGCTGCACCTCGGAGAGCGCCCACCGCAGCTGGCGCAGCGGGTCGGCGATCGACATGGCCACCAGCAGCGTGCTGACCAGCCCGATGCCCAGCGCCGCCAACGCCAGCAACAGGATGGGCGTGAACAGCTTCTCGGGCGTGGCGTGCAGCAGGGAGGTTTTGTCGGCCACCACCGCCAGCACGATGGCCAGCACCGGCACCGCGGTGGACAGCATCCAGGTCAGGATCTGCCGCAGGATGACGCCGGGGGCCTTGACGTTCTCGGGCACCCCGCTGCGCAGCGCCGCCACCGCCACCGGCCGCAGCACCCGCTCGCACTGCAGGTAGCCGATGATCGCGGTCGCCGCGGCGCCCAGGCCGGTGGACACGGCCACCACCGGTGCGGCGAACCGGGCCACCGACCAGCTGGCGATGATGAACACCACGCCGCCGATGCACCAGATCACCATGCTGGTGACGGTGCGGTAGAACGGCATCCGCAACGCCCGGCTGCGGGCCAGTTCCGCGGTGGCCGGGTCGGCCTCGGCCAGCAGGTTGTCGCGGCGCTGCCACCGGAAGACCGGCATCAGCAGCTTCAGGTTCATCAGCGAGGCGGCGACGAACAAGACAACCAACGAGGTCGCGAAAATCGCCAGATTCAGGCTGGGCAGATCCTGCAGCTGGATGCGGTCCTCGGGCGGCAGGGCGTAGCGCAGGAAGCCGAGCACGAACAGGGCGCCGATGATGTCGGCCTGCACCATGCTCAGCCAGAACAGCGGCCACGGCGTGCGCACCACCCACCGGGCGAATCCGCTGATCCGCCCCGGTAGTGCCGCCACGGTTGTCACCAGCCCACCGTATCGGTCGGCGGTGACCTCCCGGAAACTTAATATCGATCTCGGCAGGTCGCCCGAGGGGCGCGGATGACCGCGAAGATCACGGAATGGTCGCGGTACGGTAGCCGATCGGTATCCGTCGGCCTCGCTGTCTACTGTTACCGGTGATGTCCGGGGTGTTTGCGCGGCTGGTAGGCCAAGACACGGTGACGGCTGAGCTGCTTGCCGCCGCGAGGGCCTCCCGTGGTGACCCAGCCCACAGCGATGCGGGCGCCGGGACTATGACACATGCCTGGCTGATCACCGGCCCACCCGGTTCGGGACGCTCGGTGGCGGCGTTGTGCTTCGCGGCCGCGCTGCAATGCACCTCTGCCGCTGAGGACGGGGGCCCGGGGTGCGGGCGCTGCCACGCGTGCACGACGACCATGGCCGGCACCCACGCCGACGTGCGCCGGGTGATTCCGGAAGGCCTGTCCATCGGCGTGGACGAGATGCGCGCGATCGTGCAGATCGCGTCACGGCGCCCGGCCACCGGCCACCGGCAGATCGTGGTGATCGAGGACGCCGACCGACTGACTGAAGGGGCCGCCAACGCGCTGCTGAAGGTCGTCGAGGAACCGCCGCCGTCGACGGTGTTCCTGCTGTGCGCGCCGTCGGTGGACCCCGAGGACATCGCCATCACGCTGCGGTCCCGGTGCCGGCACGTCGCGCTCGTGACCCCGCCGACCGAGGCGATCGCGCGCGTCCTGGTCGACAGCGACGGCTTGACTCCCGAAACCGCGGACTGGGCCGCGTCGGTCAGCGGTGGCCACGTGGGCCGGGCGCGCCGGCTGGCCACCGACCCGGAGGCCCGCGCTCGCCGGGAGCGGGCGCTGGGACTGGTGCGCGACGCCGCGACCCCGTCGCGGGCCTACGCCGCCGCCGAAGAGTTGGTGGCCGCCGCCGAAGCCGAGGCCGTGGTGCTGACCGCGGACCGCGCCGAGGCCGAGACCGAGGAGCTGCGCACGGCCCTCGGCGCCGGCGGCACCGGCAAGGGCACCGCGGGAGCGATGCGCGGCGCCGCCGGGGCGATCAAAGACCTTGAGCGGAGGCAGAAGTCGCGTCAGACCCGGGCCTCGCGCGACGCGCTGGACCGGGCGCTGATCGACCTGGCGACCTATTTCCGGGATGCGCTCATGGCCTCCGCGAACGCCGCGCCGGTGCAGGCCAACCATCCGGATATGGCCGAGAAGGTCGCGGCGCTGGCCGCCCACGCGCCGCCCGATCGGCTGCTGCGCTGCATCGAGGCCGTCCTCGAGTGCCGAGAGGCGCTGGCGATCAACGTCAAGCCCAAGTTCGCCGTCGACGCCATGGTCGCCACGATCGGCCAGGAACTGCGCGCCCAGGAACCGCGCGACTGATTTCGTGGTGCCCGCCCGCCTGCCGTAGACTCGTGCCGCCCGGCGCGAGGGTATGCCGCCTTAGCTCAGTCGGTAGAGCGATTCACTCGTAATGAATAGGTCGGGGGTTCGATTCCCCCAGGCGGCTCCATATTTTTGTCGGGACATCGGCCGGCTCAGGCCGGGGCCAGAAAACCCACCGGGCCCGACGCGATGCACAACGCCAGAGCGGCGGTGTTGGCCCGCACGGTGATCGCGTCCCCGGCGCCGGGCAGGCGCGCGAATACCCGGTTGAGTCCCGGATGCACCGGCACTTTGACCTCGGGACCCTGCGTCATCGACAGCGTCATCGATCCGTCGCTGTTGGCCAGGTAGTTCAGTTCGACGGTCCAGTCGGCGGGCAGCAGGGGCCCGTCGAGGACCAGGCGCGCCGGTTTGTCCGGTTGCGCGAAATAGCCGCACCGCGGCGTCGGCCCCGGCGCGATGGTACGAACCCAGGTCACCCGCGCCTTGACCACATGGCCGGAGCTGTCCAGCATGCGCAATTGCGTTGTCGCGGGCGCGAATTCGGGTCTATCCCGCAGCAGCGCGAACATGTGGCTGGCCAGGTTCTCCGGCGCGGCCACCCGTTGCAGCACCAGCGGGTCGACCTCCTGATCCAGCAGCGGCGCATCCGAGGCCGCGTGGGCCGCGGCCAGAGAGGCCCGGGCGTTCTGCAGATAGGGCTGGGCCGGGTTGTCGCGCCAGCTGGTCAAAAACGTCCCCGTCGAGTACAGGCTGCTGGCCGCGAATAACGCCACCAAACCGGTGGTCACCGCGGTGCGTTTCGGCGAGGCGTCGAGCCAGCGCGGTGCGGTTTGCCGGTTCGGGGCGCTCAGCGCCACGGCGGCCAGCAGCGTCAGCACGACCACGAGATCCGGGAAATAGCGCAGCGTCTGCGCGAGTTCCAGCGCGGTCTGCTTCGAGGAGCGCATCAGATAGATCGGCACCTGGCAGGCCACTGCGTAGCCGGCCGCGGTCAGCCAGATCGGCCCGATGCGCTCCTTGCGGACCAGCGACACCGCCAGCGCGCCGGCCAGCACCAGCCAGCCCAGCGCCATCACCGACGGCGGGGGCGTCGCCCAGGGGGAGGCCGGTGCCCAGCGGTCCCAGTGCCACGGCCCGCCGGCCAGCCCCGGCACGATGCCGTGCGTGATCGATCGCATCAGCAGCCGTCCCGTCATCGACAGGTCGGAACTCCACC
>NZ_JAICZA010000046.1 GCF_025933915.1 Mycobacterium sp.
ACGGGTGGCTTGGATTCCGTGGGGCTGTGCGGCAGGGGACCGTCGGCGGGGCCGGGCACAGGCTTGCCCCCGGGCGCGGGCTGGCCCGGTTCCGACGGCTTGGGGCCTGCAGGGGGCGGCTCGGCCGGAGGCTTTACCGACGGGACTTTGGGAATCTCAGGCGGCTTCTTCAAACCCTTCAGTACATCGGCTGCCCGGCCGCCCGCCTTGCCCAGCTTGGAGAGCGGCCCGCCGGGCAGGGCCAGAGTTGCCACGTCGAACATCGATTTGCCGAGAGCCTCGGCGGGATTGCTGCCCCACTCGTCCCAGTGGCTGACGTCCTTTCCGAGCGCTTTCCACGACTCGGCGACTCCCGGTCCACCGTTGGGGCCCAGGCCGACCAGCGGCAACTCCCCGGAGACCACGTCGGCCACGTCTTTGGCGTAGCCCACCGGATCGGTCTGGAGCCGGCTCGGGCTGAATTTCGCGAGCAGCTCAAGGAAGTCCCAGCCTTCCTCGCCGAAGCCTTTCAAACCCTGGCCTACCTGATTGAGGGCCCTGCCGACCGGCGTCCCGTGCAAAAAGTGGTCCCACTCTTTATCCGCCCAGTGGGCCATATCCTTGGCGGCGGTTTCGGCCGCCGACATGGCGGCCTCGATCTGGCCGCCCAGCGCTTCGGCTTCCCGGGCAAAGCTGTCGACCACCGTTTTGATGTCGTCGGCGATCCTCTTGATCTCGTCTTCGTCTTCATCGGTCAGGAGATCCCAGACCTCCTTTATCCCGGTCAGCGGATCGCAGATGCGGGACAGCAGATCCAGGATCGCCGCGTGGACCTTGTCGATCTTGGCTGCGTAGCTATTGAGTTGCGCGGCGATCGTTTGGCATTGCTGCGCAACGCTGCTCGTGGCGCCGGACGCATCAGCCAAAGCTGTGTTGATGGCAGCGGCCTCGGGAATCTGCTGCGCGGCGATGGCGGCCATCGTGCCGCCGCCCGCCGCGATCTCGGTCGTCATGAAGTTGACGCCCGCGGTCGTCCACGCCGCCGCGGCGGTGCGCAACTTCGCGGAATCGCCAGTGGGCCAGATCATTCCGATATAGGGCGCAACCCAGCTCCAGCCCGCCGGCGCGCCGCTACCGGCACCGACGGCCGACGGCGGCGAAGCCCCGACGGTCAACGGCCCGGTCACTGGCGGCGTCGGCAAACCCCCGGCACGGCCCGTCACATCCGACATCGCCTCGGCCAGCGCATAGTTGTGTGCCGACATCCGCACCCCGTCGCCGATGCTGCACACCCCATTGCGGGTACTGGTCAGCGCCTCGATCACCTTGGCCGCCGCACGGTCGTAACTGCGGCCCAGCGCCGCACCGACCGGATCGTCACCGGCCATGCCCACGCTGCCGGCCAGCGCGGTGGTCAGGGCCGTAATCACCGATCCCAACGACTCACTGGTGGCCACCAGCGTGGCACCAGCACCGTCTAGAGCTGTCGGATCACACGCCAGCGGGGCCATCTGCTCACGACCACATACCGTGATTCGTCGACATCGCCCCGGTGTAGTTGCCGTGCGCGGTCGTGGCCACCTTCTCGAGCTGCGCCAGCGCCTCGCGCCTCATCGCCTCGCCGCGCACCCAGTGCTGATGCGCCTCGGCGTGGGCCGCGGCGGCCTCACCCGTCCATGTCGTGTGCAAACGCGTTACCCGAGAATCGATTTCGGTGATCATGTCGTCGGCATAGCGTTGAAACGCCGTCATCCGCTGCACCGCGTCGGCCAGCGCTTGCGGATCCACCCGGAACGCCTCAGCCACCACGCACCGCCCGCTCCGCCTGGGCGGACCCGGCCTCGTTGGCCCGATAGCCCTCGTCGGCCCGGCCCACCAGATGCGCCAACATCGACAAGCCCAGCTGGACCTCGTGAGCGCCCTGATGCCACAGTTCCCACGCCGAGGCATAGGCGCTCCCCGACGCGCCCTGCCAACCGCCCAACATCTGACCGATCTGATCGTCGAGCTGGGACAGCTGGGCCGAAAGATGCTCGGCCGCACCGCTCAGCGAGACGGCGGCCCCCTGCATCACCGCCGGATCGACCCGGATCGTCTCGTCGGCCATAGCCGGAACATAACTCCTGGTAGACGGCCCCACAAGTCGGTGATGACACACTGAGTCCGTGACCCGAGTGCCCGGCAGACCGCAGGTGGAGTTGCTGACCCGCGACGGGTGCGCCATCTGCGAGCGCGTCCGCGCCCGGCTGGCCGACCTGGCCGGTGAACTGGGCTTCGACCTGTCGACGATCGACGTCGACGCCGCGGCCGCGGCCGGCAACCCCGCGCTGCGGGCCGAGTTCGGTGACCGGCTGCCGGTGGTCCTGCTCGACAGCCGCGAACACAGCTACTGGGAGATCGACGAGGCCCGGCTGCGCGCGGATCTCGCCCGCTGACGAGGCGGCCGGGTGGGCGTCGGGCAATTATTTGGTAGCCCAGCTGATAAACGTTTACCGTGGACAGCAGTTCAGTTACTGGAGGATGCAAGGGAGCTGGCCAGGTGATGCTGCCGTGAGCGTCTTGCTCTTCGGGGTTTCGCACCGTAGTGCGCCGGTCTCCGTCCTGGAACAACTCAGCATCGACGAATCCGATCAGGGCAAGATCGTCGATCGGGTGTTGCAGTCGCCGCTGGTGACCGAGGCGATGGTGCTGTCGACATGCAACCGGGTCGAGGTCTATGCGGTGGTGGACGCGTTCCACGGCGGGCTGGCGGTGATCGGGCAGGTGCTGTCGGAACAATCCGGGATGTCGATGACCGACATCACCAAATACGCCTACGTCCGGTACAGCGAGGCCGCCGTCGAGCATCTGTTCGCGGTGGCCAGCGGCCTGGATTCGGCGGTCATCGGCGAGCAGCAGGTGCTCGGCCAGGTGCGCCGCGCGTACGCCACCGCCGAGAGCAATCGCACCGTTGGTCGGGTCCTGCACGAGCTGGCCCAACGTGCGCTATCGGTCGGCAAGCGGGTGCATTCCGAAACCGCCATCGACGCCGCCGGCGCTTCCGTGGTGTCGGTCGCCCTGACCATGGCCGGACGCCGGCTGGACGGGCTGTCGGGCAGGACCGCCGTGCTGGTCGGCGCCGGAGCGATGGGCGCCCTGGCCGCAGCGCACCTGTGTCGCGCCGGCATCGCGCAGGTCTACGTACTGAACCGGTCGCTGTCCCGGGCGCAGCGCCTGGTCCGCAAGATCCGCGACACCGGTGTGCGGGCCGACGCGCTGCCACTGGAGCAGCTGGCCGACGTGCTCGCGGGTGCCGACGTCGTGATCAGTTGCACGGGGGCGGTGAGTCCGGTGGTCTCACTGGCCGACGTGCACCACGCGCTCGCCGCCGCCACCCGCGATGAGGCGACCGAGCCGCTGGTGATCTGCGACCTGGGCATGCCGCGCGACGTCGACCCCGCGGTGGCCGGGTTGCCCGGCGTCTGGGTCGTCGACGTGGACCGCGTGCAGCATGAGCCCTCGGCCCACGCCACGGCCGCCGACGTCGACGCCGCCCGCACCATCGTGGCCACCGAAGTCGCTGCCTACCTGGCCGGCCAGCGGATGGCCGAGGTCACGCCGACGGTGACGGCGCTGCGTCAGCGCGCCGCCGATGTGGTCGAAGCGGAGCTCCTGCGCCTGGACAACCGGCTTCCCGGGCTGGCCAGCGCCCAGCGCGAAGAGGTGGCACGCACCGTGCGGCGGGTGGTGGACAAGCTGCTGCACGCGCCGACGGTGCGGATCAAGCAGCTCGCCAGCGCCCCCGGCGGTGACAGCTACGCCGAGGCCTTGCGCGAGCTTTTCGAACTCGACCAGACCGCCGTCGACGCCGTCGCGGCCGGCGAATTACCAGTCATATCAAGCGGATTCGACGCGGGTAACCCGCAGCAACCCGCCGAGTAACCGATTGGCAAACGTGATCCGGATAGGCACCCGGGGCAGCCTGCTGGCCACCACCCAGGCCGGGCTCGTCAGGGACGCCCTGATCGCTCTGGGGCATCCGGCGGAGCTGGTGACCATCACCACCGCCGGGGACCGGTCGTCGGGGCCCATCGAATCCCTCGGGGTGGGTGTCTTCACCACGGCGCTGCGCGAGGCCATGGACGAGGGCCGGGTGGACGCCGCCGTGCACTCTCACAAGGACCTGCCGACGGCCGACGATCCAAGGTTTGCTGTGGCGGCCATACCCGTGCGCAACGATCCCCGCGACGCGCTGGTAGCACGCGATGGGCTGGTGCTCGGGGAGCTGCCACCCGGTTCGCTGGTGGGCACCTCGTCGCCGCGCCGGGCCGCGCAGCTTAGAGCATTGGGTCTCGGTTTGGAAATCCGCCCCCTACGAGGCAACCTAGATACCAGGTTGAACAGGGTAAGCAGTGGTGATCTTGACGCGATCGTGGTGGCCCGGGCGGGTTTGGCCCGACTTGGTCGCCTCGATGACGTCACCGAGACGCTAGAGCCGGTGCAGATGTTGCCAGCACCGGCTCAGGGCGCGCTCGCCGTCGAATGTCGTGCCGGTGACAGCCGGTTGGCGGCAGTGCTGGCGGAGCTCGACGACGCGGACACGCGTGCGGCGGTCACCGCGGAGCGAGCTTTGTTGGCCGAACTGGAGGCCGGCTGCTCCGCACCGGTGGGCGCGATCGCTGACGTGGTCGAGTCCATCGATGAGGAAGGCCGGATCTTCGAAGAGCTGTCGCTGCGTGGCTGCGTGGCGGCACTGGACGGGTCCGACGTGATCCGCGCGTCCGGCATCGGCACTCCCGGTCGGGCACGAGAGCTTGGGCTTTCGGTCGCCGCGGAGCTGTTCGAGCTTGGCGCCCGAGAGCTGATGCGCGGAGCGCGGCAAGACCCGACGCGAGGAAATTAAGTGCGAGTTACGTGGGAGCGACAATGACGACGCGAGGGCGTAAGCCGACACCCGGCCGCATCACGTATGTGGGCTCCGGCCCCGGTGATCCCGGACTGTTGACGACCCGGGCCGCCACGGTGCTGACGAACGCCGCCCTGGTGTTCACCGACCCTGACGTGCCTGAGCCGGTGCTGGCGCTGATCGGCAAGGACCTGCCGCCGGTTTCCGGCCCGGCCCCGGCCGACCCGGCCGCCTCCAACGGCGACGGCGCCGACCAAGGCCAGGTGCAACCGGCGGTGATCTCCGGCGGCCCCGATGTCCGCCCGGCGCTGGGTGATCCGGCCGAGGTCGCCAAGACACTGACCCACGAGGCGCGGACCGGCGTCGACGTGGTGCGGCTGGTGGCCGGTGACCCGCTGACGGTCGACGCCGTCATCACCGAGGTCAACGCCATCGCGCGCAGCCACCTGCACATCGAGATCGTGCCGGGCCTGGCGCCCACCAACGCCGTTCCGACGTACGCGGGGCTGCCGCTGGGCTCCTCGCACACGGTGGCCGACGTGCGCGACCCACATGTCGATTGGGAGGCTTTGGCGGCGGCGCCCGGTCCGCTGATTCTGCAGGCCACGTCGTCGCATCTGGCCGACGCGGCGCGCACCCTGATCGAGCATGAGCTCGCCGAGAACACCCCGTGCGTGGTGACCGCGCAGGGCACCACCTGCCAGCAGCGTTCCATCGAGACGACGCTGCACGGCTTGACCGACTCGGCCGTGCTGGGCGGTACCGACCCGGCCGGCCCGCTGACCGGTCCGCTGGTGGTGACCATCGGCAAGACGGTGTCCAGCCGGGCGAAGCTGAACTGGTGGGAGAGCCGCGCACTGTACGGCTGGACCGTGTTGGTGCCCCGCACCAAGGACCAGGCCGGCGAGATGAGCGAACGTCTGACGTCCTACGGCGCGCTGCCGATCGAGGTGCCCACCATCGCCGTCGAGCCCCCGCGCAGCCCCGCTCAAATGGAGCGGGCCGTCAAGGGGTTGGTCGACGGCCGGTTCCAGTGGGTGGTGTTCACCTCCACCAACGCGGTGCGCGCGGTGTGGGAGAAGTTCGGCGAGTTCGGTCTGGACGCGCGCGCGTTCTCCGGGGTGAAGATCGCCTGTGTGGGCGAGTCGACCGCCGACCGCGTCCGGGCGTTCGGGATCAGCCCCGAGCTGGTTCCGGCCGGCGAACAGTCCTCGCTGGGTCTGCTCGACGACTTCCCGCCCTACGACAGCGTTTTCGATCCGGTCAACCGGGTGTTGCTGCCGCGGGCCGACATCGCCACCGAGACGCTGGCCGAGGGCCTGCGCGAACGTGGTTGGGAGATCGAGGATGTCACCGCCTATCGGACGGTGCGGGCCGCTCCGCCACCGGCGGAGACGCGGGAGATGATCAAGACCGGCGGGTTCGACGCGGTGTGTTTCACGTCCAGCTCCACGGTGCGGAACCTGGTGGGAATCGCCGGTAAGCCGCATGCGCGGACGATCATCGCCTGCATCGGTCCCAAGACCGCCGAGACGGCCGCCGAGTTCGGCCTGCGGGTGGATGTCCAGCCCGAGACCGCCGCGGTGGGTCCGCTGGTCGACGCTTTGGCCGAACACGCCGCGCGGTTGCGGGCCGAGGGCGCGCTGCCACCGCCGCGCAAAAAGAGCCGCAGGCGCTAGTGGCGCGGCACCGCCCGCCGAGCGTGCGTGTTTGTACGCCGACACGCCGTCGAAGCTGGCATTCTGTGCCCGCTCGCGGCGAGACGTGAGCATGAGCGCGTTTCCGCGGCACCGCCCGCGTCGGCTCCGCTCAACCCCGGCGTTGCGCCGTTTGGTCGCGCAAACGTCCTTGGAGCCAAGGCATTTGGTGCTGCCGATGTTCGTCGCCGACGGCATCGACCAACCACTCCCGATCGCCTCGATGCCCGGGGTGGTGCAACACACCCGCGACTCGTTGCGCGGCGCGGCCGCCAGTGCCGTCGCCGCCGGGGTGGGTGGGTTGATGCTGTTCGGTGTGCCGCGTGATGAGGACAAGGACTCGGTGGGGTCGGCCGGCACCGACCCCGACGGCATCCTCAATGCCGCCCTGCGCGACCTGGCCAAGGACCTCGGGGAGGCCACCGTGTTGATGGCCGACACCTGCCTGGACGAGTTCACCGACCACGGCCACTGCGGCGTCCTCGACGACAGGGGCCGGGTGGACAACGATGCCACCGTGGCCCGCTATGTGAAACTCGCTGTGGCGCAAGCCGAATCGGGCGCTCACGTGGTGGGTCCGAGCGGGATGATGGACGGTCAGGTGGGTGCGATCCGCGACGGACTGGACGCCGCCGGCCATACCGACGTGGCGATCGTGGCCTACGCCGCCAAGTTCGCGTCGGCCTTCTACGGCCCATTCCGGGAGGCGGTCAGTTCCAGCCTGTCCGGCGACCGGCGCACCTATCAGCAGGAAACGGGCAATTCCCGGGAGGCGCTCCGCGAAATCCAGCTCGATCTGGACGAGGGCGCCGACATTGTGATGGTCAAGCCGGCGATGAGTTATCTCGACGTGGTGGCTGCCGCGGCGGACATCTCGCCGGTCCCGGTGGCCGCCTACCAGGTGTCGGGGGAGTACGCGATGATTTGCGCTGCGGCCGCGAACAATTGGATCGACGAACGCGCCGCGGCGCTGGAGTCATTGACGAGCATCCGGCGCGCCGGAGCCGATATCGTTCTCACCTATTGGGCCGCGGATGCGGCGGCGTGGCTTTCGTGAGATGGGGCTTGCTTTGACATCAGAGATGACCGGAAGCGACACCCAGCCGAGGCCGCTGTTCTACGAACCCGGCGCCAGCTGGTGGTGGGTGGCGCTGGGTCCGGTAGCGGCGGGGGCGATGGTCCTGATCGAGATCTGGAGCGGTGCGCCCGTGTCGCTCATCGTCCCCGCGATCTTCTTGGTCCTGGTGTCGGCGTTCGTGGGGTTGCAGGTGAAGGCGGCACGGATCCACGTCTCGGTCGAGCTCACCGAAGACGCCCTGCGCCAGGGCACCGAGACCATCTTGGTGCGCGAAATCATCAGGGTGTATCCCGAGGCCGAGAACCACGAAGCCTCCGGCAAGGAGCTGGCACGCTGGCAGTCGGCGCGGGCGCTCGGCGAATTGGCCGGGGTGCCGCGCGGACGGATCGGTATCGGCCTCAAGCTCACCAATGGGCGCACCGCCCAGGCGTGGGCGCGTCGTCATCGTCAGCTGCGGGCGGCCATGACCCCACTGGTCCAAGAGCGAGTGGAGCCCACCCGATCCGATGTCATCGACGGCGACCGCGACGACGACACCGGGCCGGCGCGATGATCCCCAGTTACCGGGCGGGGGTCGAGCTCGTCGTGGCGGTTGCCGCGCTGGTGGGGTCGGGAGTGAGCTGGACGCGCTCGCACCACACGGTGGCCGTCGCACCCATCGCGGAGGGACAGCCCTTCACCGCGTCGATGGTGTACGACCCTCAGCTGTTGCTGCTGACGTTGGTGTTGTTGACGAGTGCCGGGGTGCTGGCGGTCGTCGGAGCCGCCAGACTGCGGCGTGCGCGCTCTGGCGCTACGACGTCCTTCTGACCAGCGGTAGCGCCATCCGGCGGCGGAGCACGATGGCGTCGGCCCGATCGCGCAGCGCCTCGTGAACGGAGCGCATCAGCGGAAAACTGGCGTCATGACCGGTGTCTTCGAGCAACTCGGTGACCGCTGAGCTGGCCACCAGCGTCCAATCCACCCCGGCGGCGCGACAATCCGCGTCGAACGCGTACAACAGGGAGATAGCCGCCTCAGCAAATTGGCTGAGATCGGCGACGTCGAGAACCAGAGGGTTTTCCCCGAGCGTGAAACGCCGAATGTGGTGACTGACGCGGTCGACATTGCCGTCGTTGATTTCGCCGCGGATATGCACCACCGTCGCCAGGTGGCGATAGTGCGCGCGGACCTGGGCGCCATCGCACTCAAAGACGCAGTTGTCGCGGCGACTCTCGGCGCCTGCGATCGTCATGAGGACCCCTCACTCTCCGTGCCGCTCGCGCAGGCTTTGGGCGGCGCCTCCCCGCTCACCAAAGCCGTCTTCAACGCTAGGCCGCAAGCCTAAGGAGACAGGCAGCCGCGCCTAACTCTTTGCTAAGAAGGGAATGCGGTTTCCGGGCGGAGCAAACCTCCATCATGGCGTTGAGTATTTCGGGCGGCGCTGAAGCGCGTCTGCCACACCACAACCGTCCCCGCATGTCGGCGATTGCGCTGCTAGGCTGCCATGGCTGCCGGTTGCTAGTCGGGGGGCTTGCGAAATGGCGAGATCGCCCGATCAGCCGAGTAGCAGCAGAACGAAACAGCAGGATCCAGACGGGAAGAGCAGCGTGCGGGGCGGAGAGATCCGGGGCGAAATCAAGGCCCTGACGGGACTCCGGATCGTCGCCGCGGTGTGGGTGGTGCTGTTTCACTTCCGGCCGATGCTCGGCGAGGCGTCGCCCGATTTGCGCGATGCGTTGGCACCCGTGCTCAACTGCGGTGCGCAGGGCGTCGACCTCTTCTTCATCCTTAGCGGGTTCGTGCTGACGTACAACTACCTCGACCGCATGGGCCGGTCCTGGTCGACCCGCGCGACCCTGCATTTCCTGTGGCTGCGGCTGGCCCGCGTGTGGCCGGTGTATCTGGTCACGTTGCACCTCGCCGCCCTGTGGGTGATCTTCACCCTGCACGTCGGTCATGTGCCGTCGCCGGACGCCGCCTCGCTCACCGCGATCAGCTATGTGCGCCAGATCCTGTTGGTGCAGTTATGGTTTGTGCCGTTCTTCGATGACTCGAGTTGGGATGGGCCGGCCTGGTCGATCAGCGCGGAATGGCTGGCCTACGTGCTCTTCGCCCTGCTGGTGTTGGTGCTGTTGCGGATGAAGCAGGCGACGCGGGCGCGCAGCCTCATGGTGCTGGCGTTCGCGGCGTCGTTGCCGCCGGTGGTGATGCTGTTGGCCAGTGGCCACTTCTACACGCCGTGGAGCTGGCTGCCGCGGATCGTCACGCAGTTCACCGCCGGCGCCCTGGCGTGTGCCGCCGTGCGCAGATTGCGGCTGACCGAGCGTGGCCGCCGCGCGGCAGGGTACATCTCGCTGCTTCTCCTGGCCGCCATGGTGGGCGTCCTGTATTGGTTTGGGGCGCACCCGATATCCGGGGTGGTGGAGAACGACAGCGGCGGCGTCGTCGACGTGTTGTTCGTTCCGCTGGTGATCTCGCTGGCCGTCGGGCTGGGCAGCCTGCCGAGGGTGCTGTCGACCCGGGTGATGGTGTACGGCGGCCAGATCTCGTTCTGCCTGTACATGGTTCACGAATTGGTGCACACGTCCTGGGGTTGGGCCGTGGAACAATTCGAGCTCGCAACGCAGGACAACCCGTGGAAATGGAACGTCATCGGACTGCTCGCGATTGCCGTGCTCCTCTCGATCGTGCTGTATCACGCCGTCGAAGAGCCGGCCCGACGCTGGATGCGCAAGATGGTCGACGTCCGGGCTGTGACCGCGAGGAGCGATCCCGGCGAGTCAACGAACGGCAAGCCGCATCCGATCGACCGTCCGCTGGAAGCGATTTCGGTCCGCGCGGTGTAAATGGCTGCTTTTGCGCCCGGTCGCGAGTCACGGGCAATATTCGGTGAGAATACGGCGGCACCCGACCATGCCGTTGACAGTGGAGGTAGGAGTGAGTCGTCTGGCCACCTTTCTCATTGGGTTGAGTTTCCTGGCGAGCGTGGGGATCGCATCCCCGGCGCAGGTGCGCACCTACGAGACGCTGACGCTGGACTTCCGGCTGAATCACCTGGCCGTCATCGGGGATTCGTACACCACCGGCACCAATGAGGGCGGCGTGGGCGCGCGGTCATGGCCGTCCCGCGCGTGGCAGGCGCTCGGCGCGCGGGGTTCGCGGGTCTCAGCCGATGTGGCTGCTGAGGGCCGCGCCGGTTATGGCATGCCCGGCGACCACGGCAGTATCTTCGAGGACCTGGCCGCGCGGGCGGTTCAGCCCGATGACGCGCTGGTGGTGTTCTTCGGCTCTCGCAACGACCAGGGTGTCGATCCCCTGTTGCTGACCGAAAAGACGCACGCGGCTTTGGATCTGGCGCGCCGACTCGCGCCGGCCGCGCGCTTGCTGGTGATCGGGCCGCCGTGGCCGACCGCCGACGTTCCGCCGTCGATGTTCCTGGTTCGCGACATCCTGGGCGGGGCGGCCGGGGCCGCGGGAGCGACGTTCATCGACCCGATCGCCGAAGGCTGGTTCGTCGGCAGGCCCGACCTGATCGGCGCCGACGGCGTGCACCCCAACGACGCGGGGCATCAGTACATGGCGGACAAGATCGCACCACTGATCCGCACACAGCTGTCGACCTAGGCGTGGCGGGTCGCTTCCCGGGCGAGCTGGACACGCGATGACACGGCGAGTTTGGCGTAGACGTGCGTCAGGTGGGTCTGCACCGTGCGCGGCGAGATGAACAGCCGCGCCGCGATGTCTTTGTTGGGCAATCCCTCGCTGACGAGCCGGATGACGCCGCGCTCGGTGGGCGTCAGGGACTCCCAGCCGCTGGCCGGGCGCCCGCGCACCCCGCGGCCGCGCTGCGCGTAGCCGATGGCTTCGTCGGTGGTCAGCGTATTGCCGTCGGACCACGCGGTGTCAAATGCCTCCTGCCCCAGGGCTTCTCGGGTTTGTGCCACCGATGCGTCATAGGCTTTATCAAAGGCCTTGAAGCGCATCTCGCCACGTCGTTGGCGCATGCCGTCGGCCGCGCCGAGAAGCCGCGCGGCATGCTCGGGATTGGTGCCGGCGGCCAGGGCCGCGAGGCACTCCAAAGCGTCGGGCAGGTGGAGGTGCCCGCCCGTGCGCTCGGCGACCTCGACGGCGTCGTGCAGGTCGCGCTCGGCCTGCTGCTGCTCACCCTGCGCGATGGCGACCCGGGCGCGCGCGATCAGCGCCATCATCCGATGCCAGCCCGGAACGGCCTGCACCGTCTCGTCGGCCCAGCGGCGGGCGGCGACGAGATCGCCGCAGCCCATGGCGGACTCGGCCATCGGCACCACGCTTCTGGTCAGCAGCTCCTTCAGCGGATAGGTGTGTCGCCAGGCCGCGTCGCAGGCCTGCTTGGCGGCGACTGCATCGCCTCTGGCAAGCGCGGCATTGGCCACGGCCGCGTATGCCGAGTCCTCGTGGAATCCGCCCAAGGTGGCCCCGACTTCCAGGGCGGCTTCGGCAGCCGTGCTCGCTGCCGCGGGATCGCTGAATGAAAGCACCTGCGCAAATATGATCAGACCGAACGTTTCCATCGGGCGGTCGTGGGCCGCGCGCGCCTCCACGAGCAGCGAACTGGCTACGAGGTGCGCCTCGGCCAGCTTGCCCCGCGTCGCCAGCGCGGCCCCGAGGAACGTCCGGCTGTACCGGGACATGAAGCTGTCGCCGAGCCCGTCGGCGAGCTCTCGCCCCTCCTCGCCGGCGGCCTGCCCAGCGATGGGGTCTCCGGCGACACCTTCGGCGAAGCTCTGGTAGGCGCGCAGGTGAGAAAGCGCGGCAGTATTTCCCGACGCGCGAGCCAGGTCCGTGGCCTCGGCGAGGTAAGGGTCCGCCAACTCGGGGTCGCCGGTGGCCAGCATGCCGCAGGTCATCAGGATGTGCGCAACGAGTGCCTGGTCTTCGAGTTGGCGTGCGGCGGCCAGCGCCTCGTCGGCCCGTTGCAGGCTGGCCGGGACGGAGAACCAGACTGCCAGCAGTCCCGCGTCGGCCACCCCCCGTATCCAGATCTCGGCGGCGACGTCATCGTCGCGGTAACGCTCATCGGCGAACACCGCGTCGAACCCGGCCAGGCCCTCGCGGAATCGCGCGCGCGTCACCCACAGCCGCTGCAACGCCGAGACGCCTCGCAGCGCCGGCCCGAACTCGCCGGCGTCGCAACTCCACGCGTGCGCCGCCCGTAGGTTGTCCATCTCGAGCTCGGCCCAGGGGATCAACGGCGTTCCGTCACCGCTCGTCTGGGATTCGAGCCTGACGGCGACGGCGGTGTAGTGGTCGCGGTGGCGGGTCCGCACTACCTCGGCTTCGCCCGATTCGGCGAGCTTTTCCAGGCCGTACTGGCGGACCGTCTCCAGCATGCGGTATCGCATCATGCCGTGGATTTCCTCGGCGACGATCAGCGACTTGTCGACGAGCAGCCCGAGCAGGTCGATGAGCTGATAGTGCTCCACGTCGGCGTCGGTGCCCACGGCGTGGGCGGCGTCGAGGTCGAAGCCGCCCATGAACACCGCCAGGCGGCGAAACAGGATCCGTTCGGGCTCGGTGAGCATGGCGTGCGACCAGTCGATGGAGGCGCGCAGCGTCTGCTGGCGGCGGACCGCAGTGCGGGCGCCACCGACGAGCAGGCGGAAGTTGTGATGCAGACCGTCGACGATCTGGGTCAGCGAGAGGGTGCGGGTGCGTGCGGCCGCCAGCTCGATCGCCAGCGGGATCCCGTCCAGGCGCTGGCAGATCTCACCGATCGCGGCCGAATTCTCCTCGGTGAGTTGGAAATCCGGCCTCGTTCGGCGGGCCCGGTCGACGAACAATGCGAGGGCGTCGCCGTCCGCCGATAGCGACGGCACCCGCCACGTCAGCTCGCCGGCGATGCCTATCGGCTCGCGGCTGGTCGCCAGCACCGTTATATCGGTGCCGGCGTCGAGCAGGGCGATCACCAGGCCCGCGCTGGCGTCCAGCAGATGCTCGCAATTGTCCAAGAGCAGCAACATCTTTCGATTCGCGACAAATTTCGCCACCGCCTCCATGGTGGATCGGCCCGGCTGGTCGACTAGGCCCAGGGTGCGTGCCAGGACGACGGGCACGACGACGGGATTGGTGACCGGCGCCAGGTCGACAAACCAGACCCCGCCACCGAACTCCCGTGCCGCTTCGGTGGCGACCTGGATCGCCAACCGCGTCTTGCCGACCCCGCCGGCCCCGGTCAGGGTCACGAACCTGTTCTCTTTCAACAGCTGCGTGATGTCACCGATCTGCGGGCCGCGACCCACGAAGCTCGTCAATTGGACCGGAAGATGCGCTCCGACAACATCATTCGCGGACCGCAGCGGCGGGAATTCGTTGCGCAGCTCGGGATGGTTGAGTTGCACGACCCGCTCCGGGCGCGGCAGGTCACGCAACGGGTGCATACCCAGGTCCGTCAACCAGGCGTCGGTGGGCAACCGGTCGACCACCAACGGTTCGGTGGCACCGGACAGTACGGTCTGCCCGCCGTGCGCGAGGTCGCGCAGCCGCGCGGTTCGATTGATGGTGGGCCCGGCGTAGTTGCCGGCGTCGCGCAACTGCACCTCCCCGGTGTGCACCCCGATGCGCAGCCGGATCGGCGCCAGCGCGGCCAGCTGCAACTCGAGCGCACAAACCACGGCGTCGCTGGCGCGGGCGAACGCGAGAACGAAGCTGTCGCCCTCGCCTTGTTCGACCGGGCGCACGCCGCCGTGCGCGACCACCAGGTCGTCCACCGTTCGATTGAGGCGCTCGAGCGCGGTCGCCATGATTTCCGGCTGCGTTTCCCACAACCGCGTGGAGCCTTCGACGTCGGCAAGCAGCAGCGTCACGGTGCCAATCGGCAGGTCGCTCATGCTTTGCTCGCTCCAGTCCACCAGCGGCGTATCGATCTCGCTCATGTTAGCCAGCATGCGGGCGCGCCGAGACGCAAAACATCGGCATAAATGCGTAGACCACGGCCGCGACGACGCGGATTTACCGCCCTTTGAACCGGGTGTCAGTCTTCCGCGTGCCGCTCGTAGTCCCATCGCTCGAGGCGATCTTGCAGGTGGAGCAGGCCGATCCCGGCGACGGGTGCGGTGACTGCGATGCACGCCAGCAGCAGCGGAGACATGACTAAGACCTCCAAAAGCCCTTCACTGATCTGACGTTCGTTCGCCGCAAGAAGTTCATTGCGGTTCACCCGTCCGCCAGGGCGCGATCCGCCAGCGCACCCATCAGCGGTGCCACCAACTGCGCATACTCGGTCGTCACGTGGTTGTCGTCGCGGAACACGAGGGTGTTGCCGACGATCAGCGGGCAGCGGTCGGGAGAGCAGAACAGGTCGGTCAGGTCGGCGTAGTGCCCGCCGTTGCCCGTCGTCGCCGCACGCTCGGCGGCGATCCCGTCACTGTTTGCCGCCGCGGATCTCGTTGGCGCACAAGCGGTTGCGTCGTCAAGGTGGGCGGACAGGCAGGTCGGTGCGGGGGAATGCGGGTCGGCGGCAGGCCCCAGCACCAGGACGGTCGCGCCGGTGCCGCGCAATTGCGCCACGGTGCGGCCCAGGGTGTCGATCCAGGCCGGGTCATAGGAGGTGAAACCGAAGTCCCCGCCGTAGCGCCGGCTCATGTCCAGCACCACCAGCCGCGGGTGTTCGGCGTTGATGCGGGCCATGATCTGGGCGCGCCACTGCTCGCATTCGGTGTACTCGCGGCCCAGATACGGGCTCACGATGTGCAGTTCCTGCAGCGGGCAGGTCACCTTGGCCAGCGTCTCCAGCCGCCAGTGCCGCTGCTCGGCGAGCTGCTCGAACGCCGGGTTCCACATGGCCGCATGCGAGTCGCCGATCAGGGCCACGGTCGTCGGCGAGGCGGTGTCACCGGTCGCGCACTCGCTTTGTCCGACGTCGCGCCAGGATCGCACGCAGCCGTTGACGAACACCGCGGCCTTGTCGGCCGGCGCCTCCGCGAGGGGCGGGTCGAGGTTCGACGGGACGGCGCGCAGGCCGGCGGCCGCCGCGAGAATGACGCGCGCCTGGTCGAAGGCCTGACGGACCGCCGCTTCCTGGGGGCTGAGCGCGGGGATGCCGGCCGGGGGCGCCGCGACGATGTTGGCCCGCGGGGCGGCAGCCCCATGGCCGACGGGCGCGGGGATCACGTTGAGCAGCAGCATGCATGCGCAGGCGGTGGCGGCGCTGGCGCCGCCCGCCACGACCAGGCTGACTCTCACCGAGCGGCGCAGGGCCGCGGCGAAGCGGCCGGGGTTCTCCACCAGATGCAGGGTGATGACGGCCAGCCCGGCGGAGACGGCCGTCGCGCTCAACCTGGCCGGCAGTCCCGCGGGCTCGCCGAGCAGCGCCGGCATCAGCAGTAGCACCGGCCAGTGCCACAGGTACCAGGAGTAGGAGATCCGGCCGACGGCGCGCATCGCCGGGCGGCACAGCAGCCGACCGGGCCCGAGTCCGCCGGTGACGGCGCCGCCGCCGATGATCAGCGCGGTGCCCAGCACGGGCAGCAGCGCCTGGACGCCGGGGTAGGGGGTGTGGGCGCCCAGCTGGGTGCAGGTCAGCAGGATCAACGCCAGGCCGCCCCAGCCGGCGATCGACGCGGTCAGCAGCGACAGCCGGCGCCACTGCTGGATCGACAGGGCGACCAGGCCGCCGGCCGCCAGTTCCCAGGCCCGAGTGGGCAGCGAGAAGAACGCCCACGACGGCGATGTGTGGGTCCACAGCGCGCCCGCCGTCAACGACGCGGCGGCGACCACCGCGAGGACCGCCGCGTACGGCGCCGGGCTGGGCACGCGGCGAAGCACCGGGATGCGCCGGAACGACCAGGCGACGGCGATGATCAGCACCGGCCACACCAGGTAGAACTGCTCCTCGACGCCCAGCGACCAGTAGTGCTGGAACGGCGACGGCGCGTCGGCGGTCAGGTAGTCGGTGCCGTGCAGGGCGAGCCGGTAGTTGCCGACGTACAGGGCGCTGGCGATGCCGTCGAGGAACACACTGCGCGCCTGTAGCGGCGGCAGCACCACGGCCGCAGCGATCGCGGTGATGGTGCCGACGATGGCCGCAGCCGGCAGCAGTCGCCGGGCGCGCGCACCGTAAAATCGCCCCAGCGCAACGGTATTCGTGGTGGTCGCTTCCCGAAAGAGCAGCCCGGTGATGAGAAAGCCGGAGATGACGAAGAAGACGTCCACCCCGATGTAACCGCCGCTGACTCCCGGGATGCCGGCGTGGTAGAGCACCACGGCGATCACCGCGACGGCGCGCAGTCCCTCGATGTCGGGCCGGAATCCCCTTCGGGAAGTCCGCCGCTCCACGTGGCGTGGGCTGCTGGCGACTGATTCCTCCCGAAGTGTCATCTGCGTTGGCTAGGTCGCCATCCAGGCCAGTTCGCCGGGTAATTGGGTGCGCCAATAGGCGACGTCGTGGCCGCCGAGCGAGAAACTGCCTGCCGGTTGAGTTTTCAACTGGTAAATGAATTGCTTTGTGGCGAAATAGAAGCGGTCGAAGTTACCGCAGTCCACTCGCAGCGGAATCGAATTCAGCGCCGGCAGACCCATCACGCTGTTCTGCACGAAGTCCTCGTTGCTGTCGAACGCGCCCGGGGCGCTCGTCGCGTATGAGGTGTACAACGCCGGGCTGACCGCGCAGATACCGGCGGTCCGTGACGGCCCCAGCTTGGCACCCAGACGAAGCGCCCCGTATCCGCCCATCGACCACCCCATGAAACCGACCCGGGAGGTGTCGAAACCCATTGTGGACAGCATCGGCAGCAGCTCGTCGAGCACCATCGCACCGGAGTCCTCGCCGGAAGTCCTTTTGTGCCAATAGGTGTTGCCACCGTCAACGCCCACCACGGCGAACGGCGGCTTGCCCTCCTTGGCCAGCCGGGCCAGCCCGTCCGGAACCCCCATGTCGATCATCTGGTTGGCGTCGCCGTCCACGCCGTGTAGCGCGATCACCGGACGCAGCATCCCGGTTTGGCCGGGCGGCATGGCGATTACATAGTTGGTCTTGATGCCCCCGCGGGCGGCCGACACGAATGATCCGGTGAGCCTGGTCGGCAGGGCGCTGCCCGCCGTCGGCGGCTCGAACGGGGCGGGAGCTTGAGGCAACCTCGCGGCGTGCGCCGTGTCCGGAGCCAGGAGCGAGCTGAAGGCGAACACGCCGGCGGCTCCGAGGCTGGCACCGGCGCCCGTCCGGAGCACCACCCGGCGTGTGAGGTCAGGCATGATCGCAATGATGCCGCGCTGAGCCGGTATTACCCGCCGAGCCACGCCGTATTGGAAGCATTGTGTGATCTGGCGTGACCTTTCGGTCACGAAGCGGTGATCTTTTCGGGCGTTCGGAGGCGGGATCGGTACACAGCGTAGCGCCAACGGCGATGATTGCCACCACCCGCAACATTGCGATCGGATTGCCTTCTGGCGCAGCCGCTGATACCGCCGGCTGGTGTCCCGGCGCCCGATGTGTTGTGGTTGATGACCAACACCGCGATGCGCTCAGGGGGTGGCTGGTCATGGCTGGCACTTCGCAACTGCGCCAAGGGCTGTCGCAGCGGCAACTCAGCATGATCGCCCTCGGCGGTGTGATCGGCGCCGGCTTGTTCGTCGGATCCGGGGTGGTGATCAAAGACACCGGCCCGGCCGCGTTCCTCACCTATGCCCTGTGCGGTCTGCTCATCGTCCTGGTGATGCGGATGCTGGGCGAGATGGCGGCCGCGAACCCGTCGACCGGATCGTTCGCCGACTACGCGGCCAAGGCCCTCGGCGGCTGGGCGGGGTTTTCCGTCGCCTGGTTGTACTGGTACTTCTGGGTGATCGTGGTGGGCTTCGAGGCGGTCGCCGGCGGAAAAGTACTCACCTACTGGTTCCACGCCCCGCTGTGGCTGCTGTCGCTGGGCCTGATGCTGTTGATGACCGCGACCAACCTGTTCTCCGTGTCGTCCTTCGGCGAGTTCGAATTCTGGTTCGCCGGAATCAAAGTCGCGTCCATCGTGATCTTCCTCGCCGTGGGTACGGCGTATGTCCTGGGATTGATGCCGGGCCATCACGGAGGCCTGAGCAACCTGCACTCGCACGGCGGTTTCTTTCCCCACGGTGTGGGCGCGGTGTTCGCCGCCATCGTGGTGGTGATCTTCTCCATGGTGGGCGCTGAGATCGTCACCGTCGCCGCGGCGGAAAGTCGCGACCCCGAACTCGCGGTCCAAAGGGCGACCCGCTCGGTCGTGGCGCGCATCGGCATCTTCTTCGTCGGTTCGGTTTTTCTGCTCGTTGCGATCCTGCCTTGGGATTCCATGGAATTAGGCGCTTCGCCGTATGTGGCCGCGCTCAAGCACATGGGGCTGCCCGGGGCGGATCAGGTGATGAACGCGGTCGTGCTCACCGCGGTGCTGTCCTGTTTGAACTCGGGGCTTTACACGGCGTCGCGCATGTTGTTCGTGCTCGCCGACCGGGGCGAGGCACCGATGCGGTTGGTCAAGCTGAGCGGCCGCGGCGTTCCCTACATCGCGATCTTGTGCTCGTCGGCGGTCGGATTCGCGTGCGTCATCATGGCCCGGGTCGCCCCCAACACGGTGTTCCTGTTCCTACTCAACTCGTCGGGCGCCGTTATCTTGTTTGTTTACTTGCTGATCGCCCTGTCGCAGATCATCCTGCGCCGCCGGACGCCCGCGGAAAAGCTGACGGTGAAGATGTGGTTCTTCCCGGTGCTGTCGATCCTCACTCTTCTCGGAATCACCGCGGTGTTGGTGCGGATGGCGTTCGATCACGCCGCGCGCAGTCAACTGTGGCTCAGCCTGCTGTCCTGGGCGGTGGTGCTGGGGCTCTACGTCGTCGCGCACCGACATAATCGGCTGAGCAAGCGGTTGCCGTTCTCCCAAAAGCGCTAGTGCATGGGCTATTAACGTGCGCCCACTCAGCCCCACTGCCGTTCGATCGACGTGATCAAGGCGGTCAGCGTCGCGTTCACCGGGGCCGCCACGCCGATCCGGGCACCCTGGCGTGGCACCGCGCCGTTGATGACATCGATCTCGCTGACCCGGCGCGCCTCGTGGTCCAGCAGCGCCGACGGTTTGGCGTCGGGCAGCTGCGCGCCGAAGGCGCGAACGTGGGCGATGGGGTCGGTGACGGCCACCGCGATGCCGGAGGCGCGCGCGACCGTCCACGCTTCGGTCGCGGCGGCCTGGCTGACCGGCCCCATCTGCGGGTCGTCCATCACCTGGCCGACGGTCATGCCGGTCAGCGCGCACGGCGCGCTGTAGGCGACGTTGCAGATGAGCTTCTCCCACTGCATGGCGGCGATGTCGGCGACCGCGGCGGCGTCGAATCCGGCATCGGCCCAGGCCCGCGCGATCGATTCGACCGTCGCATGCGGCAACGACGAGTAGGCGCCGAAACGCATCGCGCGCATGGCGTTGTGATGCACATGGCCAGGGGCCACGCGGGACGCGCCGAACCCGCTGGCGATCCCGACGGCGACCCGCTCGGCGCCGACGATGCCCGCGACGGTTTCCGCCGACCCCAGACCGTTCTGGATGGTCAACACCGGTGTGGCCGCACCCAGCATCGGAAGAGCTTGCCGCGCACCAACCGTCACGTCGGCCGCCTTGACCGCCAGCACGATCAAATCCATCGGCTCGTCGGGCGCGGTGGTGCTTGCCCGCAGCGGCACCACCTGGTCGTAGCCCGGGCCGGTGACTCGCAGCCCGCCCCGGCTGATCTGTTCGATGCTGGGCTGGTGGCGGTCGATGGCCAGCACGTCGTTGCCCGCGGCCGCCAGCCTGGCAGCATAGATGGAACCCATTGCACCGCAACCTATTACCGCGATCTTCATCCGCTGTCTCCGGTCAGCTCCGCGATCAGTTCGGCAAGACCCGCCTTTTGCTCGAGCCCGAAACCCGCGGCGTCCGTCGGCGCGATCCGGCCCCCCGTAACCACGCAGGTGTCGGGATAGCCGCCGAACGGCGCGAACACTCCGGGGTAAGCCTCACACCCGCCCAGGCCGAGGCCGGCCGCGACGTGCAGGTTGATCAGATGCCCGCCGTGCGGGAACGCGAAGCGGCGGTCAAAACCATGGGTTTCCACCACGTCGAGCATCCGCACGTATTCGCATAGCCCGTAGCTCAGTCCCGGATCCATCTGGAAGACATCACGATCCGGCCGCATGCCCCCGTAGCGAACCAGATTCGTCACGTCCGGCACCGAGAAGAGGTTTTCGCCGGTGGCCACCGCGCCGGCATAGCAGTCCGTCACCGCCTGGTGCAGCGCGTAATCCAACGGATCGCCCGGCTCCTCGTACCAGCGCAGGCCGTAGGGGGCCAGCGCGCTCGCCCAACGGATGGCCTCGTCCCGGTCGAACCGGCCGTTCGCGTCGACCGCGACCCGTCCCGCGTCACCGACGATGTCGATGACGCCCTCGATCCGCGCCAGATCCTGGTCCAGCGTGGCGCCACCGATCTTCATCTTGACCGCGTCATAGCCGAGGTCGAGGTACCCGCGTATTTCCCGGCGCAGCTGATCGGCACCGCCCCGGGTGTAGTAGTAACCGCCGGCGGCATACACCGGCACCGCCGGCGCGGGTTCTCGTCCGGCATGGCGGGCGATGGTCACGCACGCGGGCTCGTCGCGCAGTTTGGCATTGAGGTCCCAGCACGCCAGTTCCAGCGCGCCCGCCGCCGCCGCCCGGTCCCCGTGACCGCCGGGTTTCTCGTCGGTCAGCGCGCACGCCAGGACCGCGGCCGGGTCGAGGAGCCCGGACGCGTCCAGCAGCGCATCGGGGGAGGCGGCCAGCACCCGCGGAATCATCCGGTCCCGCAGGATTCCGCTCTGCGCGAACCGCCCGATCGAGTCGAAGGCCACGCCCACCACGGGCCGCCCGTGCCGGATCACGTCGGTGATCACCGCGACCACAGAAACCGTGTGATGGGAGAAGTTGACCACCGCATTGGCGGGCGCAGGGCGTCGACCGCTGCCGAGGCCGACCGCCCGCTCGACGATCGCCGCGATCCGCATCACCCGGTGGTCAGGGCGTCAGCGTGAACAGAACCGCCTGCTCGAATGGCAGACGCGCGAAGATCCGCCGCCCGCGGACGACATGCGACGCTGCCTCCGCCTTGGTGACGACTTGTGGGTCGGTGATGCCGGACGTCTTACCGTAGCGGCGTATCCGTCCGCCTCCGGCCGCTGTCAGGTTCTTCAGCCAGTCCCGGTCGGGGCCGTAGGTCAGCAGGATCGCCACGCCGGGTTTGCCGTCGATGCTGGCGGTCAACGCATTCACCGGTGTGCGATAAGGCTTTCCGGAGCGCCGTCCGACGTGCTCGATGATGGCGAAGGATGGGGCCCAGCCGGCCCACAGTCGCTGAATCGGGTTGGTGACGTGCCGGTTGAAGCGGGCTACGCGTTGTGGTAATTGCATGCCACTATCCAACTCGCCGGCACCGGGCGACATCAACCCTCGGCCCCTTCTGCTACACCCTGTAGTTGGATGGGCCGCGAAGGCTGGGACACTGGTCGTCATGGGAAGCAGTGACCAGGCGATCGCGCACGCCGCGGGGACCCCACGGGCCACGGCGGTGTCGGCACGGTTGTTCGAGGACGCCTGCGCCGTCATTCCCGGCGGGGTCAACTCTCCCGTTCGAGCGTTCACGGCGGTAGGCGGGACGCCGCCGTTCATCACGCAGGCCCGCGGGTGCTGGCTGACCGACGCCGACGGCAACCGGTACGTGGACCTGGTCTGTTCGTGGGGGCCGATGATCCTGGGGCATGCCCACCCCGCCGTCGTCGACGCCGTCGCCAAGGCCGCCGCCTCGGGTCTGTCGTTCGGGGCGCCCACTCCGGCGGAGAGCGAGCTGGCCGCCGAGATGATCGGGCGGGTGGCGCCGGTGGACCGGATCCGGCTGGTCAACTCCGGCACCGAGGCCACCATGAGTGCGGTGCGGCTGGCCCGCGGCTTCACCGGCCGGGCCAAGATCATCAAGTTCTCCGGTTGCTACCACGGCCATGTCGACGCGTTGCTCGCCGACGCGGGCTCCGGGGTTGCGACGCTGGGTCTGCCGTCCTCGCCGGGCGTCACCGGGGCGACGGCGGCCGACACCATCGTGTTGCCCTACAACGACGTTGACAGCGTCGCCGCCGTTTTCGCCCGGTTCGGCGACCAGATCGCCGGAGTGATCACCGAAGCCAGCCCCGGCAACATGGGGGTGGTTCCGCCCGCGGCGGGCTACAACGCGGCGCTGCGCGCGCTCACCGCCGAACACGGCGCGCTGCTGATCATCGACGAGGTGATGACGGGTTTCCGGGTCAGCCGAAGTGGTTGGTACGGAATCGATCCCGTCGATGCCGACCTGTTCACCTTCGGCAAGGTGATGAGCGGCGGCTTGCCCGCCGCCGCGTTCGGTGGGCGGGCCGAGGTGATGGAACGGCTGGCGCCGCTGGGCCCGGTGTATCAGGCAGGCACCCTGTCGGGAAACCCGGTCGCCATGGCCGCCGGGCTGGCGACGCTGCGCAACGCCGATGCCGCCGCCTACGCCGCGCTGGATGCCAACGCGGACCGGCTGGCCGGGCTCTTCTCCGAGGCTCTGACGAATGCTGGTGTGCCGCACCAGATTCCGCGGGCCGGCAACATGCTCAGCGTGTTCTTCTCGGACACGCCGGTGACGGATTTCGCGTCCGCGCGGGCCAGTCAGACCTGGCGTTATCCGCCGTTCTTTCACGCGCTGCTGGACGCGGGCGTCTACCCACCGTGCAGCGCCTTCGAGGCGTGGTTCGTCTCGACCGCGCTGGACGACGGCGCGTTCGACCGCATCGCCGACGCCCTGCCGGCCGCGGCCAGGGCCGCCGCCGAAGCCGAGGAGGGGAAATCCTGATGGCCGAGCAAACCCGGGTGCACGTCGTCCGGCACGGCGAGGTGTACAACCCGAGCGGCATCCTCTATGGGCGGCTGCCCGGGTTTCACCTGTCCGAGGCGGGCCGGGCGCAGGCGGCCGCGGTGGCCGACGCGCTCGCCGACCGCGACATCGTCGCGGTGATCGCCTCGCCCCTGCAACGTGCCCAGGAAACCGCCGCGCCCATCGCCGCCAGGCACGGCCTTCCCGTCGACAGCGACCCGGACCTGATCGAGTCCGCCAACTTCTTCCAGGGCCGCCGCGTCAGCCCCGGCGACGGCGCCTGGCGCGACCCGAGGGTGTGGTGGCAGCTGCGCAACCCGCTCCGGCCGTCCTGGGGCGAGCCCTACGCCGAGATCGCGGCCCGGATGGAGACGGCGGTCGACAAGGCCCGCGCCCGCGGCGCCGGCCACGAGGTGTTGTGCGTCAGCCACCAGCTGCCGGTGTGGACGCTGCGCCTGCACCTGACCGGTCAGCGGCTCTGGCACGACCCGCGGCGGCGGCAATGCGGCCTCGCGTCGGTGACGACCCTGGTCTACGACGGCGACCGGCTGGCCGGCGTCGAGTACTGCCAGCCGGCGGCGCCGTGACCATCTGGCGACAGGCGATGGCCGGGGTGCTGCTGACGAGCCTGCTCGCCGGCTGTTCCTCCGGCCATGACGCGGTCGCCCAGGGCGGCACCTTCGAATTCGTGTCGCCCGGCGGCAAGACCGACATCTACTACAACCCGCCGTCCAGCCGTGGCCGCCCCGGCCCACTGTCCGGCGCCGACCTGGCCGACCCCGCGCACACGCTGTCGCTGGACGATCCGATCTTCGCCGGCCGGGTCGTGGTCATCAACGTCTGGGGGCAGTGGTGCGGACCGTGTCGGGCCGAGGTCAGCCAGCTCCAGCAGGTGTATGACGCCACCCGCGGCGCCGGGGTGTCTTTTCTGGGCATCGACGTCCGCGACAACAACCGGCAAGCGGCGTTGGACTTCGTGAACGACCGGCACGTCACGTTCCCGTCGATCTATGACCCGGCCATGCGCACCCTGATCGCGTTCGGCGGCAGGTACCCCACCACCGTGATCCCGTCCACGCTGATCCTGGACCGCCAGCACCGCGTCGCGGCGGTCTTCCTGCGGGAAATGCTGGCGGCCGACCTGCAGCCCGTGGTGCAGCGAATGGCGCAAGAATGACCGGCTTCACCCAGATCGCCGCCGCCGGGCCGCTTTTGGTGGCGCTCGGCGTGTGCCTGCTGGCAGGGCTGGTGTCGTTCGCCTCGCCCTGCGTGGTGCCGTTGGTGCCCGGTTATCTCTCGTACCTGGCCGCGGTCGTCGGCGTTGACGAATTTGACCGCGCCGGCGCCGACAAAAACCCGGTCAAAGCCGCGCCGGGCGCCCGGTGGCGGGTCGCCGGCTCGGCGGCACTGTTCGTCGCCGGGTTCACCACGGTGTTCGTGCTCGGCACCGTCGCCGTCCTCGGCATGACGACCGCGCTGATCACCAACCAGCTGCTGCTGCAGCGGGCCGGCGGCGTGCTGACCATCGTGATGGGGCTGGTGTTCGTCGGGCTCGTCCCGGCCCTGCAACGCCAGGCCCGGTTCAGCCCGCGGCAGCTGACCACGGTCGCCGGGGCGCCGGTGTTGGGCGCGGTGTTCGCCTTGGGCTGGACGCCGTGCCTGGGGCCGACGCTGGCCGGCGTGATCACCGTCGCCTCGGCCACCGACGGCGCCAGCGTGGCGCGCGGAACCGTGTTGGTGATCGCGTACTGCCTGGGCCTGGGCATCCCGTTCGTGCTGCTGGCATTCGGCTCGGCGGGCGCGGTGGCGGGGATGGGCTGGCTGCGCCGGCACACCCGGGCCATCCAGGTGTTCGGCGGCGTGCTGCTGATCACGGTCGGGGCCCTGCTGGTCACCGGCGTGTGGAACGACTTCGTCTCCTGGCTGCGCGACGCGTTCGTGTCCGACGTGAGGCTCCCGATTTGAGCGCGCCCGTAGAGCCGCGAGCAGACGCAGAATCGCACGAAAAGACCCGTCCCCGTGCGATTCTGCGTCTGCTCGCGCAGAAGGCGCGCAACACCTGGCGCGCGCTGACGTCCATGGGCACCGCGCTGGTGCTGTTGTTCCTGCTCGCGCTCGGCGCGATACCGGGGGCGCTGGTGCCGCAGCGCAGCCTCAACGCCGGCAAGGTCGACGACTACCTGAAAGCCCACCCGGTGATCGGGCCGTGGCTGGATCGGTTGCAGGCCTTCAACGTGTTTTCCAGCTTCTGGTTCACCGCGATCTATGTGCTGCTGTTCGTGTCCCTGGTCGGCTGCGTCACCCCGCGGATGATCGAGCATGTCCGCAGCCTGCGGTCCACCCCGGTTGCCGCCCCCCGCAACCTGGCCCGGCTGCCGAAGTACTCCAGCCAGCAGATCCAGGCCGGCGCTGAACAGCTGAACACCCTGGCCAACGCGATCACCGGTCTGCTGCGCGGCTGGCGCACCGCCATCCGGCACCACGACGGCACCGATCCAGCGGATTCGGAAGTCGTGGAAGTGTCGGCTGAGAAGGGCTACCTGCGCGAATTCGGCAACATCCTCTTCCACTTCTCCCTGCTGGGCCTGCTGGCCGCGGTGGCGGCCGGCAAGCTGTTCGGCTATGAGGGCAACGTGATCGTCGTCGCCGACGGGGGCCCGGGCTTCTGTTCCGCGTCGCCGGCCGCGTTCGACTCGTTCCGGGCCGGCAACACCGTCGACGGCACCTCGCTGCACCCGGTGTGCATCCGGGTCGACGACTTCGTGGCGCACTACCTGCCGTCCGGGCAGGCCACCTCGTTCGCCGCGCACATCGACTATCAGTCCGGCGAGGACCTGACCGCCAACACCTGGCGGCACTACCAGCTGGAGGTCAACCACCCGCTGCGGCTCGGCGGTGATCGCGTGTACCTGCAGGGGCACGGCTACGCGCCCACCTTCACCGTCACTTTCCCGGACGGGCAGGTCCGCACGTCGACCGTGCAGTGGCGACCGGACGATCCGCGAACCCTGCTCTCGTCGGGCGTGGCGCGGATCGATCCGCCGGCTGGCAGCTACCCCGACCCCGCGGAGCGCCGCAAGCATCAGATCGCCATCCAGGGCCTGCTGGCGCCGACCGAGCAGCTGGACGGCGCACTCTTGTCGTCGCGCTTCCCGGCACTGAACGCCCCCGCGGTGGCCGTCGACATCTACCGCGGCGACACCGGCCTGGACACCGGGCGGCCGCAGTCGCTGTTCACCCTGGATCCCCGGCTGATCGAGCAGGGCCGGCTGAGCAAGGAGAAGCGCGTCAACCTGCGCGCCGGCCAGGCGGTTCGCATCGACCAGGGGCCGGCCGCCGGTACCGTGATCCGCTTCGACGGCGCCGTGCCGTTCGTCAACCTGCAGGTCTCCCATGACCCGGGCCAGACCTGGGTGCTCGTCTTCGCGATCACGATGATGGGCGGTCTGGTGGTGTCGCTGCTGGTGCGGCGCCGCCGGGTGTGGGTCCGTCTGACGCCCGACGCCGGCGGCGCACCCGGTACGGTGAACGTCGAGCTGGGCGGCCTGGCGCGAACCGACAACTCCGGGTGGGGCGACGAGTTCGAGCGATTGACCAAGCGGTTGCTGGACGGACTGGGCGAGCCCGGCGCGGTGGGCCTCGCCGAGACGCCCCCGGTGTCCCAAAGGAGTTCTCAGGTGGACGTCACATGAACACGCTGCACGTCAACGTCGAGCTGGCGCGTTACTCCGACTGGGCGTTCACGTCGGCCGTCGTCGCCCTCGTCATCGCCCTGTTGCTGTTGGCCTTCGAGCTGGCCTACGCGGGCGGGCGTCGGGTGGATCAGCGCGCCCAGGTGCTGGCCGGTTCGGTCAGCACCGACGCCACCACCCCCGGCGTGGTCGAAGGGGCAGCCCAGCGCCCGATCGACGAGCGCGTCGGTGGCGCCGGGTTGTCCGTGGTTTACCTGGGCACCGGCCTGCTGCTGGCGTGCCTGGTGCTGCGCGGCCTGGCCACGATGCGGGTGCCGTGGGGCAACATGTACGAATTCATCAACCTGACCTGCTTGTGCGGGTTGATCGCCGGGGCGATCGTGTTGCGCCGCCGCCAATACCGCCCGCTGTGGGTCTTTCTGCTGCTGCCGGTGCTGATCCTGCTCACGGTGTCCGGACGCTGGCTCTACACCAATGCCGCGCCGGTGATGCCCGCGCTGCAGTCCTACTGGTTGCCCATCCACGTGTCGGTGGTCAGCCTGGGGTCCGGGGTGTTCATGGTCGCCGGGATCGCCAGCATCCTGTTCTTGCTGCGCACCTCCCGGCTAGCGGCGGATCCCGCCGCCGATGGAAGTGTTAGCGCGCCGGCCCGGCTGGTGCGGCGCTTCCCCGACGCGCCGACCCTGGACCGCATCGCCTACCGCACCACGATCTTCGCGTTCCCGGTGTTCGGTTTCGGTGTCATTTTCGGGGCCATCTGGGCCGAAGGAGCCTGGGGCAGATATTGGGGCTGGGACCCCAAAGAGACGGTGTCGTTCGTCGCGTGGGTGATCTACGCCGCCTACCTGCACGCCAGGTCGACCGCCGGATGGCGGGACAGGAAAGCCGCCTGGATCAATGTCGCCGGGTTTGTAGCCATGATCTTCAATTTGTTCTTCGTTAATCTGGTCACTGTCGGCCTGCATTCTTATGCGGGCGTGGGTTGAGGGCGAACTAGGTGAACAACCGCCCCGAATAAGGCACAAAAGGGAATAGCGCACACCGAGTGCGCACAACAAGGGGGAATGCAGTGTCCGAGCATCCAATGGCGGGCGTGGGGGCGCCCGAACAACCAACCACGCAAATTCCCCCACAGTCGTCGTCGGCGGGCCCGCAGGAGACCGGCGAACCGCAGTCGGATTCGGGCGGGGACGCCCCCACTCGCGTCTTCGCCGGATTCCGCACCGAACGTCGCGTCCCCGGGCCCGAGCACCAGGAGGCGGCCCCTCCCACGGCGCCCCGACCCGGGATGCCGCCGTGGGACTCCACACCGGTCACCGGTATCCCGCGCGTCGACCCCACCGCCTACGGCGCCTACTACACCGGCCCGGACGCGCCGCCCACGCAGGTCCGGGGGGTGCCGCAGCGTCCCGAGCACCTGCCACACACGCCGTATCCGGAACTGTCCACCGGCATGTTGTTGCGGCCGGTTCAGCCACCGCCGTCCGACGGGTGGCGCCTGCTGCTGTACAAGATGTCCGGCGGGCTCATCAACCTGGGCGAGAGCCCTCGCGCGAGCCGATACAACAACCTGGTCGCCCAGGTGAACCGTCCGTTGCGGGGCTCGTATCGGGTGGCGTTCCTGTCGCTGAAGGGCGGGGTCGGCAAGACGACGGTCGCCGCGACGCTGGGCGCCACCTTTGCGTCCATTCGCGGCGACCGGGTGGTGGCCGTGGACGCCAACCCCGACCGCGGCACGCTCAGCCAGAAGATCCCCCTGGAGACGGCCGCGACGGTGCGCCAGCTGCTCCACGACGCCGGAACCATCGAGCGCTACAGCGACGTGCGCCGCTACACCTCAAAGGGTCCCAGCGGTCTGGAGGTGCTCGCATCGGAGACGGACCCCGCCATTTCGGAAGCGTTCAGCGCCGAGGACTATGCGCGGATCCTGGAAATCCTGGAACGGTTCTACGGGCTGGTGCTCACCGACTGCGGCCCCGGGTTGCTGCACTCGGTGATGACGTCGGTGCTGGAGAAGGCCGACGCCCTGGTCGTGGTCAGCTCGGCGTCCATCGACGGCGCGCGCAGCGCGTCGGCGACGCTGGACTGGCTGGACGCCCACGGCCACCAAGACCTGGTCCGCAATTCGATCGCGGTCATCAACGGGGTGCGCCCGCGCCCGGGCAAGGTCGACATGAACAAGGTGATCGACCACTTCTCCCGGCGCTGCCGCGCGGTCCAGCTGGTGCCGTTCGACCCGCATCTCGAGGAGGGCGCCGAGATCGACCTGGACCGGTTGCGGCGCGGGACCCGCGAAGCGCTCACGGAGCTGGCGGCGATCGTCGCCGACGGTTTCCCGGGCGACCAGCGCAACCCGGGCGTCCTGGGCTAGCGGGGGTCGCAAGCGCGGCCGTGGCGATCGCAAGCGCGGCGTAGCCGGGCGCAGCGGGTCACCACTACAGGCCGTAGCCGGGCGCGGCGGGCCGCCGCCATCGAGCTAGCGG
>NZ_JAICZA010000272.1 GCF_025933915.1 Mycobacterium sp.
CCGAGTCCGTCGCCGGGGCGACGACGCCCGAGACCGCCACCGAATCCGCGCTGGCCGAACTGCTCGCCGAGCTGCTGGGGCACCCGCGCGTCGACGTCACCGCCGACTTCCTGCAGCTGGGGCTGGACAGCATCATGGCGCTGTCGGTGGTACAGGCGGCCCGGGCGCGTGGAATCGCGCTGCGCGCCAGACTGATCCTCGACTGCACCAACATCCGCCAACTGGCCGAGGCGATCGACTCCGAAACCGCCACGGCCACCCAGCGGGTAGACGACGGAACCGGGCCAATGCCGTTGCTGCCCAACGGCCGGTGGCTCTACGAACACGGCGACCCGCGCCGGCTCGCCCAGACCGAAGCCATCCGGCTGCCCGAGACGCTGCGACGCGAACAGCTCGATGCCGCGCTGGCGAGCATCATCAACGGCCATGAAGTGCTGCGCACCCGGGTCGATCGCTCCACCATGACCCTGGTTCCGGTACCGGCCGCGGACGTCCTCACCGACCTCGAAGAGGTCGAGGTCGACGACCTGGGCGCGGCGGTACCGGCCCGGGTCGCCCGGGCCGTTGACCGTTTGGACCCCGAACGCGGAACGCTGCTGGCCGCGGTGTGGCTGCGACCCCCGGCCGGCGAGAGCGTGCTGTTGCTGGCCGCGCACGTCGTGGCGCTGGACCCGGCGTCGTGGCGGGTGATCCTCGGTGAACTCGGTGCCGCCTTGACGGCATCGGCCACCGGTCACTCACCGGCACCCATCCGCGAACACACCAGCTATCGGCGCTGGGCGCACGCGCTCACCGCGCGTGCGCACGGGTTGGACACGGTGCGATTCTGGGCGTCGGAGTTGGACGGCGACGACCCCGACCTCGGCGCCCGGCGGCTCGATCCCCGCCGCGATCGGGCCCGCGATCTGATCGTCCGCAACGTCGCCACCGACGCCGACCTCACACGCCGGCTGCTGAATTCGGGTCTGCCGCTGCCCACGCTGTTGGTCGCCGCCACCGCGGCGACGGTGACGCGCTGGCGGCGGCTACGCGGTCAGGCCACGCCGCCTCCGCTGCTGGCGCTCGAAACACACGGCCGCGCGGACAGTTTGGTCGACGGGCCGGGCGCGCACGCCATCGACACCGGCGACACGGTGGGCCTGCTCAGCTCCATCTACCCGGTGCGGCTGCACTCGGCCGACCCGCACACGGTGGCGGAGAAGCTGGCGGCGATCCCGGGCGATGGACTCGACTTCGGGTTGCTGCGCTACCTGCGGGACGACACCGCCGAACGGCTCGCCCGATTTGCGCCCCCGCAGCTGTTGCTGAATTACCTGGGCGCCGCCCACACCGGGGGCGGCACCGGGCTGACGCTCGAGCGCGAACTGCTTGCCGGGGTCTCGCCGGTCCCGGAGCCCGAGCTGGCGGTGCGCCACGAGCTCACCGTCGCGGCGATGGTGCTGACATACAGCGGAGAGCGGGTGTTGGCCGCGCAGTGGCGCGCGCTGCCCGACATTCTCACCGACGCAGACATCACCGCGCTGCAAGAACTTTGGATCGATTCGTTGCGGGAGACGTTGAAATGAGCACACTCGCGATCGTGGGCGCTGGAGCCAAGGCGGTGGCCGTGGCCGCCAAGGCTTCCGTACTGCGTGACATGGGCGTCGAGGTTCCGGACGTGGTCGCCGTGGACCGGATCGGTGTCGCGGCGAACTGGCAGGCCAGCGGCGGCTGGACCGACGGCGCCCACCGGCTGGGCACCAGCCCGGAAAAGGACGTCGGCTTTCCCTACCGCTCGGCGCTGGTGCCGCGCCGCAACGCCGAGCTGGACGAGCGGATGACCCGCTACAGCTGGCAGTCCTACCTGATCGCCACGGCGTCGTTCGCCGAGTGGATCGACCGCGGCAGACCCGCCCCGGCGCATCGCCGGTGGAGCCAGTATCTGAGTTGGGTCGCCGACCACGTGGGCATGAGCGTGGTGCATGGCGAGGTCGAACGGCTGGCCGTCACCGGGGATCGCTGGGCGCTGCACACCCACGAGACCACGGTGCACGCCGATGCGTTGATGATCACCGGACCCGGTCAGGCCGAAAAGTCGTTGCTTCCAGGCAATCCGCGCGTCCTGTCGATCGCCCAGTTCTGGGACCGCGCCGCCAATCATGACCGGATCAGCGCCGAGCGGGTCGCGGTGATCGGCGGCGGCGAGACGGCCGCGACGATGCTCAATGAGCTGTTCCGGCACCGAGTCTCGAGCATCACCGTCATTTCTCCCCAGGCGACGCTGTTCACCCGCGGCGAGGGGTTTTTCGAGAACTCGCTGTTCTCCGACCCCAGCAACTGGCCGGCCCTCACCCTCGCCGAACGCAGAGATGCGTTGGCCCGCACCGACCGCGGCGTGTTTTCGTCGAACGTGCAGGAGGCGTTGCTGGCCGACGACCGCATCCACCACCTGCGGGGCCGCGTCGCTCACGCGGTCGGCAGGCAGGGGCAGATCCGGCTGACGCTGTCCACCAACCGCGGCAGCGAGAACCTCGAGACCGTCCACGGGTTTGATCTCGTCATCGACGGTTCCGGTGCTGATTCGCTTTGGTTCGCATCATTGTTCAGTCAGGATGCGCTTGATCTGCTCGAACTGGGCCTGGGTGGGCCCCTGACTTCGGAGCGGTTGCAGGAGGCGATAGGTTATGACCTCGCCGTCACAGACGTCACTCCCAAGTTGTTCCTGCCGAACCTGTCAGGGCTGACCCAGGGGCCGGGGTTTCCCAACCTGAGCTGCCTCGGACTGCTATCCGATCGGGTGTTGGGTTCCACTATCAGCCCGTCCAAGTATCCCGTGCGAAGGAGACATGATGAGCGCCAACCCCTTTGATGACGAAACCGCGACCTTCGTGGTACTGGCCAACGACGAGGACCAGCACAGCCTCTGGCCGACCTTCGCTGACACACCGGCCGGCTGGCGGGTGGTCTTCGGTGAAGCGAGCCGCGAGGACTGCCTGCAGTACGTCGAACAGAACTGGTCGGATATCCGGCCCAAGAGCCTGCTTGAGGCGCTGGCGGGCGAATGACCGACCAAGACTCGTGCCGGTACTCACTTGCGGCACAGGTCATTCAGTGTGTTTTCACGCGTCGCCGCGGTAGCGTCGTCGTAACGTGACCAACCTGAGACACAAATGCCCGTGTCACAAGGCACACTTACACCATCTTCAACCATGAAGACGTGTGACCGCGCGCGTCGCATCCGCGAAATCCCGCCACGGTCCATGTGTATCGAAGGGGGACCTGTGAAAACCGTGAAGTCCATTGCCACGGGGGTGGCGGCGCTGACCGCCATTGGCGGCGCGGCCGCCGGTGTGGCTTCCATCGCAGCGCCGATCGGCCTGCACGAGGTGGC
>NZ_JAICZA010000203.1 GCF_025933915.1 Mycobacterium sp.
ATCAGGATGGATAGCACGGGGTTTCGCTTGTGCGGCATGGACGACGAACCGCCGCGGCCCTCGGCTGCCGGCTCGCTGAGCTCGGCGATCTCCGGGCGGACCAGCGTGACGATGTTGGAGGCGATGCGGCCCCAGCAGTCGGTGCAGCCGACGAAGGCGTCGCCGACCGCGGTGATCGGTGCGCGCGCGGTGTGCCACGGAGGCCGCAGCGCCAGGCCCAACGCCGTTGCCGCGTTCGCGGCGAGGTCGGCCGACACCCCGGCCGGGTCGGGCGTGCCGGTGAGCAATGCGGCCAGCTCCGTGGTGGCGGCCAAGGTCCCTGCCGCGCCACCGATTTGAGCCGGTGTGGTCAGCGCGGCCACCCGCTCGAAGGCGTCGATGACCCCGTTGAGCCAGCCAGCGGCCTTGGCGCCGAAGGTGGTGGGCGCGGCGTGCTGGGTGAGGGTGCGGGCCACCATCGGCGTGGCCCGGTGTCGTGTGGCGAGTTCGGACAGCGCGGAAATCTGCTCTCTGAGCTGTGTGATCAGGTCATCGGCGACCGCGCGCGCGGCCAGCATCAGACCGGTGTCCAGGACGTCCTGGCTGGTGAGTCCGCGGTGGATCCACGGCGCCACGGCCGGCTCCGCGCGTTCGCGTAGCAGCTTCACCAGCGGAATGACCGGATTGCCACCGTCCTCGGCGGTAACCGCGAGCGCCTCACAGTCGTTGTGCGTGACCAGATTCCACAGGTCGACGCCGACGCAGTCGGCGGGCGTCAGACCGGCGGCCGCCAGCGCGCCCAGCCACGCGGATTCCACCGCGACCATCGACCCCAGCAGCGCCTGATCCGTCATGTGCTCGCCGGCTCGATGGTCTCCGGGCCACAGCAGGTTGGTCATCGCGGGTCCGCCCGATATGCGAGGAATACGGTCTCGGCCGGGCCCTGCAGGTGAATGTCGAAACGGTATGTCGAGGAGCGGTTTTCGGCGACGCAGAGCAAGGTGGGGAGGCGCTCGGTGGAAACGGCCGCCAGCAGCGGATCGGCGTCCGGCTCGGCTCCGGGCAGGTAGGCGCGGGTGAACAGCCGATTCAACAGCCCCCGCGCGAACACGGTGAGCGCGAAGAACGGGGGCCGCCCGTCGATCACCGAGCCGGGGGCCAGGGTGGTGAACGCGTATCGCCCGGTGCCGTCGGTCGCGCACCGGCCCCAGCCGGTGAACGACGCATGGTCGCGATGGCGCCGATCCGCTGCGCCCGGCGCAAGCGCCGCGCTTGCGATCGACGCATGGTCGCGATGGCGCCGATCCGCTGCCGAGCCTCTGCACAGCGAACCGGCTTGCCGCGCAATGCGTCCCGCGCCGTCGGGCTGCCACAGTTCGACCAGTGCATCCGGGACCACGGCGCCGCCGCCGTCGTACACCGTGCCGTGCAGCCGGATGGCCTGCGGATGGCCGTCGTCGACCAGCTTGCTGTCACCGGGGTACGGCAATCCCAGGTCGAGGAAGGGCCCGACGGTTTGCCCTGGCGTGCAAGCTGATTCAGTCATGAGCGCCTTCGGTGGGTGTCGGCGCGCCGCCGGCCAGGACGACGTCCCATCGGTACCCGGTCGCGTACTCCGGCTCGGTGAGGTCGTGGTCGTAGCGGGCGATCAGCCGTTGCCGGGCGGCCGGATCGAGGATCGACTGAAAGATCGGATCCAGCTCGAACATGGGGTCGCCCGGGAAATACATCTGGGTGACCAGGCGCTGGGTGAAAGCGGTTCCGAAGAGGGAGAAATGGATGTGCGCCGGGCGCCAGGCATTGTGGTGGTTGCGCCACGGGTAGGGGCCGGGCTTGATGGTCACGAACCGATACGAGCCGTCCGGCCCGGTCAGACACCGGCCGGCACCCGTGAAGTTCGGGTCGAGCGGGGCCGGGTGCTGGTCGCGCTGGTGGCGATAGCGCCCGCCCGCGTTGGCCTGCCAGATCTCGACCAGTTGACCCGCCACGGGCCGACCGCCTTCGTCGACGACCCGGCCGCTTACCACCACGCGCTCCCCGATCGGCTCACCCGGATGCCCGGCCGTCAGGTCGGCGTCGAGCGGGTCGACGTCTCGATCACCGAAGCACGGCGCCCAGAGTTCGACCCCCTCGGGATCGACAGCGACCAGGGATCGCTTCGGATGGCGCAGCGTCGTGCTGCGGTAGGGCGGATAGTCGAGCCGCGGCTGCCCGTGCGGCCCGACTCCCCCGGCCGCGCCCGGGTATTGCGCTGCGATGCGGGCGATCTCCGCAGTGATGTCAGCCTGAGAAGCGACACACTCGGCGTCCATGAGCCGTGACGCTACTCTCGATGATCCACCGAATCCCGCAAGTGGGCGGCGTTGTCGGTTCGAGAGGCTACAGGGCGCGGATCAACGCCGCGCGGCCCTTGATCCGCAGGCGGTGCACGGCCGAGGCGCGGTATCGCTCGATGGTGGCGGTCATCTGGTTGCCCAACTCCTCGAGCTCCGCATCGGTGATCTTCACTTGCGGCGGAGCCGGGATCATGTCGCGTTCCTCTTCGTCGGCGTGCGCCTCCAGGACGGCCTTGAACGAATTCCACTCGTCCTCGTAGCCGGGGGCGCTCTGCGGGGTCTTGAGCAGCATCGACAGCTGGTCGACCACTTGGCGGTGTTCGGCGTGCGCGACCGCGATCAGCTTGGTGGCCGCGCGCAGCGCCGGGTAGTACAGGTCGTCCTCGATGCGGAAGTGGATGTCGAGTTCGAGCAGCATGTCATCGAAAAGGGCATGGCGCTCTTCGGAATTCACGGGCGCCTCACTGATCTTGCGGCCGAGGCCCTTGAGCACGATGTGGTGATCTTTGAGAACGTCGTAGGCGTTCAATTTGCTCCTCCTTTAGCGATTCCGGCCGCGCCACCGGGAGCGGGCTGCTGCTCACCGCGGACTTCGACCACTCCGTCGACCAACCGGGCCTCGTAGCACGGCAGCGGCGCCGCTGCCGGGCCGCGCACCACTTCGCCGGACTCGGCCGAGAACCATGAGCCGTGCCAGGGACACACCAAGCGGCCGCGGTCCATCCAGCCGTCGGCCATCGGGGCGGCCAGGTGTGGGCAGAATTCTCCGTACGCCCCGACTTCACCGGGCTTGGTCTGACAGACCACCAGGCCCACGCCGTCGACCTCGACGCGCACCGGTTTGCCGTTCAACGAGCTCGCGGGCAGCACCGGCGTCCAGGTGGAGGTGCGCAGCCGCGGGCCCGACTGGTCGATGCCGATGCCGGAGTCGAAGACCAGCGCCCCGCCGAGGTAGCTGCCGGCAACGGTGATGCCGTAGCCGAGCGCGGTGAGCACGATGCCGCGACCGTGGCGCCCCTTGCGCCGGTCCCACCAGGACTGCATGTACAGCGCGGTGGCCGCCACGTTCAACAGGCCGTGCACCGCGCCGACCCGGCGGTCCTCCTCGTGTGTGTGCTGCCAGTCGGTGACGCCGGTGACGGCCGAGCCCAGGCTGGCCAGGATGGCGACCCCGAGGGCGCGGGAGGCGAATCGCGACGCGTCGACGACCTCGGAGACCGGTTGGCCCGGCAGCATGCTGAGTGCGTCCAGCGCCACCGTCGTGCCGAGCGCGCCACTGGTCAGCGATGCCAGCGGCGGGTGCACCGGGTGCCCGAGCCAGACACCGTTGAGCGCGTTGGTGACGGTGTTGCGGGCGCCGCCCAGCCCGTTGTAGGCGAAGCTGAGCAGATGTTCGAACCGATAGCTCGGTCGATCCATCCACTCTTGGCGCCCGATAGCGGCCAGAACCTTCGATCCGACCTGCTGCAATCGACCCCCTCGTGGCCGACCCACCATGGCACCCTGCCTTTCCTCAAATCAGTGGGAAATAACGGGTAAACAACCGCAAACCCGAACGATTACCCCCACTTTACTCCGCGCTCACATACACCGAACGCCGGCCGTGACCCACCGTAGCCGCGGGTTTCCGCCGTGTGAGTGTGCGCATCCTGTGAATCGGCCGAAAGGTTTCTGGTGGACGCCCGGCGGCGCGATCGCCCCGGCGATTGACCAGCGCCGAAGACTGCGAGATTCTACTGAGCGGAGAACATTTCTGTAGAACAGAGGATTCGATGGCGGACCGGGGCGGCGAACTGACCGAGGTCTTCGAGAATGTGCGCCGCGGGATGATCCCCGCGCACATCTACAACGACGCGGAACTGTTCGCGCTGGAGAAGGAGCGGCTGTTCGGGCGGGCGTGGACGTTCGTGGGTCACGAGTCCGAAATCCCGCAGGACGGCGACTACATCGTGCGCCGGGTCCTCGACGACTCGTTCATCATCACCCGGGACTCACACGGCACCGTGCGGGCCGTGTTCAATATGTGCCTGCATCGCGGCATGCAGGTGTGTCGCGCGGAAATGGGCAACGCCTCCAACTTCCGCTGCCCGTACCACGGCTGGACCTACCGCAACGACGGCCGGCTCACCGGGCTGCCGTTCCACCGGGAGGCCTACGGTGGGGACGAGGGGTTCGCCAAGGACCAAACCCTATTGCCCGCACCGAATTTCGCGAGCTACAACGGATTGCTGTTCATCAGCCTGGATCCGAATGCCGAACCGCTGGACGACTTCCTCGGCGACTTCAGGTTCTACCTGGACTACTACACCAAGCAAAGCGCCGGCGGCGTCGAGGTGCGGGGCCCGCAGCGCTGGCGGATCAAGGCGAACTGGAAGATCGGCGCGGAGAACTTCGCCGGCGACATGTACCACACCCCGCACACCCACGCGTCGATCGTCGAGATCGGACTGTTCCGGGAGCCGAAAGCCCAAAAGCGCAAGGACGGCGCCACGTATTGGGCGCACCGCGGCGGTGGGACCACCTACAAACTTCCGCCGGGCACCTTCGAGGAACGGATGCACTACGTCGGCTACCCCGACGAGATGATCGGCCGGATCAAAGAGGCGTGGACGCCGCAACAGCAGCGGGTGGTCGGCGAGGACGGTTTCATGATCTCGGCCGCGACCTGCTTTCCGAACCTGAGTTTCGTGCACAACTGGCCCCGCGTAAGAGACGGGGTGCGCGGGCGGGGCGATGGCCAGCAAGCAGAAGTGCTGCCCTTCATCTCGATCCGGTTGTGGCAGCCGATCAGCGAGAACGAGACCGAGGTGTGTTCGTGGTTCGCGGTGGACTCCGCCGCTCCCCCGCAGTACAAACAAGATTCGTACAAGGCGTATTTGATGTGCTTCGGCTCGACGGGCATGTTCGAACAGGACGATGTGGAGAACTGGGTGTCGCTGACGACAACCGCGGGCGGCTCGATGGCGCGGCGGCTGCTGCTGAACAGCCGGATGGGCCTGCTGGCCGACGACCGCCCCGTCATCGAGGCGTTGGCGCCCAGCGCATTCCACGGCCCCGGACGCGCGCAGGTCGGCTATAACGAACACAACCAGCGCGCCCTGCTGAGCATGTGGGCCGACTACCTGCAGAAGGCCGGCACATGAGGAAACCCCTGCCGTTTAATGACACTCGGCACCTCGAGGCGCATCAGTTCCTGGTGGACGAGGCGTACCTGCTCGACGCCCAGCAGTATGAGGCGTGGCTGGACACGCTGACCGACGACGTCCGCTACACCATGCCGGTGCGGGTCACCACCGCGCGCGGCGCCGGCTTCGACACCTCCCCGGGAATGGACCATTTCGACGAGGACAAATACTCGCTGCGCCAGCGGGTCGCGCGGATGGGCACCGAGCACGCGTGGGCCGAGGATCCGCCCTCGCGGCTACGTCACTTCATCACCAACGTGCGCACGTTCACCGGCGTCGACGAGGAGCATTTGGTGGTCGAATCGGCCGAACTGCTGTTCCGCAGCCGCGGCGACGTCAACGAGGCCGCCCTGATGTCCTGCGGCCGAGAGGATGTGTTGCGGCGCTGCGATGGTCCCCCAAAGAGCTGGAAGCTGGCCCGCCGCACTATCATCGCCGACGAGTCGGTGCTACGAATGCAGAACCTGGCGGTGTTCCTATGAGCGGTGCTCGGATGAATGATGAACTGCAGCAGCTGCTGGACGGCGCCGTCGGCGACCCGCTGTCCGTCGCAAACGAATTCACCGAAGTCGTGGTGCGCCGGGTCGACACCCGCAATGGGTCACGCCTGCTGATCAGCGCGCCCCGATCCGGACAGTGGATCACCCTCGACGCGCTCGAGATCGAGTCATTGACCTGGCAGAACCCCCGTACGCTGGCCGCCATGGTCGGCAATTCCCACGCGCCGCTGCTGCCCGACGATCCCGAGGAGCGCGATGACGAGCTGGCTTGACGGCAAGCGCGCGCTGGTCGTCGGCGCCGGCTCGGGCATCGGTCGGGCCGTGGTCGACGCGTTTCGCGACGAGGGCGCGAAAGTCGCTGTGCTGGAACGTGATCCGGGAAAGTGCGCAGCACTGCGCGCGCAGCTGCCCGACGTACCGGTGGTCGAGGGCGACGCCACCGCCTACGAGGCCAACGAACGCGCGGTCACCGCCGCGGTGGATGCCTTCGGCGGGCTGGACACGCTGGTCAACTGCGTCGGAATCTTCGACTTCTACAACGGCATCGGCGACATCAGCCCCGACGACCTGCCCGGCGCGTTCGACGAA
>NZ_JAICZA010000078.1 GCF_025933915.1 Mycobacterium sp.
GAGACGTTCGCGCTGCCCGCCGACCTCACCCACGCCGTCGGCGACCTGGCGCGCTCGTGCCACACCACCGTCAACACCGTGCTGCAGGCCGCCTTCGCCCGACTGCTGTGCGGCCTGACCGGCCAACGCGATGTCGTCTTCGGCACCACCGTCTCGGGTCGGCCCGCCGAGGTGGCCGGCGCGGACACCATGGTCGGCCTGCTGATCAACACGGTGCCGGTGCGCGCGAACATCACCGCCACGACCACCACCGCCGATCTGCTGGACCAACTGCAAGGCGCCTACAACCACACGCTCGACCACCAGCACCTGGCGCTCAACGAGATTCACCGGATCACCGGACAGGACACGCTCTTCGACACCCTGTTCGCCTACGAGAACTATCCGATCGACGCCAGCGCGCTGTCGGGCAACCACGAGCTCGCCGTCACCGACATCACCAGCCGGGAATCCACCCACTACCCGCTGACGGTGCAGGCCCAGCCGGGACGCGAGCTGCGCCTCCAGGTCGAATACGACACAGACGTTTTCGACGCGACAAGGATCGCAACGCTGATCGAACGATTGCAGCGGATCCTGGCCGCCATGACCACCGACCCGCAGCGGCGGTTGTCGTCGATCGACGTGCTCGACGCGGCCGAACACGAGCGGCTGGACGGGTGGGGCGACCGGGCGATCCTGACCCGGCCCAGCACGCCCACATCGATTCCGGCGTTGTTCACCGCCCAGGCGGCGCGCACCCCGCGGGCGCCGGCGGTGACTTTCGAGGGCCGGTCCATGACCTACCGGGAGCTCGACGAGAAGTCGAACCGGTTGGCGCACTTGCTGATTGGCCGTGGGGTGGGCCCCGGCGAGTCCGTGGCGCTGCTGTTCGGAAAGTCGACCGATGCGATCGTCGCCATCCTGGCGGTGCTGAAAACCGGCGCGGCGTACCTGCCGATCGACCCGGCGCTGCCAGCGGCCCGCATCGAGTTCATGCTCGGTGACACCGCGCCGATGGCCGCACTCACCACCGCGGCGCTGGCGGACAAGCTCGGCGCCCACGACCTGATGGTCATCGACATCCACGACCGCGCCCTGACCCGCCAGCCCGCCACCGCGCTTCCGGCATTGGCGCCCGAACACGTCGCGCACATCATCTACACCTCCGGCACCACCGGTGTGCCCAAAGGCGTTGCGGTCAGCCACCGCAACGTGACCCGGCTCTTCGATGCGCAGGCCGTCGGCGTCGAGCTGTCCGCCGACCAGGTGTGGACGCAGTTCCACTCGTATGCCTTCGACTTTTCGGTGTGGGAGATCTGGGGCGCACTGCTGCACGGCGGGCGGCTCGTCGTGGTCCCCGATTCGGTGGCCCGCTCACCGATGGACTTCCACGCCCTGCTGGTCGCCGAAAAGGTCACCGTCTTGAGCCAAACCCCGTCGGCGGTGCGGATGCTGTCGCCGCAGGGACTGGATGCCGCGGCGCTGGTGATCGGTGCGGAACCCTGCCCGCCCGAACTGGTCGACCGCTGGGCGCCCGGCCGGGTGATGGTCAACGTCTACGGCCCCACCGAAGCCACGATCTTCTCGTCGACGAGCACCCCGCTTGCAGCGGGTTCGGGGGCCCCGCCGATCGGGGCCCCGGTCCCCGGGGCCGCGTTGTTCGTGCTCGACGCCTGGCTGCGCCCGGTGCCCGCCGGCGTGGTGGGCGAGCTGTACGTGGCCGGCCGCGGCGTGGGCTACGGATACGTGCGCCGCGCCGGGCTGACCGCGACGCGGTTCGTCGCCTGCCCCTTCGGCGAGCCGGGATCGCGCATGTATCGCACTGGTGACCTGGTGTGCTGGGGTGACTCCGGATCCGGTGCGGGCCAGCTGCGGTACCTGGGCCGCGCCGACGAGCAGGTCAAGATCCGCGGCTACCGCATCGAGGTCGGCGAGGTGCGCTCGGCGCTGGCCGCCCTCGACGGGGTGGACCAGGCCGTGGTCGTCGCCCGCGAGGACCGGCCCGGCGATAAGCGCCTCGTCGGCTACATCACCGGCACCGCGGACCCGGGCGACGCCCGCGCCCAGCTGGCCGAGCGGCTACCCGCGTACATGATCCCGGTGGCGGTGGTGACGCTCGACGCGCTGCCGATGACCGTCAACGGCAAACTCGACATCCGCGCCCTGCCGGCGCCGGAATACTCCGCCGCCGGATATCGCTCGCCGACCACCCCCACCGAGGAGATCCTGGCCGGCATCTACGCCCACGTGCTCGGCGTCGAGCGGGTCGGGGTCGACGACTCCTTCTTCGACCTCGGCGGCGACAGCATCTCGGCGATGCGGGTCATCGCGGCGATCAACAGCGCCATGGACGTCGGGGTTCCGGTGCGCGTCATCTTCGAGGCGCCCACGGTGGCGCAGTTGGCACCGCGCATCGGTGAGGACACGGGCCGGCTGGACCCGCTGATGGCGGGCGAGCGGCCGGAGGTGGTGCCGCTGTCGTTCGCCCAGAGCCGGCTGTGGTTCCTCGACCAGCTGCAGGGACCGTCCCCGGTCTACAACATGGCCGCGGCGTTGCGCATGCACGGCCGGCTCGACGGCCCGGCGCTCGGCGCGGCGCTGGCCGACGTGGTGGCCCGTCACGAGAGCCTGCGGACGGTGTTCGCCGCGCCCGACGGAACGCCCCAGCAGGTGGTGATCCCGGCCGAGCGGGCCGATTTCAGCTGGCGGACCGTCGACGCGCGCCGATGGTCGGCCGGCCGGCTGCGCGAGGCCATCGACATCGCGGCCGCCGAAACCTTCGACCTGGCGACCCAAATCCCGTTGCGCGCTTCGCTTTTCCGCGTCGCCGAGGACGAGCACGTGCTGGTGGCCGTGGTGCACCACATCGCCGCGGACGGCTGGTCGCTGCGGCCGCTGGTGCGCGACCTGGGCATGGCGTACGCGAGCCGCAGCGCCGGGCAGGCCCCGGACTGGGAGCCGCTGCCGGTGCAATACGTCGACTACACGCTGTGGCAGCGCGACCAGTTCGGCGAGCTCGCCGACAGCGGCAGCCGCATCGCCGCGCAGCTCGCCTACTGGCAGGACGCGCTCGCCGGCATGCCGGAGCGGCTGCAGCTGCCCACCGACCGGCCCTACCCGCAGGTCGCCGATCAGCGGGGGGCCGCCGTCGAGGTGGACTGGCCGGCCGACCTGCAGCAGCAGGTTGCCGGTCTGGCCCGCGAGTACAACTCCACCAGCTTCATGGTGGTGCAGGCCGCCCTGGCGGTGCTGCTGTCGAAGATCAGCGCCAGCACCGACGTGGCGGTCGGGTTCCCGATCGCCGGGCGGCGCGACCCCGCGCTCGACGAGCTGGTCGGCTTCTTCGTCAACACGCTGGTGCTGCGGGTCGACTTGGCCGGCGATCCCAGCTTCACCGAGCTGCTGACCCGGGTGCGCACCCGCAGCCTGGAGGCTTTCGAGCACCAGGACGTGCCCTTTGAGGTGCTGGTGGAGCGGGTCAACCCGACCCGAAGCCTGACCCATCACCCGCTGGTGCAGGTGATGCTGGCCTGGCAGAACTTCGCCGGCCAGGACGGCGACCCCGGGGCCGGGCTGGCCCTGGGCGATGTGCGCGTGACGTCGATCCCGCTGCACACCCAGGTGGCCCGCATGGACCTGGTGTTCTCGCTGGCCGAACGCTGGACCGACGGCGATGAGCCCGCCGGGATCGGCGGGCGGGTGGAATTCCGCACCGACGTTTTCGACGCGGACACCATCCGGGCGCTGATCGGGCGGTTGGAGCGCGTCCTGACGGCCATGACCGCCGATCCCACCCGCCCGATGTCGTCGGTGGATCTGCTCGACGCCCGTGAGCACGCCCGCCTGGACGCCCTCGGCAACCGCGCCGCGCTGACCGGATCGGCAACCGAGACCGACTCGATCCCGGCGCTGTTCGCCGAGCAGGCGGCACGCACCCCGGATGCGGTGGCGCTCAGCTTCGAAGGCCGCTCGTGGACCTACCGCGAGCTCGACGAGGCCGCCAACCGTTTGGCGCACCGGCTGGCGGGCTTCGGCGTGGGCCCCGGCGAGCGGGTGGCGCTGCTGTTCGGCCGGTCGGCCGACGCGATCGTGGCGATCCTGGCGGTGCTCAAGGCCGGCGCCGCGTACCTGCCGATCGACCCCGGGTTGCCGGCCGAGCGGATCGGGTTCATGCTCTCCGACGCCGCGCCGATGGCCGCGATCAGCACCGCCGATCTTGCCGAGCGGCTGCACGGGCATCACGTCGTCGTCATCGACGTGAACGATCCCGCCGTCGACACTCAGCCCGCCACCGCGTTGCCGGGGCCGAGCGCGCAGGACATCGCCTACCTGATCTATACCTCGGGCACCACCGGTGTGCCCAAAGGCGTTGCGGTGAGCCACCGTAACGTGACCCAGCTGCTGGCGTTGGGGGACTCGGGTCTGCCGCGCGCGGGCGTGTGGTCGCAGTGGCATTCGCTCGCCTTCGACGTCTCGGTATGGGAGATCTTCGGCGCGCTGCTGCACGGCGGGCGGCTCGTGGTCATCCCCGACTCGGTGGTGCGATCCCCGCAGGACTTCCACGCGTTGCTGGTCGCTGAACAGGTCAGCGTGATCAGTCAAACCCCGTCGGCGGCGGACGTCCTGTCGCCCGAGGGGCTCGAGTCGGCCACGCTGGTGGTCGCCGGTGAGGCCTGCCCGACGGAGCTGGTGGACCGGTGGGCGCCGGGCCGGGCGATGATCAACGCCTACGGCCCCACCGAGGCGACGGTCTACGCGGCGATCAGCGCACCGCTACAGGCGGGATCGAGCACCGTTCCCATCGGATCCCCGGTCCCCGGCGCCGCGCTGTTCGTGCTGGACGACGCCCTGCGGCCGGTACCGCACGGTGTCGTCGGCGAGCTGTATGTGGCCGGCGCGGGCGTGGCCTGCGGTTACTGGAAGCGGTCCGGGCTGACCGCGTCGCGGTTCGTGGCCTGCCCGTTCGGGGCGCCCGGATCGCGCATGTATCGCACCGGTGACCTGGTGTGCTGGGGTGACTCCGGATCCGGTGCGGGCCAGCTGCAATACCTCGGCCGCGCCGACGGCCAGGTCAAGATCCGCGGCTACCGCATCGAGGTCGGCGAGGTGCGCTCGGCGCTGGCCGCGCTCGACGGGGTGGACCAGGCCGTCGTCATCGCGCGCGAGGACCGGCCCGGCGATAAGCGCCTCGTCGGCTACGTCACCGGGGGAGCGGACCCGGTCGAGCTCCGCGCCCGCCTCGGCGACCGCTTGCCGTCCTACATGGTTCCGACGGCCGTCGTAGCGCTCGACGCGCTGCCGATGACCGTCAACGGCAAACTCGACGCGCGCGCCCTGCCGGCGCCCGACTACCACGACGTCGATCGTTATCGCGCCCCCCAGACCCCGGTCGAGGAGACCCTGGCCGGCATCTACGCCCAGATCCTGGGCGTCGAGCGGGTCGGCGTCGACGACTCCTTCTTCGACCTGGGCGGGGACAGTATTTCCTCGATGCAGGTGGTGACCCGGGCGCGGGCCGCCGGCCTGGCGCTGCGGACGCGCGACATCTTCACCGAGCAGACCGTCGCCCGGCTGGCGCGGGTCGCCGGCGTCGCCGACGGCGAGGACGGCATGGTCGACGAGGGCACGGGGGCGATCGCCGTCACCCCGATCATCGGCTGGCTGCGCAGCCTGGAAAGGGCAGGCGGTCCGGTCGACCAGTTCAACCAGACGATGGTGCTGCAGGCGCCCGCCGGGGTCACCGGGGCCGACGTGGTGACGGTGTTGCAGGCCCTGCTGGATCGGCACGCCATGCTGCGGCTGCGCGTGGACGACCAAGGCGGCGACGCCGCCGGCGGTTGGTCGCTGCAGGTGCCCGAGCCGGGTTCGGTCGACGCGGCCCAGCGCGTGCTGTCGGTGGACGAGCTCTCCGACGCGGCGGTCATCGAGGCGCGGTCGCGGCTGAACCCGGCCGCCGGGGTGATGCTCAGCGCGCTATGGGTGGCCTCCAGCGGCCGGCTGGTGCTGATCGTGCACCACCTGGCCGTCGACGGGGTGTCCTGGCGGGTCTTGCTGGAGGACCTCAACATCGCCTGGGGCCAGCACCACCACGGGCAGCCGGTGGCGTTGCCCGCGGGCGGCACGTCGTTCGCCCGGTGGGCCGCGCTGCTGGCCGAGCACGCGCATGCGCCGGCGGTGCTCGAGCACGCCGACGCCTGGCGACGGGTGGCGGCGACCCCGCCCGCACTCCCGGCGGTGCGCCCCGAGCTGGACACCTATGAGACCGCGGAGAACATGTCGGTGACGTTGAACGCGGAGACCACCCGCACCCTGCTCGGCGAGGCGCCCGCGGCGTTCCACGCCGGGGTCAACGACATCTTGCTGGTCGGGTTCGCCCTGGCGTGGGCGGAGTTCCTAGGTTCCACGGACGCTGCCGGCGCGGCGATCGGCATCGACGTCGAGGGTCACGGCCGCCACGAGGACCTGGCCGCCGGGGTGGACCTGTCGCGCACCGTGGGCTGGTTCACCACCAAATACCCGGTGGCTTTGAAGGTCGCGGGGCACGTCGGCAGGCTGTCCTGGGCGGACGTCGTGGCCGGCGCGCCGGTGCTGGGCGCGCTGATCAAGGACGTCAAGGAACAGCTGCGCGCCCTGCCGGACCCGCTGACCTACGGGCTGCTGCGCTACCTGAACACCGAGGTAGACCTGGACGGCCCCGACCCGACGATCGGATTCAACTACCTGGGCCGGCTGGGCGGCTTGAAAGCTGGAGGAGCCGCCGAACTCTCCGACGAGCTCTGGCGGATCAGCCGCGACGGCTCGGCGGCCACCGCCACCAGCACCGCGGTGCCCATGCCGCTGATGCACACCGTGGACCTCAACGCCGGCACCATGGACACCGAGGACGGCCCCCAGCTGCACGCCAACTGGACGTGGGCGCCCTCGGCGCTGGACCGCGAGCAGGTGACCCGACTGAGCACGCTGTGGTTCGAGGCCCTGGCCGGCATCTGCGCGCACGTGCGCCACGGTGGCGGCGGGTTGACCCCGTCGGACGTCGTGCCCGCCCGGTTGACCCAACCGCAGATCGACCATCTCGAGCGGCGCCAGCCGATCGCCGACATCCTGCCGCTGACCGCGCTGCAGGAGGGGCTCCTCTTCCACGCCAACACCACGCGTGGCGACGACGACCACCTCTACGTGGTGCAGCTGGACCTCAGCCTGACCGGCCCGATCGACCGGAACCGGCTGCGCGACGCGATGCACACCGTGGTCGCCCGGCACCCGCATCTCGTCGCCCGGTTCTGCGACCAGTTCGACGAGCCGGTGCAGATCATCCCGGCGGATCCGGCGATGGCCTGGCGCTACCTCGAGGTCGCGGCGAACGGATCCGAGCCCGAGGAGCAGATCCGGCGCCTGTGCGCGACCGAACGCGCCGCCGTCTACGACCTGGCCGACCAGCCTGCGGTCCGGGCCGTGCTGATCCGCACGGCGCACGATCGGCACCGGCTGGTGCTCACCATTCATCACATCGTGCTCGACGGCTGGTCGGTCCCGATCCTGCTGAACGAGACGTTCGCCTGTTACACCGGGCAGCACCTGCCCGCGGCCGCGCCCTATCGCAGGTTCGTGACCTGGCTGGCCGAACGCGACCTCGACGCCGCGCGCGCGGCGTGGGCTGAGGTGCTCGCCGGCTTCGACACCCCGACGCTGGTCGGGCCGGTGCACAAAACGGAGCCCGGCGCCCGGGGCGTCCAATCGTTCGCGGTGTCCGCACAGATCACGCGAGCGCTGAGCGAGCTGGCCCGCTGTAGCCACACCACCGTCAGCACCGTGCTGCAGGCGGCGTGGGCGCAGCTGCTGGTCTGGCTGACCGGCCAGCACGACGTCGCCTTCGGCACCACCGTCTCGGGCAGGCCGGCCGAGGTGCCCGGCGCCGACTCGATGGTGGGCCTCATGATCAACACCGTCCCGGTGCGCGCGCGCATCACGGCGGCCACCACCACGTCCGACTTGCTCACCCAGATGCAAGGCGCGCACACCGACACACTCGATCACCAGCACCTGGCGCTGAGCGAGATCCACCGAATCACCGGACAGGACAAGCTGTTCGACACTCTGTTCGCCTACGAGAACTACCCGCTGGACACCTCGGCGATGGCCGTCGACCACGAACTGGGCATCACCGACGTCACCATGTTCGAGCGCAACCACTACAGGTTGACGATGCAAGCCGCCCTGTCCGGCGAGGAACTCGGCCTCCGGGTCGAATACGACACCGGCGTGTTCGACGCGCAGACGATCGCGGCGCTGAGCGAGCGGCTCGAACGGGTGCTCACGGCGATGACCGCGGATCCGACCCGGCCGCTCTCGTCGGTCGACCTGCTCGACGCGCCCGAACACGACCGCCTGGACGAGATCGGCAACCGGGCGGTGTTGGCCCAGCCGACGCCCGCGCCGCCGTCGATTGTGGCGTTGTTCGACACCCACGTGGCGCAGACACCGGACGCGGTGGCGATCCGCTGGGGTGGCCTGTCGATGACGTACCGCGAACTCGACGAGGCCGCCAACCGGTTGGCACACCTGCTAGCCGGCCGGGGCGCGGGCCCGGGACAGTTTGTGGCGCTGCTGTTTTCGCGGTCGGCACAGGCGATCGTGGCGATCTTGGCGGTGCTCAAGACCGGGGCGGCCTACCTGCCGGTCGACCCGGCGGCGCCGGGCACCCGGATCAGATTCATGCTCGAGGATTCCGCACCGGTCGCCGCGATCACCACCGCGGGCCTGCGGTCCCGGCTGGACGGGTGCGACCTGACGGTCATCGACATCGAGGACCCACAGATCCACACCCAGGCGGGCACGCGGCTGCCGGCGCCCGCGGCCGACGGCGTGGCCTACATCATCTACACCTCGGGGACCACCGGCGTCCCCAAAGGCGTTGCGGTCACTCATCGCAACGTGACCCAGCTGCTGGAGTCTCTGGACGCGGGCCTGCCGCGCGTGGGCGTATGGACGCAAAGCCACTCGTACGCCTTCGACGTGTCGGTGTGGGAGATCTTCGGCGCGCTGCTGCGCGGCGGGCGGCTGGTGGTGGTCCCCGAATCGGTGGCGCGCTCCCCGGAAGACCTCCGTGCCTTGCTGATTGCGGAGGAGGTCAGCGTGCTGACGCAGACCCCGTCGGCGGTGGCGATGCTCTCGCCCGAGGGGCTGGACTCGGTGTCACTGGTGATGGTCGGTGAGGCCTGCCGGCCCGAGGTGGTGGACCGCTGGGCGCCCGGGCGGGTGATGGTCAACGCCTACGGCCCGACCGAAACGACCATGTGCGTCGCGATCAGCGCACCCCTGACCCCGGGATCCGGGACGCCGCCGATCGGCTCGCCGGTGGCGGGCGCGGGCCTGTTCGTGCTCGACGCCTGGTTGCGTCCCGTGCCCGTGGGCGTCGTCGGCGAGCTGTATGTCGCGGGGTCCGGGGTGGCCGCCGGATACGTGGGCCGGTCCGGGCTGACCGCGTCGCGGTTCGTGGCCTGCCCGTTCGGCGGTGCAGGAGCGCCGGGACAACGGATGTACCGCACCGGGGACCTGGTGCGCTGGCGCACCGACGGGCAACTGGACTACCTGGGCCGCGCCGACGAGCAGGTCAAGATCCGCGGCTACCGCATCGAACTCGGCGAAATCCAGGCCGCGCTGGCCGCACTGGATGACGTCGATCAGGCGGTGGTGATCGCCCGCGAGGACCGCCCCGCTGCCTTGCGCCTGGTGGGCTACATCACCGGAACCGCCGACCCGGGCGAGGCGCGCACCGCGCTGGCCGAACGACTCCCGGGCTACATGGTGCCGGCGGCCGTGGTCGGACTCGACGCACTGCCGCTGACACCCAACGGCAAGCTCGACACTCGCGCTCTGCCCGCGGCGGAGTACACCGGCACCGGGTACCGGGCCCCGTCCAATGCCATCGAGGAGGCGCTGGCCGCAACCTTCGCCCACGTGCTCGGCGTCGAACGCGTCGGGGTCGACGACTCCTTCTTCGATCTGGGTGGCGACAGCATTTCCGCGATGCGCCTGATCGCGGCCATCAACACCAGCCTGGGCGCCGACCTTACGGTGCGCACGTTGTTCGACGCGCCCACGGTCCGGGATCTGGGCCAGCGACTGCGCACCGATGCAACGGATACCGAAGAGGTGGTCCCGGTGCAGACCCTCAAGCAGGGGGCCGACGGTGTTCCGCTGTTCTGCGTGCATCCCGCGGGCGGGGTCAGCTGGCCCTATCGGGTCCTCGGAAACCACCTGGATTGCCCGATCGTCGGGATTCAGCAGATCCCGCGCAACGGCGACGCCGGTCCTCGGTCGATCCGTGAATTGGCCGAGGCCCATGCCGACCGGATCCAGGACGCCTATCCCGGCGGCCCCTACAACATCCTGGGCTGGTCGTTCGGCGGGGTGGTCGCCCACGAGATCGCCGTCGAGCTGCAGCGGCGCGGATGCGTGATCGGGCGCCTGATCCTCCTCGACGCTCAACCCGGCATCGACGACAGCATCACCCCACCCGAGTACGCCCTGCGCCAGCGGCAGGCGCTCGAAGATATGTTGCGGGCCAACAACATTGGCCTGGACAAAATAGACACACAAGACAAGCAAGACGAACAAGCCGAGCGGGACGGCCCGCCGGGCTCACCGCTCTTCGAGCTGCTCCTGGGCAATCTCAACGACAACATCGAGCTCTATCGCCGCCACCACCCCGGATATTTCGATGGTGATATCACCGTGTTTTCGGCGGCGCGGGATCGCGGCGATCGCGGCGCGCAGCTGGCGCGATCCTGGGAGCCCTACGCGTCCGGCGACATTCGGGTGCACTCGATCGACTGCACGCACCACGAGATGCTGACCGCCGAATCGGTCGAGTTGTACGGGGAACAACTCCGGCATCTCGTCCCGGCGATGCGATCCACTTCACACTCGGATCGATCACAGTGATCACCGCACCTTGATCGCGGGCGTTGGTGGGCCGTTGCAGCGCTTTTGGCGGGCGTCACGCGCGCTTCGAATCGGGCCCCGGTAGGGTCGAGGAGGTGTGCGGAGTCACCGGGGAGGTACGACTCGACGGGCGGGCGCCCGATGTAGCGGCGGTCTCAGCGATGGCCGCCGTGCTGACACCGAGGGGCCCGGACAGTGGTGGCGCCTGGTCGCAGGGCCGGGTTGCGCTCGGTCATCGCCGCCTCAAAATCATCGACCTGACCGAAGCCGGCTCGCAGCCGATGATCGACTCCGAGCTGGGTCTTTCCCTCGCCTGGAACGGCTGCGTCTACAACTACAAGGAACTGCGCAGCGAACTCAGCGGATACGGCTACCGCTTCTTCTCGCACAGCGACACCGAAGTTCTGATCAAGGCCTACCACCGGTGGGGCGACGACTTCGTCAGCCACCTGTTCGGCATGTTCGCCTTCGCCATCGTCGAACGCGACAGCGGGCGGGTGCTGCTCGGGCGCGACCGGCTCGGCATCAAACCCCTGTACGTGACCGAGGACAGCCACCGCGTCCGATTCGCGTCGACGCTGCCGGCCCTGCTGGCCGGCGGCGGTGTGGACACCCGGATCGATCCCGTCGCCCTGCACCACTACATGAGCTTCCACTCGGTGGTGCCCGCGCCGGCCACCATCCTGCGCGGGGTCCGCAAGGTGCCGCCGGCCTCGCTGGTCGCCATCGAGCCCGACGGCAAGCGCACCGTCACCACGTACTGGGCGCCCGATTTCACCCGGCACGCCGACCGCTCGGATTGGTCGGAGCGCGACTGGGAAGACGCCGTGCTGTCCACGCTGCGGTTGGCGGTCAAACGCCGCCTGGTCGCCGACGTCCCGGTCGGCTGCCTGCTGTCCGGCGGAGTCGACTCCAGCCTGATCGTGGGCCTGCTCGCCGAGGCCGGCCAGCACGGGCTGTCCACGTTCTCGATCGGCTTCGAGTCGGCCGGCGGCGTGAAGGGCGACGAGTTCCAGTACTCCGACATCGTCGCCGAGCGCTTCGGCACCAACCACCACCAGATCCGCATCGAGACCGACCGGATGCTGCCCGCGCTCGACGGGGCCATCGGTGCGATGAGCGAGCCGATGGTCAGCCACGACTGCGTCGCCTTCTACCTGCTCAGCCAGGAGGTGGCGCGCCACGTGAAGGTCGTGCAGTCCGGCCAGGGCGCCGACGAGGTGTTCGCCGGCTACCACTGGTACCCACCCATGGGCTCACCGGCCGCCGCGTCGCTAACGGGTGCGGTCGCCGAGTACCGGGGCGCCTTCTTCGACCGTGACTCCGCCGAGCTGGCCGGCCTGCTGGGACCGGGCATCATGGCGCCGGGCGACCCCAGTGGCCGCTTCGTCACCGAGCACTTCGCGCGCGCCGGCGCCGAGACCGGCGTCGACCGCGCGTTGCGGCTCGACACGACGGTGATGCTGATCGACGACCCGGTGAAGCGGGTCGACAACATGACGATGGCGTGGGGGCTGGAGGGCCGGGTTCCCTTCCTCGACCACGAGTTGGTCGAGCTGGCGGCCACCTGCCCGCCGGAGTTGAAGATCGCGCACGAGGGCAAGGGCGTCCTCAAACAGGCTGCGCGGCGGGTGATTCCGTCGGAGGTCATCGACCGGCCGAAGGGCTACTTCCCGGTTCCGGCGCTGACCCATCTCGAAGGGCCCTACCTGGACATGGTGCGCGACGCCCTCTACGCGCCGGTCGCCAAGGAGCGCGGGCTGTTTCGCGCGGAAGCGGTCGAGACCCTGCTGGAGAATCCCAACGGGAAGCTGACCCCCCTGCGCGGCAACGAGCTCTGGCAGATCGGCCTGCTCGAGCTCTGGTTGCAGCGGCACGGCGTCACGGGGCCGGTTGCATGACCGTGGTCGATCCGACCGGCGACCACACCGAGGCGATCACGCTCGGCCTGCACGACGCCTCGCCGCCGGAGTTGGTCGATGCGATGGCCAAGGACGTCGAGCTCGAATTGGGTTGGGGCCGACTCGTTTTCGGGCAGACCTTCGCCGACTCCCAGGAGCTGGTCGAGGCGCTGCGACGCGAAGGGCCCGGGCGGCGCGACATCTGCATCTATGCCCGCGAATCCCACGTCGTGGTCGCCGAGGCACCGACCGAACTTTTCATCGACCCGAGCCATACCTACCGGCTGCGCTTCACGGGCAAGAAGAAGAACGCGCCACCGCCGCCGATGGGCGTGACCGTGCGCACGCTCAACGATCCGATCGATGCCGACGCCATGAACCGCGTGTACGTGCGCTGCGGGATGGTCCCGGCCGGGGTCGACGTGATCTGGAACAACCATCAGCATGTGCCGGCGGTGAAGTATCTGCTTGCGATACGTGACGAGGACGGCGCCGTGGTCGGCACCGTCACCGGCGTCGACCACGAGTTGCTGTTCAACGACCCGGAGGAGGGATCGAGCCTGTGGACCCTGGCCGTCGATCCGGCCGCCGGGCTCCCCGGGGTCGGCGCGGCCCTCACCCGGGCCCTGGCCGACCACTTCCGCAGCGCGGGCCGCGCATACATGGATCTGTCGGTGGCGCACGACAACGCCGCCGCCATCGGCCTTTACGAGAAGCTGGGGTTCCGCCGCGTCCCGGTGCTGGCGATCAAGCGCAAGAACGCGATCAACGAGCCGTTGTTCAGTCCGCCGCCGGAGACGGTCGACGACCTCAATCCCTACGCCCGGATCATCGCCGACGAGGCGCTGCGCCGGGGGATTTGGGTCGAGGTGCTCGACGCCGAGACCGGCGAGATGCGGCTCACCCACGGCGGCCGCAGCGTCATCACCCGTGAATCGCTGTCCGAATACACCTCGGCGGTGGCCATGTGCCGCTGCGACGACAAGCGGTTGACCCGGCGCCTGGTCTCCGAGGCCGGCATCACCGTGCCGCGCGCCCGCCTGGCCACGTTCGACGAGAGCGACTTCGCCTTCCTCAAGGAGGTCGGTGAGGTCGTCGTCAAGCCGACGCGTGGCGAGCAGGGCAGGGGCATCACGGTCGGGGTCGTCGCCGACAAGGGGCCCGACGATCTGTCCGCCGCGCTCGCGCGCGCCCGCAAGCAATACCCGGACGTGCTGATCGAGCAGCGGGTGGCCGGCGACGACCTTCGGCTCGTGGTGATCGACGGCCGGGTCGTCGCCGCCGCGCTGCGCATGCCTCCGGAGATCATCGGCACGGGAGAGCACAGTGTGCGGGATTTGATCGCGGCCGAAAGCCGGCGGCGCTCCGCGGCCACGGGCGGCGAGTCCCGCATCCCCCTCGACGACCTCACGGAATCGACCGTCGCCGAAGCCGGTTGGGAGCTGGAGGATGTGCTGCCCCAGGGCACGCGGCTGCGGGTGCGTCGCACGGCCAACCTGCATCAGGGGGGCACCATCCACGATGTCACCGCACAGGTGAACACCGAACTCTGCCGGGTCGCGGTGACCGCGGCCGAGGCGATCGGCATCCCGGTGACCGGCATCGATCTGCTGGTGCCCGACGTCACGGGCGCCGACTACGCGTTCATCGAGGCCAACGAGCGGCCGGGGCTGGCCAACCACGAGCCGCAGCCCACGGCCGCGGCGTTCATCGACTTCCTCTTCCCCGGCCACCCCGGCCAGCCACAGGCCTGGACGCCCGAGGAGTCCCGCTCCGATCGTGGCTGACGCCGGTCAAACCAGAACGGAGACCCCATGAGTGCGAGAGCGCACACCAAAACCGTCACCACGCAGGTCCCCGCCCGGTTGGACCGGATGCCGTGGTCACGGTTCCATTGGCGCGTCGTGGTCGGCCTGGGCGGCGTGTGGGTGCTCGACGGGCTCGAGGTCACCATGGTCGGCAACGTCTCGGCTCGGCTCATGGAGCACAACAGCGGCATCGCGCTGAACCCCGCGCAGATCGGCATGGCGGCGGCGATCTACATCGCCGGAGCGTGTTCAGGCGCGCTGTTCTTCGGTCATCTCACGGACCGGTTCGGACGACGAAACCTGTTCATCCTCACCCTCGCCATCTATTTGGTCGCGACCGTGGCGACCGCGTTCGCGTTCGCCCCCTGGTATTTCTTCCTGACCCGCTTCTTCACCGGCTCCGGCATCGGGGGTGAATACGCCGCCATCAATTCGGCCATCGACGAGTTGATCCCGGCGCGGGTGCGCGGCCGTGTCGACCTGGTGATCAACGGAACCTATTGGCTGGGTTCGGCCGCCGGCGCCGGCGGCGCGCTCATCCTGTTGGACACCTCGAACTTTCCGCCCGACATCGGATGGCGGCTCGCCTTCGGCCTCGGTGCCATCCTCGGCATTTTCGTCCTGCTCGTCCGGCGCAACGTCCCGGAAAGCCCACGGTGGCTGTTCATCCACGGCCGCGAGGACGAAGCGGAGCGCATCGTCGGCGAGATCGAAGAGGCGGTCGAGCGGGAGACGGGCCACACGCTGCCCGAACCACAGGGAAAGCCGCTGCGGATCCGTCAGCGCGCTACGATTTCGTTCCGGGAGATCGCCGCCGTGGCCTTCAAGCTCTACCCGCGGCGCGCCGTCCTCGGGCTGGCGCTGTTCATCGGGCAGGCGTTCCTCTACAACGGGGTCACGTTCAACCTCGGCACACTGCTCAGCCAGTTTTACGCGGTGCCCTCCGGCACGGTGCCGGTGTTCTTCGTGGTGTGGGCCCTGAGCAATTTCGCCGGCCCGCTGATACTCGGGCATCTGTTCGACACGGTCGGCCGCAAACCGATGATCACGCTGACCTATATCGGTTCCGGTGTCGCGGTGGTGGTGCTGGCGCTGGTGTTCGGCACCCGGGCCGGCGGTGTCTGGGCCTTCATCGGCGTGCTGATCGTCGCGTTTTTCCTGGCCTCGGCGGGCGCCAGCGCGGCGTACCTGACCGTCAGCGAGATCTTCCCGATGGAGACCAGGGCGCTGGCGATCGCGTTCTTCTACGCGATGGGGACGGCGATCGGCGGTATCACCGGCCCGTTGCTGTTCGGTCAGCTCATCAACTCGGGCCACCGCAACGAGGTCGTCTGGTCGTTTTTGATCGGAGCGGTCGTGATGGCGGCCGCCGGCCTGGTCGAACTGTGGCTCGGCATCGCCGCTGAGCGGCGCCCACTGGAAGAGCTGGCGTTACCGTTGACCGTGGACGACGCTGAGCACCAAGAGGATTCGGCGCCTGCACCGGACTGATCGGCCGTCGGTGCCCCTGCGAGACCGCCAGGCAGGTCGTGCCTATCCGGTGAGGCTGGTCAGCCAGGCGGGATCTTGATAGTTCACCGACATGGCGCCGTCCCACACGAACGGTGTGGAGTTGGCGTGGACGCCGGACAGCATCGAATAGCCGTTCGCGGCTTTCGTCTTGGCCGTTCCGATGTCGTCGCCGGACTTGATGCAGGTGGTGACCGCGGCGCCGGCGCCGGCCGTCTTGGCCAATTGCGCGAGTTCACCGTCGGTGCGGTCTTCGGCGCCGCCCTCCTGAGGCTGAAAGTTGCTGGCGAACAAGCCCGAATAGAAGTCGCTGTAGAGCTTGGCGTCGTCCTGCGCGGCGACGCAGAAGGTGGCCGCCACCGCGCGAGTCGAATAGGTCTGGCTGTGTGACTTGTCGTCGAGGAAGTTGAGCAGGTGATAGCGCACCGCGAGCTTCTTGTTGTTCACCGCCGTGTCGATGTCGGTCGCGTTCGATCTGATGAAGGTCCCGCACGGCGGGCAGATGGGTTCGTTGAAGATGTCGATCGTCACCCGTGCGGCCGAACTACCCACGTACACACCGTCATCGAGAACCCGCAGCGCGACGGCGTCCGGTGGCGGCGCCGGCGGCGAGCCGGACTGCCAGGGGCGGACGACGGCGAGCATCACCCCGACGAGGACCACCGCGACGACGGCGGCGGCGACGGCGACCCACAGCCAGGGTTTGCGGCCGGCCCGTGGCGGTGCGCCCCAGGGCGGCGCGCTGCTGGCGTTGTTCCAGACCGGAGCGCCGCCCCACCCCGTCGGTGGGGGCACCGGCGCGCCGGGGGCAAACGGTTGCCCGGCGCCCGACGGGGTGGGCCAGGACGCCACCGGGGATGGCGGCGGCGCCGGTGGCCCCGGGGCGAAGCCGCCCGCGGGCTGCCCGGCGAATGCCGCAGGCGGCGTTGCCATCTGGGTGCGCGCCAGAATGTCGGTGGCCCGATCCCGGTCCGGGGCGGCCAGCGCGGCGTAGGCGGCCGACGACAGGTCGCCACAGGTGAGGTAGCGATCGTCCGGATTCTTGGCCATGCCGCGGGCGATCACGCCGTCGAAGGCGGCGCCGATCCCGGGGCGCGCCGCGCTCGGTCGCGGGATCGGCTGGTGCACGTGGGCGCCCATCACGCTGAGCTGGTCGCCCGTGTAGGGCGCGGAGCCGGTCAAGCACTCGTAGAGCACGCAGGCCAGGGCGTAGATATCGGCGCGATGCGTCGCCTGGGAGTCGCCGAACCGTTCCGGCGCCATGTACTTGGCGGTGCCCACGGTGGTGCCGAATTGCGTCAGCTTTTCGTCGGAAGTGGCGCTGGCGATGCCGAAATCGACAAGGTAGGCGAAATCGTCCGCGCTCACCAGAATGTTTTCCGGCTTGACGTCTCGGTGCAGGATCCCGGCCGCGTGGGCGGCGTCGAGCGCCGCGCCGATCTGGCGGACAATCGCCACCGCCCGCGGCGGGGACAGCGGTCCGTACCGCTTCAGGATGCCGGCCAGGTCTTTGCCGTCGATCAGGCGCATGTCGACGTAGAGCTGGCCGTCGATCTCGCCGAAGTCGTGGATCGGCACGACGTGGGGTTCGTGCAGCCGCCCGGCGGTACGCGCCTCGCGTTGCATCCGGGAGCGGAAGACCGGATCGTCGGACAGCGTCTGCGACATCAGTTTGAGGGCCACGATGCGCTCGCGGACGGTGTCCTCGGCCTCATAGACATCGCCCATCCCGCCGCGACCGACCAGCCGCCGCAGCCGATACGGCCCGAACTGCGAACCCTCCCGCGAATCCGCGGTCGTGTCTTCCATCGGCGACTCCTCACCGCCAGCCGTGCACCGCAAACCGATTATCGGCGCCCACGCGCGCCCGGCCGATGGCTGCGCCGGATCCGCGTATGCGCTGGCATGCAGGCATAAGGCTAAGGTTTCCGCGACCGCGGGGCACGCCGAATAGCGAAAGCCAGCTAATTCGACGGCACGCGGTCACCGGGCGTCGTCGTCACCGGCGGCACGTTCGGTGAGCCCTTCGCGGGACAGCGCCCGGACGAATCCGTAGGCCTGCATCCCGGCCGGGCCGGGATTGTCGAAAATCCATTCGTTGATCTTCTCCAGCGCCTTGGCCAGGTCGTCACGCCTGACCCGGACCAGATACGTCCTGCGGTCGTCGTCCGGGTCCTCTATGGACCCGGCGACCGCGACGGGATTCCTGAACGCATACGCGATCCCGTGCACGGCATCGTGGTTCAGCGCCCACCGAATTTCGCTGGGGCGCAGTCGGTTCACCGCCAGGTTTCGATAGTCGTGGTCGTCGTCTGAACTGCTCACCCGGCCGGTGATCCTTTTCTGTGTGCCTCGAGAAAGTGGACAGCGATCAGCTGAAGATGATGTCTCGGGAGCCGACAAAAACGGGCAATTTCATCATAGGAAGCGAAGCCGTTGGCCGCATGTCGAGCGCGTTGGGCGCGACCCCCGTGCGGGCCCGGTGTCAGCGGCAATACTTCAAAAACAGATAGTCGTCGCAGACCAATGCGTGCGCCAGACGCATGGTGACCGGGGCGGGCAGCCGCGCCGGGTGTACCCGATAGCCCACAGGCTGGCTCGCGGCGAGTCTCGGGGCAAGTGTGACGCAGAGTTCGGTCACGGCGTCGGCTTCCACCAGCTCGTCGAGCAGTGTCGGGCCGCCCTCGCACAGGATGCGGTGCATGCCGCGCTCACGCAGCATCGCGACGGCGCGGGCCACGTCGACCGTGTCCTCACCGGCGACCATGATCTGTTGCCGGTCGTCGTTGCCCGGGTCGAGGCGCGCCGCGGTGTGCGCGCAGGTCACCAGGATCGGTGGCTGTTCGGGATTGCTGAACAGCCGGGCGGGCAGTTCACCGCTGCGGCTGATGACAGCGACGGGCGGGGGCACGAATCGCCCTTCGTGCTGTCGTCGGGCGCGCGCCGCGTCGGAGAGCTTGACCGGGCCATAGTTTTCGGCACGGGCGGTGCCTGCTCCCACCAAAACGACGTCGGCGAGGCCACGCAGCATTTTCAGAAGCCGTTGATCGGTGGGACATGACAGGGGACCGGCGCGGCCGCCGAACGCGGCGGCGCCGTCGGCGCTGAAGATCATGTTGGCGCGCAGGCCATCCGGGGGATCGGCGTAGAAGGACGCGAGCTCGACGATGCTGGGGACGGCGCTGACCCGGGGAGCCTGGTTCATCCTCACGCCTCGTGGCCGGGTTCCATTTGGCGCACGTCGCCGAAGGACACCCAGCTTTCCAGCTCGCGCGGCGGGCTGCCGCCGACCGGTGCCAGCAGATGCCCGACGTGGTCGCCCAGCGAGAAACGTTCCAGGATCTCGCCGACGAACCATGCGGCGGCGCCGTCGAGGATGGGCACCTGGTGGGGGCCGGAATGCCAGGAACAGCGGTCGAACTTGTTGATCTCGTCGCTGGTCTGGCCGCCGAAGAGTTCCACGATGTCGAGGTGATCGTGGTCGAACACGTGCACCGCCAGGTGGGTGGCGGCGCGTGCCGTGCGGAATGTGTGGTTGCGCCGCGACAGACCGACCAGGAATCGGGGTGGATGAATGCTGGCCTGGCTGGCGAAACCCACCAGGCAGCCGGCCGGGGTGCCGTTGGCCTGGGTGGTGACCACGAACATCGGATAGTTCAGCAGCGCCACCAGCTTTTCGAACGCTTCGGTTTCGGGCTCGGCCATCCGGTCAGTCTTCCCCGTCGGGCCCCGGGGGAATCGCGTTACCGCGAATTGTGCGGCGGTGGGCGTGCCCGGCCGTCGCGGTACGACGCCGGATCATGAGGCTCCTCCGTTGCGCCGCAACATAATACGAGAGATGATCCGTCGGATCGTGTACGCGGCGACACCGATGGCCAACACCGCCACACCGGACAGCACCGACAACGCGGGCATCGCGAACGCCAGCACCATGCAGCCGAGCAGCCCGACCACCGGGATCACCCGGGGCGGGCGGCCCTCGTCGGGCCCGAGGGTGAACGCGGAGGCGTTGGCGATGGCGTAGTAGATCAGCACGGCGAACGAGGAAAAGCCGATGGCGTCGCGAAGGTCGGTGGTGGCGGCCAGGATCGCGACGACGACGCCGATCAGCAGTTCCGCGCGGTGGGGCACCTGGAATCGCGGGTGCACGCCGGCCAGCGCATGGGGGAGGTGGCGGTCTCGCGCCATGGCCAAGGTGGTGCGCGAGACACCGAGAATCAACGCCAACAGGGAGCCCAGCGCCGCGACCGCCGCGCCCGCCTGCACGAGGGGGACCAGCCAGCCCGCGCCCGCCGCTCGGGCCGTCTCGACCAGGGGAGCGCCGCTCTGGGCGAGGCGGGTTGGCCCCAGCACGGACAACGCGGCGACGGCCACCAGGGCATAGACGGCCAGGGCGATGCTCAGCGCCAGGGGTATCGCTCGCGGAATCGTGCGGGCCGGGTCGCGTACCTCCTCGCCCAGGGTCGCGATGCGCGCATAGCCGGCAAAGGCGAAAAACAGCAGGCCCGCGGCTTGCACCACTCCGCCGGCGGTCGCCCCGGTCAGCCGGAACGGATCGGTGCCGGCCCCTGCCGCGGTGAACGCGGCGACGATCACCGCGGCCAGCACGGCCAGCACCAACGCGACGACGATGCGGGTCAGCCACGCCGACTTCTGTACCCCGGCGTAGTTCACCGCGGTCAGCGCGACCACCGCCGCGACGGCCACCGCATGCGGGTGCGCCGGCCAGACGTAGGCGCCGACGGTCAACGCCATCGCCGCGCACGAGGCGGCCTTGCCCACGACAAAGCCCCACCCGGCCAGGTATCCCCAGAAGTCGCCCAGCCGCTCGCGGCCGTAGACATAGGTTCCGCCCGAAGCGGGATAGCGCGCTGCCAGCCGCGCGGAGGAGGTGGCATTGCAGTAGGCGACCACCGCCGCCACCGCCAGGCCCAGCAGCAGTCCCGAGCCGGCGGCGCGCGCCGCGGGGCCCAGCGCGGCGAAAATCCCGGCGCCGATCATCGACCCCAGCCCGATCGCCACCGCGTCGAAAACCCCGAGGCTCCGGCGCAGCTCGCCGCTGCCGGATGGGGCGCCCGCCGGGGTGTTTTCGGACACTCGGCCTCCTCGAAAACAGAGAACGAAACACTACTGGCGTCACCTTGCGCAGCGGCTAACCTATCAAACTAGTTTGATGTATCGTGCGAGAGTATGGCGCCAGCCAAGCGAGCGGCCATTCCGCCTCTGATGCAGATGGCGTCCCATCCACTGCGGTGGGCGTTGCTGACCGAACTGGCATCCGGTGACCACCGGGTGCGCGAACTGGCCGCCGCCCTCGGCGAGCCGCAGAACCTCGTCTCGTATCACTTGCGGCTGTTGCGTTCGGCGGGACTTACCGATGCGCGCCGCAGCGCGTGCGACGGCCGCGACATTTATTACTCGTTGAACCTGACGAAGTGCGCCAAGGCATTCGACGAGGCCGCCGCCGCACTGCATCCGGGGCTGGGACCCGCGCTTCCCGCCAAGCCCGCCCCGCGCTCGGTGCTGTTCTTGTGCACCGGCAACAGCGCGCGGTCGCCGATGGCCGCGGCGCTGCTGGAGAAACGGGGCCAGGGCCGCATTCGCACCGCCAGCGCCGGCAGTCATCCCAATTCGCATCTGCACGCCGACGCCATCCGCGTCATGCGCGACGAGTACGGTATCGATCTGGGTGGTGGCCGGCCCCGACCCCTGGCCGCGGTGGGCCGACGACGCTTCGACTGCGTGGTCACGCTATGCGACAAGGTCCGCGAGTACGCGCACGACCACGATCTGGCCACCACGATGCATTGGAGCCTGCCCGACCCCTCCGCCGGCGGCTACCCGGAATTCCGTCGTGTGGCAAGCGAATTGAGTAACCGCGTCGACTATCTTGTACCCGTCCTCGGCGTTGGCCCTCGCGGACGCTGATCATGGCGGTCAACCGGCGCGACTTCTGCAAATGGGGCGGCATCGCGGTGCTGGCCGCATCGGGAGGCGCCGGGTCGCTGACCGCGTGTTCGGAGCCCGGTCCACCCAACGGTAAAGCGGATTACACACTGCGAATCGCAACCGGGACGGTCGAATTGGCCCCCGGCCGGACGGTGTCGACCTTGACCTACAACGGCCAATTTCCCGGCCCGCTGCTGCGGTTCATGCAGGGCCGGCGCGCGTGGGTGGATATCTTCAACGACACCGATTCCCCCGAACAATTGCATTGGCACGGCCAGCAGATTGGTGTCGACGTCGACGGCGCAGCCGAGGAGGGAACCCCTGACGTGCCCGCCCACGGCATGCGGAGAATTTCCTTTGTCCCCGGCCCGGCGGGCTTCCGCTTCTATCACACGCACGTGGTACCGCGCGCCGATCTGTCCCGTGGCCAGTACACCGGACTGGTGGGTCCGGTCTACATCGAGTCCACGCAGAACGCGGGTGCGTTCGACCAAGAAATCTTCTTGACACTCAAGGA
>NZ_JAICZA010000217.1 GCF_025933915.1 Mycobacterium sp.
CGGGTCGCGTCGACTTTGAGCGTCAGCGCGGTCAAACCGGTCCGGCTGACGCTGATCTGCGGTGCCAGCAGGGCGGCCCTGTCCGCTTCGCCATCGAGCACGGCGGCCACGTCGACGTCCTGCAGCTCGAGCGCCAGCCCGGCGTCGATGCGGCTCAGGTCCAGCATGTCGGACACCAGGCGTCCGGCGCGGCGCGCGTCGGAGAGCAACAGGCCCGCCCGACGGTATTGCCCGTCGTCGGAGCGCTCGGAGGCGCTGTGTGCGAGTTGCTCGGCGGCGACCTGAATGCCCGCTATCGGGGTGCGCAGCTCATGGGCGGCGTCGATGAGGAATCGCCGGGTGGCCGTCTCCGCGTACTGCGCGGTGTCGGCGGCGCGCTGGGCCCGGCGCTCGGAGGTTTCCAACGCGTCCAGCATGCCGTCGAAAGCGCTTGCGGCGCGGCCGAGTTCGGTGTCGGTGCGCTCGGGGCGCAGCCGATGGCCGCGGTCCCCGGTGGTGATGGCGTTGGCCAGTGCGGTCAGCCGATCGAGCGGGTGCAGCGCCGCCCGGCTCGCCGCAATCAGCAGCAGCGCCGCGATCAGCAAGGTGACCAGGCCCGCTGCGATGAGCAGGCCGCGTAGTTGGTGAGTGACCTGCGTGGTCTGCGTGGTGTCGGCGACCAGGATCACCCGGGAGCCGTCGGGCAACGGGTGCACCACGGCCGTCGCGGTGGCATCCGGCGGGGGCCCGGGCGGGGGTGGAAGCGGGTAGGGCGGCGGCGGGTAGGGCGGCGCATACGGCGGCGGCGGTGGTGGAAAGGGCGGCGGAGGAGGATAAAAGGGAGGTGGCTCGACCGGTCCGGCGGTCAGGTCGGGGCTGATCCCACGGTCTCCGTAGGCGTAGCCGTCGCCGGTGACGACGAGCGCCCGAATCCCGCCACCGTTGAGTTCGGCCGCGAGCAGATCGGGCGAGGTGTGCGCGGCGCTCAGCGCGTCGGCGCGCGATGTCGCCGCAAGCAGCCGGTCGTGCAGGTCGCGGCGGGTGAATACCCCCATCGTGACGTCGACGGTGACCCCGAGTACCACCAGCAGAGCGGCCAGCAGAGCCAACACCACCAGGGTCACCCGCCGTTGCAGCGAGGGAGTCGGCGTCGTCGAGGCGGCCGTCATGGCCGCTCGGGTTGCAGGCGGTAGCCGATGCCGCGGACGGTGTGCAGGATCCGCGGCCCGTGCGCCTCGAGCTTGCGGCGCAACCCGCTGACATGCACCTGCACCAGGTTGGGGTCGTAGGCGTCATAGCCCCACACCCCGTTCAGGATCTGGCCGGCGCTGACGATCCGGCCACGCTGCTCCACGAGAAAGGCCAGCACGCGCAGCTCGGTGGCGGTCAGATCGAGCCGATAGCCGCCGCGCGCAGCGACGCCCGCGCCGAGGTCCAACGTGACGTCGCCCACCTGGATCACCTGTGGCAGCCGTCCGCGCCGGCGCAGCACCGCACCGACCCGAGAAACCAGCTCGGCCAACTCGAATGGCTTGATGACGTAGTCGTCGGCGCCGCCGTCAAGGCCGCGCAGCCGGTCCGTCAGCCCGTCGCGAGCCGTGATCAGGACGATCCCGATGTCACCCCATGCGCGGATGACGTCGATGAGCGCGAAGCCGTCGCGCCCCGGCAGCATCACGTCGAGCACCACCAGGTCGGGACGCATGCCGTCGAGAACCTCTTCCAGCCCGTCGCCGTCGCGGCGGGCATCGGTGTGGTAGCCGACATCGGTGAGCGCTTCGCTGACCATCTCCCGGATGGTCTCAGAGTCTTCGACGACCAACACCCGCGGCGTGCCGACGCTGAAATGGCCGCCACGGCCGGCGGCCGCGCGGAGGCAATCGGTCATGACCACCATTGTCGGCGGCCCTGCTGAAACGAACCTGAAGCCCCGGGGGTGCGGACGCTGCCACGTCGGCCTCGTTCGGCACAGACGGTGAGGGAAGTGCCACTTGCCCGCCTCCGAGCGACACTCTCGCTATCGGCGCGGCATCGCAGCCGTTGTCGCGCTAAGGCGGGCAAAAGGTCGTCGCCCTTCGCTGGTGACGGCGGTGGCGGATGGAGTTCGTTAAAGACTCGTTTTCTTCAGATCCATTTCAGCTCCGGCTCTTACCGTCCGTGCCATGACCATGAAGGATGACCTCGATACCAATCCGTCGACCAATCCGCCGACCGCCCACCAACCATCCGAGCGACGGCGTCACCCCACCGGCGTGGTGGTCGGCGTCGGGCTGGCGGGTGCGTTGGTGGGCGCGGTCGGCACCGTCGTGGCCATCGCCTTCGCGTGGATCATCAGCGTCGGGCCTCCCGGCCCGCCGCTGCCCCCCGGGCCGCCGATGCTGTTCCACGGACCCCCGCCGCCCCCGATGGCGGGTCCGGGCGGTTTCGGACTTGCGCCGCCCGGCCCGCCCGGGCCACCGCGCGGCTCCTGGCCAGCGCCGCCGAACGAGGGTTTCCCAACGCCCCCCGCGCCGCCGCCGTCCGCCACGCAGCGTCCCTAGCCCACAATGACCGAGCCTGCCGCCGTCACGATGCCGAAATCGTGACGGCGGCAGCCGTCGGGATCCGGGTGCGTGTGCTCGCCTTCGCCCGCGCCTGCCGCCCCCGCCGCCGGCCCCGCACCCCTGAGTGCAGGATGGGGAGGATGTCACGAGATCAATCGTCGTCGCTCCCCGCCAAGGTCGCCGCACGGCTACTGCGGTCGCGCCGCCTCATGCGCGCACCGATCTGGATCTACCAGGCCCGCGCGGGCGCGCTGTTCGGCTCGCGCATCCTGTTGCTCGAGCACATCGGCCGCAAGTCGGGTGCGCCGCGCTACGCGGTGCTGGAGGTCATCGATCACCCGTCACCCGACGTCTACGTCATCGCCTCGGGATTTGGCCGAAAAGCCCAGTGGTTCCGCAACATTGAGGCCAACCCCCGGGTGCGGGTCTACGCCGGCAGCCACGCGCCCAGGCCCGCCGCCGCGCGTGTGCTCGACCAGCACGAGGCCGACCGCACGCTGGCCGCCTACCGAACCCGCCACCCCAAAGCGTGGGAGCGGATGCGCCCCGTGCTCGAGGACACGCTCGGCGCGCCGATCACCGACACGGACACCCCGCTGCCGCTGGTCGAGCTGAAGCTGGACTAACCCCGGTCCGGGCCCTTGACCGTCATCGCGGCGAACAGGGCCAAAAACAGCGCGGCCGGAAGGCCATTGACGACTTTGTCGCGCACCCGGACGTGCGCGCCGACCGCGAACACGAAGTACAGCGTCAGCATCGCCGTCGTCAGCCTCGCCAGCGCGGGGAAACGGGTGACCGACAGCAGGCCGACCGCGGCGGCCGCCTTCACCACCGGCAGCACGGGTCGAACGTTCTCCGGGACGCCCACGTCATCCAGGGTCTTCTTGATGGGGGCTAGCTGCACGCCACACGCCACCGCGTCGACGGCGTGGAACGCGGCGAGCGCCGCATAGGTCTTGGGAGAAGTCAACGCACTCATGGGGCAATCCTATTGAGTCAGCTCACCCGGGCCATCCGCCGGCTTGCGGGCGATCGCCTCCGCCTTGGCCACCGCCGCCGCGATCGCGGGGTCGGTTTCGGTGGAGAACCAGTCCGCGACGTCGGCGTCGTCGTCGGCGCCGTGCTTGGGCGCGTCATCGACGGGCGAGGGCTGGAAGCGGAACACCCCGTCCTCGCCCGGGGCGCCGAGCAGTTTGGTGAATCCCTGCAACGCCGTGCTGAAGTCGCTGGGCACCACCCACACCTTGTTGGCGTCGCCGCGGGCCATCTCCGGCAGCGTCTGCAGGTACTGGTAGGCCAGCATCTCCGGGGTGGGCCGACCGGCCTTGATCGCAGCGAACGTCTTCTCGATGGCCTTGGCCTGACCCTGTGCCTGCAGGTAGGCGGCGGCGCGTTCACCCTGGGCGCGCAGCATCCGGGACTGCCGGTCGCCCTCGGCGGCCAGGATCGCGCCCTGCTTGGCGCCCTCGGCCGCGAGGATCTGCGCCTGCTTCTGACCCTCGGCCTCCTTGATCGCCGCCTCGCGCATACCTTCGGCGGTCAGGATCATCGCCCGCTTCTCCCGGTCGGCCTTCATCTGCTTTTCCATCGACGCCTGGATCGACGGCGGTGGGTCGATGCTGCGCAACTCGACCCGGGCGACCCGCAGGCCCCAGCGGTTTGTGGCCTCGTCGAGCACGCCACGCAGCTGCCCGTTGATCTGATCGCGCGACGTCAGCGTCTGCTCCAGCGTCATGCCGCCGACGACGTTGCGCAGCGTGGTGGTGGTCAGCTGCTCGACACCGACGATGTAGTTGCTGATCTCGTAGACAGCCGCCTGCGGAACCGTGACCTGGAAGTAGACGACGGTGTCGATGTTGAGAGTCAGGTTGTCCTCGGTGATCACCGGCTGCGGCGGGAACGACACCACCCGCTCGCGCAGATCCACCCGGGCCCGGATCCGGTCGATAAACGGCACCAACAGCGTCAGTTGCCCGCTGACCGTGCGGCTGTATCGACCCAGCCGTTCGATCACCGCGGCCTCCGCCTGAGGTATCAGCGCCACCGACTTGGCCACCACGACGATGGCAAAGATGACCAGAACCGCCAGCAGCACCAGACCAGCAACCGCACCTTGCATTCGAGTTCCTCCCTTTCGCCGCCGCTCTCGCAGCCCTACAGGCTGGTCTTGAAGACCACTGCCGTCGCGCCGTCGATCTGCATGACCGTGACCGGCTCGCCCGGTTCGTAGACGTCGTTCTCGTCGAGCGGACGCGCGGTCCACACCTGGCCGTCGAGCTTCACCTGGCCGTTGTCCCGGGCGACCCGCTCGAGCACCAGCGCGGTTTTGCCCTCCAGCGCCTCGATTCCCAAGCGCGGCACGTTCGCCGGTGTCAACCGCCGCCGCAGCGGCGGACGAACCAGCACCAACAGCAGCACCGAGACGACCAGGAACACCGCCCCGTCCACCCACACCGGGGAATCCAGCAGCCAACTGGTCAGCGCCGCGGCCAGTGCGCCCCCACCGAGCATCACCAAAAACATATGGCCGGTAAGCGCCTCCGCACCGGTCAGCACCAGCGCGAATATTAGCCAAAGCAGCGCGGCGTGCATGCGGCAAGGATACGCGTGATCGGCCTTTGCGGGGCAAAACAACTACACTGCGTCACGTGTGGTGTCCCAGTGTTTCGCTGTCCCTATGGGCCAACGCCTGGCTCGCGGGCAAGGCCGCGCCCGACGACGTCTTGGACGCGTTATCCGTTTGGGCGCCAAAGCAATCGGTGACCGCGTATGATTCCGTCGCGGCCGGTCATACCGGGCTGCCGTGGCCCGATGTACACGATGCCGGGACGGTCACGCTGCTGCAGACCCTGCGCGCTGCGGTGGGCCGGCCGACGTCCACTCCCGGCGCGCCTCCCCTGATGCGCGGGACGATCAACATGGTTTTGCCGGTACCGGGCGATGTGCGCGGACTGGCCCCGGGAACGCAGTTCGAGCGCGATGCGCTGGCCGCCGGGGAGGCGATCATCATCACCAAACCCCATAGCCCCGCCTCCGCCGTCGGCCTGGTCCCCGAATTCTTGTATCAGGACGACGACGATGTGCCCGACCATGAGACGGGCCTGGCGGACTTGTGCGCGCTCGCGTGGACGGTCTACTCCCTGCCGGCAGCGCCGATACTTGACCACTACGATCTCGGCGACGCCGAGTACACGCTGCGGTCAGCCGTGCGATCGGCCGCCGACGCGCTCGGCGCCATCGGCCTGGGATCGGCCGCGACCGAGGTCGACGATCCGCGAGGGCTGGTCGAGCAGTTGCTGGAATCCGCACGGCAACACCGCATTCCCGATCACGCGCCGTCGCGCGCATTGCGGGTGCTGGAGAACGCCGCACACGTCGACGCCATCATCGCGGTCAGCGCGGGGCTGAGCCGATCCGACTCGCCGGACTGTTTCGCCGCGCCGATCGCCGCCGGCCTGGAGCCGGTCGGGACGCAATCGTCGTCGGAGGCCCGCATCGCCGGCGATGCGCTGCGACCGCTGACGGCTGTGGTGCGTTCGGCGCGGATGGCCGCCGTGACCGCGATCCTGCATTCGGCCTGGGCCGATTAGTTCTGTTGGC
>NZ_JAICZA010000268.1 GCF_025933915.1 Mycobacterium sp.
CACCCTGCGCGACGAACTGGCTACCGTCGCCGAACAGGCCGGCATCGGCAACGCGACCCCACACCAGCTGCGCCACACCTATGCGACCGCCCTGGTGAACTCAGGCGTCTCGCTCCAGGCGCTCATGGCCCTGCTCGGACATTATGCGGGTGATCCTTGTCAAGGGGTCCGTCGTCATTGGTGCGCTCGGCGTCGTGCTGTGGGGGGCGAGACGTTTGAGGAGGTGGGCGATCTCCTCCCAGGTCAGCTCCTGGTCCCTGGCGTCGCTGATGGCCTGTGGGAGCTGGCGTTGAGCCTCGGCGATGAGGCTGGCAGGGTGTGCAGTCGGAAGCGGCTGTCGCCGAGCCAATACGGAGTGCGCAGTCTTGCCAGGGCCTCGAGGGCGTCGGTGAGGACCTGGGCGCTGTCGGAATCGAGGTGTGGCGCGGGCAGCTCACCGGGCGTGGTGGGGCGAAGCGGCTGGCCGGTCATGACGCACTCTCCTCGAGCCGGGCGAGCAGTCCGTCGAAGACTTTCTGCCGGCCGAGTTGGCCCTTGTCGGCGGCGTCATCGCGTTGGCGTTGCAAGGTAGGCCGGAACTCGATGGTGGTTTGGAAGAAGGTGCAGCTTTCGCAGATGGACTCGAAGTGACAGTCCAGCCCGACCGGGCGGGCGCAGTAGCCGTTGCCGAGCATCCGCCGGTGCATCTCGCCGCGCAGTTTGCGCATCTCGGCGCCTTCGGCATCGGGAGGCAGTTCGCGTGGCGCGTCGTAGAGGGCTTCGACCTTCTCCGAGACGGAGAAGTACTCCTCGGCGACGGTGCGGTTGGCGATCCGTGCATAAACGAGGGTCATCCGCATGGATCGATGCCCGAGAAGAGCAGCTATCGCTTCGAGGGACATGCCCCGGTTGATCGCCTGGGTGGCCAGCGTGTGCCGGAGCCGGTGCGGGTTGACGTGCCCGATCCCGGCGACCTGGGCGGCCTTGGCCACGGCTCGGTCGACGCGACCCTGCCGGATCCGCTGGCCGTGCTCGATGAACAGGTGCGGGCTGCGCAGGCTGGCTGGCCGCTCGGCGATCCAGTCGTCGAGGAGCTGCTTGAGCTGGGGGTGCAGCGGGATGTATCGGTCGGTGCGCAGCTTGCCCAGTGGCACGTGCAGCCAGTAGGCGGCGCCGATCTGCACCACGGAGTCGACGGTGAGGTCGAGGAATTCGCCCTTGCGCAGCCCGGTGCGGGCGAGGAACTCCACGGCGAGGCGGACGAACGGATCGGGGTCGGCGCGGGTGGCCTGCAGCAGCTTGGTGAATGCGCCGTCGTCGAGGAAGCGGGGCAACGGGGCGTCGCGCAGTGGCAGGTCGCCGGCGAAGACGAGTACCGCTGCGGGGACGTCGTCGCCGCCCCATTCGGCGAGGCGTTCGAAGCAGGAGCGCAGCGTGCCGAGGTGCTCGGCCAGGCTGGTCTTGGTCAGCGTGCCGCCACGGGCGGAGGGGCGGGCGGCCAGGTGCAGTTTGTAGCCCTCGATGTGGCGACGGCGCAGGTCGGCGACGCAATCGACTTCGGGTGCGTGTTCGGCCAGCCAGCCGGCGAACTCACGCAGGACGCCTTCGACCCGCACCATGGTCGAGGCGCGCAGCGACAGCCGGGTCTGCGCGATATAGCCGGTCAGCGTCGCCTCCAGCCGCGGCGGTGCCGCGGTCCACGCGGCGGCCCGCTCGGCGGCACGGTTCGGAGTCGTCTTGCGGGGTGGTGTGTCGAGCACACCGAGATGGAACAACGTGGTCTGCGCGCCGAACAGGGCGGCGCTGAGCGCTTTCACCCCATGACTCTTGGGCCGGTGCCGGCCGATCGCCACGGCCAGCGCGTGTTGCCCGGTCTGGATCGTCGTCGCGGTCAGTTGCTCGATCGTGAGCCCGGACACGGCGGCGACCTTAGCCAGCGCCGACCACTGCAGGCGGGTGACGATCGGGTTGAACCCGAGCTCGACGGAGGTCACCTGGAACCGTTCATGGAACGCTTGGTGGTGGTGCGCGGCGACCTCGCCGAGGTAGGGACGGCAGGCGACCAGGTAGTCCGGGCTGGGCCGGACCCGGCCGGTCACGATCAGCCAGCCGACGACGCGGCGGTCCTTCAGCGGCAGCGCGCACTGCTCGCCCAGCGGCAGTCGGGCCCAGCCGTCGAGACCGACCCGGGTGAAGAACGACCGCGCTACGGAGGTCACCGGGTGGTCGGCGAACATGCCCGCGGCGATCAGGTCGGCGCGGTAGGCGCCAACCAAGGCTTCGACGTCGGCGCGGCACGCCGGTGAGCCGCTCACCGCATCGCTCCATCAGCGGGCCCGACGGCTTGGGCTTCGATCGCCTCGGCCGCGCGCAGGTACTCCTTCTCCAGCCAGTCGTTGGCCAGGTGCAGGTAAATGCGGGTCGAGTCGATCGAGGCGTGCCCGGCCTGGGCCTGGATCGCCTCCAAGGCCATACCCGCTTCCCGCAGCCGGGTGAAGCAGGTGTGCCGCAGTTGATGGCAGGTCGCCCGCCTCAGCCCCGCGCGGCCGCGGGCGCCGTCGAGGATCTCATCCAATCCGGACGCCGACAGCGGTGCTCCGCGCCGAGCGCCCTTGAGCACCACGAACACCCGAGTGGTCGACGCGGTCGCCGGCCGCTCTTGTTCCAGATAGGCGCCGAGAGAGGCGAAGAACCGTCCCGACACCGGGACAACGCGTTGCCGGCCGCCCTTACCCTCGGCAATGAACAGACGCCGTTCACCGGTGTTGACGTCTTCCAGCCGAAGCCCGAGCACCTCGCAGCGACGCAGCCCACCCAGCAACATCGCCTCGACCATGGCGCGGTCGCGGTGGGTTCGCAGTGCTCCGACCAGCGCGTCAACCTCGCCGGGCGACAACACCCGCGGAAGGGTGCGCGGGGTGCGGACCAGCGGCACGCCACCGTTGCGACGGCGTCCGCCGGGACGACGCGCGGCGAGGCTGCCAGGCACCGGGTTGTTGGTCACACCGGCATCGCCGCGAGCGACCAGATACCCATACAGGCCCCGCACGCTCGACAACCGTCGGGCAATCGTGCGCGCCGCCAAACCTGCCTCGCCATCGTCCAGGCGCACCACCCGCTCACCCCGGCGCGGAGCCCGCTGAGCCGACAAGAACGCGAACACGTCAGCAGCGCCCACCTCCGCCGGCGCCTTGCCGACCACCCCGAAGAAGACCTTCAAGTCCGAGGCCACCGCCAGCCACGTGTTCCTCCGGGCACGCGCGCCAACAAAGGCCAAGTAGTCATCCAGCAGCGGATGCCCCAGCCTGATCGCGGCCAACTCCGGCCCATCGCGCTGAACGGTCAAACACGGCACGAACTCATTCACGGGCGTCTCCTCGCTCGACGATCAACCGCCCACGCAGGGCCGGTCAACCAGGGACTCGATCACCCGCATATCAGACACGTCTCGGCCGAGATGAGCCTGCGCTACGGGCGGCTGTTCGACACCACCGTCCGCGCCGACTACGAGAAAGCGCTCACCCTGGCGAAGTCCCGCCTCGGTCCGGTGCTGCCCGAG
>NZ_JAICZA010000148.1 GCF_025933915.1 Mycobacterium sp.
CCGGTCGGGGCGCTCCGGGACGGGGCGCCGCCGGACGCGGGATGGGCCGGTCGACGGGCTGCGCCGACGAGAACGGGTTGTTGCCGACGCGCGGGGCGCGAGGCTTGGGGATCGGGCCGGGACGCGGGCCCGGTGTCATGCCCGGCTGCGGCGCCTGGCCGGGAGCGGGGGGCCTCGGCTGCCCGGGAGAGGGCGCCGACGGAGGCGCGGGGGCCGGCCCCGGTCGCGCCGGCGCCTCGGTGGGCGCGGCGCCGGAGGGCTGGGCGGCAGCGGTCGTCGCCGGGCCACCGGGCTGGGCGGGTGTCGCCGTCGCTTCGCCGTTGCCGCCGGCCTTGTTGATCGCGTTGTCGAGGGCCGTATCGAGCGACGTGTCGGGGGTCTTGGCGGCAGCCTTGGCCTCCCCTTTCGCGGCCTTCGCGGGGGCCTTCTGGGCAGCGGGCTTGCCGCCCCCGAAGGACTCGCGCAGCCGGCGAGCCACCGGCGCTTCTACCGTCGACGATGCGGATTTGACGAATTCGCCCTGATCATTCAGCCGGGCGAGAACTTCCTTGCTGGTAACACCGAGTTCCTTTGCCAACTCGTGTACGCGGGCCTTACCTGCCACTACATCTCCTGTCTATGAGGCGACAGTCGTGGGGCCGCGCCTCGGGAATTAGCTGTAACGCATAGGGATGGGCGTCATCGGGACTTCACGGTGTGCTCATGTTCTTTGCTACCTGTTCTGTTGCCGGGCGATCGGGCGCACTGAGAAACTCTATGTGCTCGACCACCGCGGATGTGTCCGGTGAACCGGTGATGCGCAGCGCTTTGGTGAAAGCACGCCGCCGGATCGCCTGTTGTGCGCACTGCGGCACGGGATGCAGCCATGCACCCCGCCCCGGCAGGCTCCTGCCTGTGTCGACGATAACGGCGAAATCGCCGTTCCCGGTCGGCACAGCCACCACTCGAAGCAGTTCGACGGCCAACTCTCGCTTTCGGCACCCGATACACGTCCGCACGGGTTCACCCATGTGTCGGTGCGCCCTTCTGGGTTTCGGAGGCCGAAGGCTCACGCTGGATCACGGTCAGTCTAGCGTCACCGGATCGATGGTCAGAACCACCCGAGGATGGGCGGCCGTGCCCCGGTCTGCCGCTAGCGGTCGTGGGCCATTCCGTGGGTGGCACCGTGTTCGGGCTCGCCCTCCGGATGACCGCCGGGCCCGGCGGCCGAATCCCCACGGATGTCGATGCGCCAGCCGGTCAGCCGGGCGGCCAGCCGCGCGTTCTGGCCCTCCTTGCCGATGGCCAGTGACAACTGGAAGTCGGGAACCACCACGCGGGCGGCGCGGGCGGCCTGGTCGATGATCGACACCGAGACCACCTTGGCCGGCGACAACGCGTTGGCGACGAAGCGGGCCGGGTCCTCGTCGTAGTCGATGATGTCGATCTTCTCGCCGGAGAGCTCGCTCATCACGTTGCGGACCCGCTGCCCCATCGGACCGATGCAGGCGCCCTTGGCGTTCAGGCCGGGAAGGTTCGACTTCACGGCGATCTTGGAGCGATGCCCGGCCTCCCGGGCCACGGCCACGATCTCGACGGACTCGTCGGCGATCTCGGGCACCTCCAGGGAGAACAGCCTACGGACCAGGTTGGGGTGGGTGCGCGACAGCGTGATCAGCGGTTCCCGGGCCCCGCGGGTCACCCCGATCACATAGCACCGCACGCGGTTGCCGTGTTCGTAGCTTTCCCCGGGAACCTGTTCGGCCGCGGGGATCACGCCCTCGGATGCCTTGGTCTCGGTGCCCATCCGGACCACCACCAGGCCGCGCGCGTTGGCGCGGCTGTCTCGCTGGATCACGCCCGCGACGATCTCGCCCTCGCGGGTGGAGAACTCGCCGTAGGTGCGCTCATTTTCGGCGTCGCGGAATCGCTGCAGCATCACCTGGCGTGCGGTGGTGGCGGCGATGCGCCCGAAGCCTTCGGGGGTGTCGTCCCATTCGCTGATGACGTTGTCGTCTTCGTCGGTCTCCCGGGCCATCACCCGCACGACACCGGTCTTGCGGTCGATCTCGATCCGCGCGTCGTTCTGATGGCCCTGGGTGTGCCGGTAGGCGGTGAGCAGCGCGGACTTGATGGTCTCGAGCAGCTCGTTGACCGAGATGCCCCGATCCACCTCGATCGCATGCAGGGCGGCCATGTCGATGTTCATGTTCCCGTCTCCGTCCTCCGGCCCTGACCCATACTCGCCAGTTCCAGTTCCGCTTGGGCAGGGGGCGAAAACTCCACCTGGACAACAGCTTTGACGACATCACCGACCGAGATCTCGCGTATCGCCCAGTCCCGGCCCGCGCGAACCACCAGCGCGACGGTGTCCTCGTTCGTCTCGCCGACGCGTCCGGTCAGCTGGGATCCATCGGACAGGACAACCTCGACCTTGCGGCCGCGGGCGCGACGGAAGTGCTTCGCGCTGGTCAGCGGGCGATCCACACCGGGTGAGGACACCTCGAGCACGTAGTGGTCCCCGATGCTGTCCAGGCCGTCGAGCAGCGCCGACGCCGAGCGCGAAAGGGTGGCCGCCGTGTCCAGATCGAGGCCGTTGTCACCGTCCGCGATCACCGTGATGCGGGGCGGTCGGGTCCGGGCGTCGATGACCACGTCTTCGATCTCGTATCCCGCGCGCGCAAACTCTCCATCGAGTAGCTCGATCACCTGCGTCTGCGACGGTAGCCCGGTGGTCACGGCGAGCTCCTCATCTTGAGTTGTCCGGTCATCTGGCGGATGTCGCCGCCGCGATGGCTTCGCGGGCGGCTTCCGGTGTCCCGGCGAAAGAACGTACAGCCGCCCTCCCGCGAGAACCAGCTATCCACGATACGCCAGGAATCGCCGATGGCGGCGTGATCGCGTGCTGGCTTCGTGCCCGCTTTCGCACCGGTGGCAGGATGTGCTTGTGCCTAGCGCAGTTCCGTTCGTCAACAGGCGAGACGTCCTCTCCGGCGGCGCCGCCTTGGCCGCGCTGGGGGTGGTGTCCGCGTGCGGCAAGTCCGCGCCCAAGCCCCCGCCCGTCGAACAACTGCTGGGCCCGTTGGACCAGGCCCGCCACGACAGCACGCTGGCGGGTGCCGCCGCCGCGGCCGTCGGGAACCCCCCGCAGGTTGCTGCGGCGCTGACGGTGGTGGCGAGCCAACGCGCCGCGCACGCCCGCGCGCTGTCCGCCGAGATCTCGCGTGCCGCCGGCAAGCTCGCCGTGACGTCGTCGAGCGAAACGACCAGCCCGAGTCCGGCCGAACCGGCCGGGCCGCCGCCGCCCCCGCCGCCAGTGGCCGACGTGATCGACGCGCTGCGCGCCTCCGCCGACAGCGCGGCTCGCCTGGTGGGCACCGAATCCGGCTACCGGGCGGGGCTGCTCGCCTCGATCGCGGCATCGTGCACGGCGTCCTACACGGTGGCGCTGGTGCCCGGGGGTCCATCGATATGACCTCGGGGAAGGATGCCGACAATGCGGCGCTGTCCGACGCGCTGGCCATCGAACACTCGACGATTTACGGCTACGGCATCGTCTCGGCGCTGTCGCCCCCCAGCGTGAACGGCATGGTGGTGGAGGCCCTCGAGCAGCACCGCCAACGCCGCGACGACGTCATCGCGATGCTGACCGCCCGCAAGGTGACCGCTCCGGTCGCCGCGGCCGGCTACCAGCTGCCCATGGTGGTCGGCAGCCCGGCGGACGCGGCGCGCCTGGCCGCACGGATGGAGAACGACTGCGCGGGGGCGTGGCGCGTCGCCGCCGAACACGCCGAGACCGCCCAGGATCGGGCGTTTGCCTCGACGGCGCTGATTCAGAGCGCGGTCATGGCCGCCCGGTGGAACCGGGTGTTGGGCGCCTGGCCCATCACGACGAGTTTCCCGGGCGGCAACGACTAGACGGTATGGAGGCTGACTCGGGGCCGAAGGCCTCGGGCTGCAATCGGTCGTGGGTTGCCGGTGGCGGGTGAACACTCGCTCCGGTAGAGCCACAGTTGCAGATCAGGAGGCCTCCGGTGAGTTTCAACGGTACGAGTGTCGGGTTGGATGTGCACGCACTTTCGGTGGTTGCGCATGCCGTGGATGAGGAAACAGGGCGTGTCGAGCGGGCACGGTTGTGTCCCGATCACGGCGAGATCCTGGACTGGTTGCACCGGCTGCGGGGGCCGGTGCGGGTGGCCTATGAGGCCGGGCCCACAGGATTCGGACTGGCCCGGGCATTGTCTGATGCCCGGATCGACTGTGTTGTTGCGGCTCCATCGAAGTTGATCCGTCCGCCGGGTGATCGGGTCAAGACCGATGCTCGCGACGCCGCGCATCTGACCCGACTGCTTCGCTTGGGCGAGATCACCGCGGTCACTGTCCCGGAGCGCGAAGTCGAGGCAGCCCGGGATCTGGTCCGGGCCCGTGAGGACGCCCGCGTCGATCTGATGCGGGTTCGGCATCGGCTGTCCAAATTGCTGCTGCGCCAGGGCCGGGTGTATTCAGGTGGGCAAGCATGGAATGGGGTGCACGAAACCTGGCTTCGTCGCCAGCGATTCGACAATTCCCACACCACAGCAGCCTTCGACCATCACTTCGACGCTGTCTTGACTGCCACGGCGGCCAGGGATCGTCTCGATGAGCAGATCGTCACGATCGCGGCCTCCCCGCGGTGGGCTGATCCGGTCGACCGGCTGGGCTGTCTGCGCGGGATCTCCGCGCTCACCGGATTGGCGCTGTCGGTGGAGATCGGTGACTGGACCCGGTTCACCGGATCCTCGATCGGCGCCTACGTTGGCCTGGTGCCCACGGAATTTTCTTCGGGAGCATCGCGGGCGCAGGGCTCGATCACCAAAGCCGGTAACGCCCATGTGCGCAGGCTGCTGATCGAGGCGGCCTGGCACCACCGGGCCTCCTACCGCAATCCCGGACCAACGATGCGGGCCCGCTGGGCCAAAGTCGACCCGGCCCTCAAAGCGCGTGGGCACGCCGGCAACCGGCGCCTGCACCAACAATGGTGCCGCTTTAACGAACGCAAAAAGCCCCACGTCGTCGCCAATGTCGCCATCGCGCGCGAACTGGCTGGATGGTGCTGGTCACTAGCCACCCTGGAATAACTGCCAGCCGCTAACTTGATCGGGATCAGTGTCGGCCACAGCGAGGTAAGCGAACCAGACCTGCGTTACAGCTATGAGCCACAACAGGATTCAACTGAAATCCCGCGTGACGCCCGTCCCTAGAGAGCAGCCACCGTTCGCGCCGAACCATCGTCTTGCGGTACCCAACCCGCGCATATCAGCCTGACACCACCGTCGTTGACCAACGACCGCCACGGCCCGACCCCGACACCCGATCAAACGAAAGCCGCCCCGGCCAAAACCGGGGCGGCTTTCACCTGCCTATTGACAAAGGATGCCTACATATCAGCTGTTCAGGACCGCCGCGATGTCGGCGGCCAGCGACGGCCCGGTCGCCAGTTCCCGGGTGTGACCGCCGAAGCGGTCACGTAGCTCCACCACGCCGCCCGCCCAGCCGCGTCCCACCACCACGATCCAGGGCACGCCCAGCAGCTCGGCGTCCTTGAACTTCACGCCGGGCGAGGCCTGGCGGTCGTCGAGCAGCACGTCGACGCCCAACCGGTCCAGTTCGGCGGCCAGGTCGGTGGCCCCGGCGCGGGCCTGGTCGTCTTTGTTGGCGATCACCAGATGGACGTCGAACGGTGCGACGGCCGACGGCCAGCGCAGCCCCAGCTCGTCGTGGTGCTGCTCGGCGATCACGGCCACCATCCGCGACACCCCCAGGCCATAGGAGCCCATGGTCAGGCGCACCGGCTTGCCGTCCTCGCCGAGCACGTCGGCGGTGAAGGCGTCGGTGTATTTGCGTCCGAGCTGGAAGATGTGCGCGACCTCGATACCGCGCGCCGACACCAGCGGGCCCGCGCCGTCCGGCGAGGGATCGCCGTCCCGCACCTCGGCGGCCTCGATGGTGCCGTCGGCGGTGAAATCGCGGCCGGCGACCAGCCCGACAACGTGGCGTCCGGGCTCGTCGGCCCCGGTGATCCAGCTGGTGCCATCGACCACCCGGGGATCGAGCAGGTACCGAATATCGTTGTCTCGCAACGCCTTCGGTCCGATATATCCCTTCACCAAAAACGGGTACTTGGCGAAGTCGGCGTCGTCGAGCATCGCGTAGTCGGCCGGCTCCAGCGCAGCGCCCAGCCGTTTGTCGTCGACCTCGCGGTCGCCGGGCAGCCCGATGGCGAGCAGCTCCCAGTCCCCGCCGGGTTGGCGCACCTTGAGCAGGACGTTCTTCAACGTGTCGGCCGCGGTGACGGCGCGGCCCAGGTCCGCGGTATTGGCCCAGTCCACGAGGGTGGCGATGGTCGGGGTGTCGCCGGTGTCGTGGACCACCGCCTCGGGCAGCCCATCGATCGGTTGCGCCTCCGGCCGGGCGGTGACGACGGCCTCGACGTTGGCCGCGTAGCCCGATTCAAGGCACCGCACGAAGGTGTCCTCGCCGACCGGGCTTTCGGCCAGGAACTCCTCGGAGGCGCTGCCGCCCATGGCCCCGGAGACCGCGGACACGATGACGTAGCGCACCTGCAGGCGCGCGAGGATGCGCTGATAGGCCTCGCGGTGCGCGTGGTAGGCGGCCGCCAGGCCGGCGTCGTCGATGTCGAACGAGTAGGAGTCCTTCATCACGAACTCCCGCACGCGCAGGATGCCGGCCCGCGGCCGCGCCTCGTCACGATATTTGTTCTGGATTTGGTACAACAGGACCGGAAAGTCTTTGTAGGAGCTGTATTCGCCCTTGACGGTCAGGGTGAACAGCTCTTCGTGCGTCGGTCCCAGCAGGTAGTCGTTGCCGCGGCGATCCTGCAGCCGAAACACCGAGTCGCCGTATTCGGTCCACCGGTTCGTCGCCTCGTACGGTGCGCGGGGCAGCAGGGCGGGGAACAGGATCTCTTGCCCGCCAATGGCGTTCATCTCCTCGCGGACGACGCGCTCGATGCGGCGCAGCACCCGCAATCCCAGCGGCAGCCAGCTGTACAGCCCGGGTGCGATGGGCCGGATGTAGCCGGCCCGGATCAGAAGTTTGTGGCTGGCGACTTCGGCGTCGGCGGGATCGTCGCGCAACGTGCGCAAAAACAGCTGGGACATCCGGGTGATCACAGCGGGCCAGCCTAGCGTGCGGGCAGGTGCGTCGAACGTCACGTCAGCGCAACGCTCGCGCCCCAACGCCACTCTGGCGTGACATTCGACGGCAAGGTGGCAGCTCGCACGCGGTGAGCTACAGCTCCCCGGCGTCCATCGCTTCCTTGACCTCTTGCGCGTGCGCAACCTGATCGGGGGTGTAACCGATGAACAGCGCCGCACCGCCGACGACGACGGCCACGCCGGCCACCCACAGCAGGCCGTAGGTATAGCCGTGGTCGAGCGCCTGCAGCTGCACGTCGTTCATGATTTTCACCGGGCCGGTGGTGCCGCCCAAATACAGTGTCCGCGAAGTGATCACGGCCTGGATGACGGCCAGCACCAGCGGCCCACCCAGGCTTTGCAGCATCAGCGTGACCGCCGATACCGGGCCGATCTGATCGAAACCCACGCCGGCGATGGCCGACAAGGTCAGGGGAACGACGGCCATGCCGATGCCGATCCCGCCGATCACGATGGGCAACACCAGGTTGGGGAAGTAGGCGACGCCGCGGTGCATGAACGCCCAGCCGTACAGCATCGCCCAGAACAGAAGGATGCCGCCGCCGATGGTCAACACCCGCGGCGAGAACCGTGACACCAGTTGCGAGGAAACGCCGAGGCCGATTCCCATCGCGATGACGAACGGGATAAAGCCGACGCCGGCGTGCAGCGCGCTGTAACCGAGGATGTCCTGCACGTACAGGCCGATGCACACGGTCAGGCTGAACATGAGTCCGCCGGCCAAAAAGATTGCGGTGAAGGTGGCCAGCCGGTTGCGGTCCCGGAACAGATCGAACGGAACGACGGGGTTTTCGGCGGTGCGCTCGACGATGATGAAGGCAAGGGCGGCACCCAGCGCCACCACACCCGAGCCGATGGTGGTGAGCGAAACCCAGCCTTTTTCCGGCCCCATCGAGAAGGCGAACACGGCGGCGGTGCATGTCAGGGTGGCCAGCATGGCGCCGGTGGCGTCCAGCTTCATCCGCTCGCGGTTGGTCTCGCGCAGCGCGGTGCGGGCCAGGTACATCATCACCAGGCCGATCGGCACGTTCACCAGGAACGCCAGCCGCCACGACACCTCGGTGAGCGCTCCGCCGACCACCAGGCCCATCACCGAGCCGATCGCCGTCATCGCGGCGAACACCGCCGTCGCGAAGTTACGCGCCGGCCCTTTGGGGAACGTGGTCGCCACCAGAGCCAGGCCGGTCGGCGAGGCGATGGCGGACCCGACGCCCTGCGACAGCCGGGCGATGACCATGGTGGCTTCGTCCCAGGCAACCGCGCACAGCACGGAGGAGATGGTGAACAGCGCGACACCGACGATGAAGGTGCGCTTGCGCCCGATGGTGTCGCCGAGCCGGCCGCCCAGCAGCATCAGCCCGCCGAAGGTCAGCACGTAGGCGGTGATCACCCAGCTGCGGCCGGCGTCGGACAGGCTGAGCTCGTTTTGGATCTTGGGGAGCGCGACGATCGCGACGGTGCTGTCCATCGTCGCGAGCAGCTGCATGCCACCGATGGCGACGACGGCCGCGATGAAGCGCCGAGAAGGCAGCCACGCCGGGTAGTACTTGCTGATGCGAGGCGCGGCGCTCTCCGCCGGGGGCTTGGAGGCGGTCTCCGCCGGGGGCGTGGTGCGCACCGGGGCCGGACGATCGGGGCGCGCAGAGGTCCAGTTTTGGACAGCGCGCTCTGAGTCGTTGAGAGCCGTCATAAAGGGTTACCTTACAGTAATCTTAAGAATCGTTTAAACCCCGAAAGCCGCCACAGCGCCGATCACGATGATCGCGGGAGGTCGGATACCTTCGGCCCGAATCTTTTCGGGCGTGTCGGCCAGGGTGGCTCGCAAAGTGTGTTGAGCGGACGTCGTCCCATGCTGAACGACCAGCACCGGCGTATCCGCAGGTCGACCCCCCTTTAATAGGGCTTCGGCGAAGAGTTCGATGCGTTCGACCGCCATCAGCAAAACAATCGTGCCGGACATCGCCGCCAGCGCATCCCAATTCACTAACGATTCGGGGTGACCGGGTGGGAGATGGCCGCTGACCACCACGAATTCGTGATTTATCGCCCGATGAGTGACGGGCACGCCCGCCAAGGCCGGCACTCCTATGGCGCTTGTCACACCCGGCACCACAGTGACCGGAATCCCGGCGTCGGCGCACGCGAGCACCTCCTCGTAGCCGCGGGCGAAGACGAAGGGGTCCCCGCCTTTGAGGCGCACCACAAAGCTTCCGGCCCGCGCGCGTTCGATCATGACGTCATTGATGGCGTCCTGGGCCATCGCCCGCCCGTACGGGATCTTGGCGGCGTCGATGACCTCCACGTGAGGCGGCAGCTCGGCGAGCAGTTCCGGTGGCGCGAGGCGATCGGCGACCACGACGTCGGCCTGGGCGAGCAGCCGGCGGCCGCGCACGGTGATCAGTTCGGGGTCACCGGGACCGCCGCCGATCAGCGCCACGCTGCCCCTGACGACATCGGAGCTCACCGGGCCTTCAGGGGTGATGACCCCGGTCTGCAGCGCCTCCCGGATGGCCGAGCGGATCGTCGCCGAGCGTCGGTGCTCGCCGCCGGCCAGGACCCCAACGGACAACCCTGCGTAGCTGAAAGATGCTGGCGTTACTGCGGTCCCCTCGACGGCGATGTCCGCCCGGACGCAAAAGATTTGGTGGCTTTCGGCCTCGGCGACCACGGCCTCGTTCACTTGCGGGTCGTCGGTGGCCGCGATCGCGTACCAGGCTCCGTCGAGGTCGCCGTTGCGGTATTCGCGCAATACCAGGGTGATTCCGGTCATCGCCTCGACCGACCTCGTGGCGCTGCGGGAGATGACGTGGACGTCGGCGCCGCTGGCGATGAGCAACGGCAGCCGGCGCTGGGCAACGGTGCCGCCGCCGACGACGACGACCTTCTTGCCCGTCAGCCGCAGCCCAGCGAGGTAGGCGCTCTCAGTCACCCCCCAAGCCTAGTGGCTGTCGATGCTGGCGCCGCGCGCGTAACGCCACGGCGGGTTTGCCCAACTTTTCCCACCCTGGCGTTACATTCGCGGACGGGCCGGCTGCGCTCGCCGAGCCGCGGCGTATGCGACGAAGCGCGCCACCGCCTGCGGGGCGGCGGCCGGATGGGTGTGCAGATACGACGCGTGCACGCCGCCGTGCACGACGCCGTCGCGCGCGGCAGCGCCCGCGTGGTCGGCGTCGTGGGCCCGGTACATCCATGCCGGCTGATAGCTGTCGCTGAACGTGACTGCGGTGCGGTGGAATTCGTGCCCGACGGCCCGCTGGCCGGCGGTATAGAGCGGGGAATCGGCGACGGCGACGGCATCGCGATACGCCAGCGTCAGGTCCGGAGTGAACCGTGCCCGCCCGGCCAGCACGCCGCACATCGGGTGGCCGTCGAGTTCGGTGGCCAGATAGATCAGCCCGGCGCATTCGGCGTGGATGGGGGCCCCGGCGGTGGCCACCTCCTTGATCTGCCGGCGCACGACGTCGTTGGCGGAGAGCTCCGCGGTGAACTGTTCGGGAAAACCGCCGGGCAGCAACACCGCATCGGTGCCGTCGGGCAACGCGTCGCTGAGCGGATCGAATGCGACGACGTCCGCGCCGGCGGACACCAGCAGCTCGGCGTGCTCGGCGTAGCCGAAGCTGAAGGCCTTGCCCGCCGCCACGGCGACGGTGGCGCGGTCGCCGCACCGCCCGGCGGTCTCCCCCACCGCCGTCGCGGGATCCCAGGGCTCCTGCGCGGCCGGGCTTCGCGCGACCGCGACCACCGCCGCCAGGTCGACGTGGCGGGCGACCAAGGCGGTCATCGCGTCGACCGCCAGCCGGGCCCGGCGCCCGTACTCCACCGCGGTGACCAGCCCTAAATATCTTGTGGGAAGCTCTAATTCAGCGACACGCGGGATGGCGCCCAGCACCGGGACACCGGCCTGCTCGCAGGCCTGCCGCAGCACCTGCTCATGCCGCGCCGAGCCGACCCGGTTCAGGATCACACCGACGACCCGGGTCGCGGTGTCGAACGTCGAAAAGCCGCGCAGCAGTGCGGCGATGCTTTGGCTTTGACCGCGTGCGTCGACGACCAGGACAACGGGCGCACCCAGCAGGCCGGCGACGTGGGCGGTCGATCCCGCCGCGGGGGTTGTGGCGGACGGCCCGA
>NZ_JAICZA010000224.1 GCF_025933915.1 Mycobacterium sp.
CCGTTGGGCGAAAAGGTGCTCGACTCTCCGATCAACTGGAAGCTGGCGATCGACACATTCGCCGAGAACTACCATTTCGCCACCGTCCATCAGCAGACCTTCGCCACCCTCGCACGCAGCAACTGCACGGTGTTCGACTCCTACGGCCCGCACCACCGGCTGATCTTCCCGCTCAACACCATTCTGGAGCTCGACGACGTGCCCGAGGAACAGTGGAACCCGTTCCACAACATGGTCGTGATCTACGCACTGTTCCCTAACATCGTGCTGTCGGTGACGATCGCCAACGGCGAGCTGTTCCGCGTCTACCCCGGGGATCAGCCCGGCAGGTCAATTACCGTCCACCAGAACGCCACACCGCAGGACCTGTCCGACGAATCGGTCGCCGCCGGCGCCCAAGCCGTCTTCGAATATGCGCACGCCACCGTGCGCGACGAGGACTACCGATTGGTCGAGGGGCTACAGGCCAACCTCGAGTCGGGCGTCCGCGACCACCTGGTGTTCGGCCGCAACGAGCCGGGACTGCAGCATCGCCACATCACGTGGGCCGAGGCGCTGGCGGGCTCAGCTACCTGACTCGTCCGACGACAGCACCGCCACCAGGTCATCCAATAGCGTTGCCAGCAGGCCGGTTTGGGCAGGACGCACCGCGATCAGCAGTTCAACCGCCTCGCGCCGACGGCCGGCGGCCACCAACGGCACCAGCTGATTCACGGTGGTCTGCAGGCCGGGATCGGACGGTTCGGCATTCGTGACCGTGGTGGTCAGCACGTCGACCAGCTCCCAATCCCGATACAGCGCGAGCGACCGTTCGTTGAAGGCGAACGCGGTCACCGGTTGGCCCCCCAGCGTCCCGCGGTAGCGGTACGGACCTTCCATGTATTCGATCGGCAGACCATGCGCGGGGGCCGGCACGACGGGCTCGCCGACGATGTCGAGTCCCAGTGTGGGGCAGGTGATCCGGTGACGATCGGGCATGTACCGGGCCGAGGCAAGGGGGCGCACCAGCGGCCGCACCGCCTCTGGCCACCGGACGTAACTGCTGACCGTGACCTCGATGTCTTCGGCGCATTGCGGTGACGTGGCAGGGTCGGGATAGCTCGCGGTGACGCCGGTAAACGGCTGCAGGACGTTGTCGTTCGTGCGGTCGAACTGTCGCCAGATGCTCAAATCGACGCCATTGTCGAAGTTGATGGTGCGCCATTCGTGAGACCTGGCCCGCGGGTCCCCCGTGGTCCCCCCGCCGCCGGCGTATTTCGGGAACCACTGCCGATCGACATGGCCGCTGCTGCCGGAAACCTGGTGGATCTCCTCGCCCCAGCGCAAGGTGCCGGTCATCGCCATGCCGGTCTGGAAGTAAGAGTAGGTGTCGTTTTGGCCGAAGCAGACGATCTTGCCGTTGTACGTCGAGGCACCCACCGGAGTCGGTGCGCGCGTGGGGGTTACGGCCAGGTCAAGCCGCATGCGCCGGCCCGAATGGTCCTCCCCCACCAGGCTGACGCGGTAGGTGTAGGGCAGTAAGCCGCCATCGCCGTTGCGGCACGTGGCCCATGACGCGGTGCCGGCGCCGCTGGCATAGCTGATGTCGAGATGGCCCGTGGCCAGCTCCAGCTTGCGCGACGCCCCCGGTTCGAGGTTGGCCGGGGGCATGTCGTAATCCGTGTAGGTGCCGTAATCGCCGGTATCGAGGTCGAAGAGCGCCATCGTGTAGAAGTCGGCGACGATCGTCCCGCCGGGCCGGTTCTTGTTGAAGATGGTCAGGAAGGCAAATGACCGGTCAGCCTCGGCGGCGTCCAGCTGGCCCGCGATGAACCAGGTGTCCGACTCCTGATCGGGGTGTTCGCCTTCGGCGGCGGGAAACTCCAGCTGGTCGTCGCCAGGCACCAACTGAAATGGATAACTACGCCAGTCATTATTCATATCGCGCCTCGCCTCGACATCGTCGCTGATGAACCGCTTGCGGCTTCCCGACTGGTCCTTTTTTAGCTATGTTAGCGTCAATACAAAGTTACGGTGACGGGTCTCATCCTGCACCCGCCGCTGCCTCGAGGAGGCGCTCCGATGACGAAGAACTCCGACCATCGTTGCTATGACGAGCTGTTCATCGGAGGACAGTGGCGCAAGCCCGCCAATCCGCAGCAGCTCGACGTGATCTCGCCGCACTCCGAAGAACCGGTCGGCCATGTCCAAGTCGCCGGCCCCGAGGACGTCGAAGCCGCCGTTGCCTCCGCGCGGCACGCGTTCGATCACGGCCCGTGGCCGCGGATGAGCCATGCCGATCGGATGGCCAAGGTCGAAGCGCTCGCCGGGATCTACGCCCGCCACGCCGACGAGATGGCAGATCTCATCACCGATGAAATGGGGTCGCCACGCAGCTTCAGCCGGATGGGCCAAGGGGCGGCAGCCGCGGCGCTGATTCACCTCACGCTGGCCGCCGCTCGCGATTTCCCCTGGACCGAACGCCGCCAGGGCGCGCTCGGCGAAGTGCACCTACGCAGGGCCCCGGTCGGGGTGGTCGGGGCGATTGTGCCGTGGAACGTGCCCCAATTCCTGATCATGCCCAAGTTGATCCCCGCGCTGATCGCCGGCTGCACGGTCATAATCAAGCCTGCGCCCGAAACACCCTTGGACGCTTTGTGGTTGGCCGAAATGATCGAGCAGATCGGCCTGCCCGACGGCGTGGTGTCGGTGCTGCCCGGCGGCACCGACGTCGGCGAGGCGCTGGTGCGCCATCCCGGTGTCGACAAGATCTCGTTCACCGGTTCCAGTGCCGTGGGGCGCCGGATCGCCGCGCTGTGCGGAGAGCAACTCAAACGGGTGAGTCTTGAGCTGGGGGGCAAGTCGGCGGCGATCATCCTCGATGACGCCGATTTCGCCCAAACGGTGGCCGGGCTGAAGTCGGCCAGCCTGATGAACAACGGACAGGCCTGCGTGGCGCAGACCCGCCTCCTGGTCAGCGAACGACGGCACGACGAGTTCGTCGAGGCGCTGGCCGCAATGATGTCGGATCTGAATGTCGGAGATCCCGCCGAAGAGACGACCGACATCGGACCTCTTTTCGCCCAACGGCATCAGCGCCAAGTCCAGGAGTACATCCGGTCCGGGCAGAGCGAGGGCGCGCGCATCGTGCTCGGTGGTCTGGATAGCGCAGAAGCCACTGCGGCCGAGCGCGGCTGGTACGTGCAGCCAACGCTATTCGTCGACGTCACCAACGACATGCGCATCGCGCGGGAGGAGATCTTCGGCCCGGTGCTGACCGTGCTGCGCTACCGCGACGAGGACGACGCCATCCGGATCGCGAACGAGAGCAACTACGGTCTGGCCGGTTCGGTGTGGACCGCGGACATCGCTCATGGCTTGGAAGTCGCGGCCGGTGTTCGCACCGGCACTTACGGCATCAATATGTACACCCTCGACATCGGCGCCCCGTTCGGCGGATTCAAGCAATCCGGCATCGGGCGCGAGTTCGGTCCGGAGGGCCTGCACGAGTATGTCGAGCTGCAGACGCTGATCTGCAAAGGCCAGCTGCCGCCCCTCTGAAAGGTCCGGCGATGTCATCCATCGCCGTGATGCGGGCCTTCGGGCATCTGCACGGTCAGCTCCACCGGGCAGCACAGCGCGCCATGCTGATTGGTCACCTGGATTTCGATGTCGACCAGACAGCGTGGCGGCTCCACCGAAGTGTCCCGCCGTTTGGCCACCGCCCGCCCCCGGCCGATCATCGTGTCGCCGGCATACACCGACCCCGTCAGCCGCATGGAGCGACGCACCACGCGGCTACGCGGGCCCGCCCACTCGGTCGCGACGCGGTCGGCGAAGCCGGCGAGGTGCATCGTGTTGACATAGATCGTCGGATTGCCTTGAGCCCGCGCATAATCCGGATCGAAATGGCCGGGGAAGTAGTCCCAGGTTGCTCCGGTGTTCTCCACCACACGCTGGTAGCTGATGTGGTCGACCACCTCGGGCAGCTCGACGGGAACGGTGACCCGGTTCCAGTCCAGGCCGTCGCCGGTCACGAGGGCGGCCCGGGGGTAAAGCGGAACAGGGTGTTGCGGGAGGTGGCGACGACGGTGCCGTCCTGGCGGCGGTAGGTCTCCAGCGTCTCGACGAAATGACCGACGCCCAGCCTGGTCCGCTTTTCTGGCGACACCGATACCAGCTCGTCGACGACGGTCAGCACGTCCCCCTCGACGATGGGTTGCGGGAACTCAACCTCGTTGGCCGCGTTGATGAATGTGGTGCCCGGCAGCGGCACCCGCAGGGCGATCAATGATGCGGACCGTCTGCCTCCGGGCTGCCAGGGCGGCGGTACCAACCAGCCCATCAGCAGGGCGGGTGGCGCCAGCAGGCCTCCCCATTGCCGTCGGGCGAACTCGGAATCCCAGTAGGAACGATTCCCGTCGCGCACCAACGCGGCGAACAACTGGATGCGCGCGGCGCTGACCGCCGTCGCCGCGGTGCGGGGTTCGCTTTTCGCACCGACCATCCGCAGCGCATCTTCATAGGTTCCGAAGGCCAGCCGCTGACTGAAATCCTCATCCACGGATCGGTGCCGCTCACATGACGAGCGGATGCCGGCTCGGGACCGAATCCCACTGCAACGTACGGGAGGTGAAATACCAGCCACCCCGCTCGTAAACCAGTGTGTCGCGGAAGATCCCGGTGGCCCGCAGTGTGGTGTCGTCGAACATAGCGGCGAAAAGCACGGCGACACAACACTGGTCCGCGTTGACCCCGTCCACGCTGATCTCGTGATCGACCGTGACCAAACGCTGTCCGTCGCCGCCGTCGAAGGCGGCGCGCAGATCGGTGAACACCTCGCCACCACGGGCATAGCTGGCGCCGGAATGGCGGAAGGTACCGATCCAGCGCTCGCGGTCGCCGTCCGAATAGGCCCGATTGTGCCGGGCGTTCAGATCCAGGATGGCAGCGCGGCCCGTGACGGTGTGGAGCAGCAGCTGTTCCTGATAGGTCATGCTCATTGCGCTTCGCCGCCTCCCTCGAATACGTTACCGGCCAACGATATACCCCTCTTTCTCACGATCCCATGCGCCCGGATGCACACCGCGGCTGCGCAATAGGTCTTTGCGTATGCGTCCAATACCGTTCTTCGGCAGTTCATCAACCACCTCGACGAACCGCGGCACACAGAAGTACGGCATCCGGTCCGCGCAGAAATCGAGCAGCTCCGCGCAATCCAGGGCGGCCCCGGAACGCAACGTCACGACCAACAGGATGTCGTCTTCGCCCAACTCGCTGGGCACCCCGACGGCCGCGGCTTCGGCCACGGCGGGGTGGCGCACGACGACGGTCTCCACCTCGACCGAGGAGACATTTTCGCCGCGCCGGCGCAACGAGTCTTTGACGCGGTCCACATAGGTCAGGTTCTGATCGGCATCGAGACGACCCAGATCGCCGGTGCGGAACCACTCCGGGTGCGGGTCTACCCGCAGACCTTGACTCACGTAGCCTTCGCTCATCACGTGCGGCGACGTGGGCCGGCAGGCGATCTCCCCGACGGTGCCGGCCGGCAGCGGATTGCCACGCTCGTCGAGGATGCGCACGTCGAAATCGGGATTCGGCCGGCCCGAGGTCCCGGGTACGCCGTCGTCGGCCACGGCCTTGAGGGCGATCGGGAATGCCTCGGTCAACCCGTACATCGTGACAATGCGGCAGCCGTAGCGCTTTTCGATGTCGCGGTAGGAGCCCGCGTCGATGGGTGCGGCGGAGATGAACCGCAGCGGCAGCTGTGCGTCACGGGGATCCGCGGGCAGGTTCTGCAGCATCGACACCATCGCGCCGGCGCCGGCGAAACCGACGGCACCGTGGGCGCGGATCTCATCCCACACCTGGCCGGGGTGAAAGGCCTTCGCCAACACGGTGGTTCCACCGACCAGCATCGGCGCCAGCACGCTAGGCGCG
>NZ_JAICZA010000182.1 GCF_025933915.1 Mycobacterium sp.
CGCCAGTTCGTCCCTGTCATGCGCAATACCAAGCTGATCCTGTTGGGGGGCATCACCAACCGCGAGCACGTGGAGACCGGTATGCGCGAAGGCTTCGATTTCGTGGCGATGGGGCGTGCGCTGTTGCGCGAACCGGACCTGGTCTCCAGGATGATCGCCGATCCGACCGCACGCAGTCGGTGCACCCACAACAACAAGTGTATGGTCACCGTCTTCGGGCGGACCCATTGCGTGCTGGATCCGGACCAGCGCTACGGCACTGCGGAACCGTTGCGCACCAACGGGTTACCGTCGCAGCAGATCGGCTAGTGCGGCCGCCGCTTCTTTGCGCGCCTCGTGTGCGATGTCGAGCATCGGCATCGTCATAAAACCGTGGATGCCGCCCTCGTAACGCAATTGCACGGTGGGCACGCCGGCCGCCTCGAGCGCAGCGCCGAAGGCCAATCCCTCGTCGCGCAGAGGATCGTGGCCGGCGACCACCACCACGGCGGGCGGCAGCCCGCGCAGGTCGGCGTTCAGCGGGGTGGCGTACGGGTGCGCGCGGTCCTCGAACGACGGCACGTAGCAATCCCAGTACCACTGCAGCGCCGGCTTCGGGTTGTAGTAGCCCTGGCCGAACAGCCGGTAGGACTCGGTGTCGAAGTCGGCGGCGATCACCGGGTAGAGCAGCAGTTGGGCGGCCGGCATCGGACCGCCGCGGTCGCGGGCCAGCACCGCGGTCACCGCGGCCAGGTTGCCCCCGGCGCTGTCGCCGGCCACGACGAGGCGCCCGGGATCGGCCCCGAGCGCGGCCGCGTGGTCGGAGGCCCAGCACGTCACGGCGTACACGTCCTCGGCGGCCGCCGGCCAGGAGTGCTCCGGGGCCAGCCGATAGTCGACCGAAACAACTACGGCGGGAACACGGTTGGCGATGTTGCGGCAGAGCCCGTCGTGGCTGTCCAGATCGCAGAACACGAACCCCCCGCCGTGCGCGTACACCACGATGGGGAGCGGCCCCACGGCCTCGGGCCGGTATACGCGCACGGGGATCGGGCCGCCCTGACCCTCGACCGAGCGATCGGCGACCTCGCCGATGGATTCGGGCTGTGCCGACGGCACCAACCTGGATCGGATGAGCGCTCGGGCCTCGCCGCCGCTCATCTGGTGGACCGGTGGGAACCCGCCATCCAATTGCTCGATGATCGCGGCGATCTGCGGGTCGAGGTTCACGCGTACTGCAGGGCCGGCCGCTGCGTCGGGGCAGGATGCTGTGGCCGCAACGGACGCAACGGCTGCAGCGTCGGCGCCACCCGCTGCGGGCCGTCTTCGACGTTGCGCCAGATGCCCATCGCCGTCATGCGCACCGGGGCGGCCAGCCGTTGATCGAACATCATGCGATTCATCGGGCCGCATACCGACACCGCGGCGACCACTTCCTGGGCCTCGCCGGGACCGCCGATCGGCGCTGCGACGCAACCGAATCCGAGCAACGACTCCTCACGCTCGAAGGCGACGCCATGGGCGCGCACCTTTGCCAGCTCGACGGCGAGTTGGGTACCGCTGGAGATCGAGTACTTCGTCTGACGCACCCGCAGGTCGAGCTCGGACTCACCGTCGCGGTAGGCCAGGATCGCCTTGCCGACGGCCGTACAGTGGGCGGGCTGACGAGCACCCACGCGCGTGGGGATCCTGTGGTCGCCGACCTTGTCGAGGTAGACGACGTCGGCTCCGTCCAGCACCGCCAGGTGCACGACAAGCCCGGTGGCGCGGTGCAATTCGCCCAGCAACGGGCCGGCCGCCCGCACCAGCCGATCCTGGTGTACGGCCAGCGAGCCCAGCTCGACGAGCCGCATGCCGAGCTCGTAGTCGCGGCCGCTGCGGCGCAGCCAGCGCAATTGCACCAGGCGCTCGAGCATCCGGTGCGCCGACGAGCGCGGCAGGCCCGTACGCCGCACGATCTGAGCCAGCGTCAGCCGTCCGGGCCCGTCGAACGCGTCCAGCACCAGCGAGATGCGGTCGATGACCGCGGTGGGGGTTTCGACAGGCGCCGACATAAGTCCTCCTGGCTGGCATATTCCTATTAGGAATATAGTTCTATCACACCCCTGTGGCCGCTGTCACACACCACGCGAGGAGGAAGCGGCAGTTCCCGCTCGCGCTCGTAACGCAGGGGTGAATCTCGGCGCGATATTCCGCCGTGGCGTTACGCCCGCGGGCAGTGCGCCCAGACCTCACGAAGGAAAGTCAGCCCTTGGCGGCCGAGCGGCCGGCGCGGCGCCCATAGAAGCTGCCGTCGCCGAGCGAGACACCGCTGGCGTACCCCCACGCGGCCAGTCCGGCGGTACAACGGCCCGCGGCGAAGAGCCCCGGGATGGGCGCGCCGCTGACGTGCAGCACCTCGGCGTCCAGCGTGGTCGCCAGCCCGCCCAAGGTGAAGCCACCGGTGCTTTCCCGCAGGTCGATCGCGCCGACCGGGACGCCGATCGGCGTGATCCACTCGGGCTTCTTGTGCAGCAGCGGGTCCTCGCCCCGGGCTGCGCCGTCGTTGTAGGCCGCCACGGTCGCCTGGAGTGAGCCGACGGGAAGGCCCATGTCGCGTTCCAGCTCGGCAACGGTGTCGGCCACCCAGGTCGGTGGGCGCAGCATGAGTTTGGGCGACCACGAGTTCATCGCCTCGGTCTGGGCGTCGTCGTCGAGGATCAGGTAGGCGGTGTTGTCCTGCTGGTACAGGGTGAGCTGACCGATCCGTCCCGGGTAGGTGTCCTCGGCGACATAGCGCTGACCGCGTCCATTGACCAGGATGCCGCGCACCAGCTGCTGGGGGTCGACGAAGATCGCGACCTCGGTGGCGTCCATGTGCGCCAGATCGGCGCCTAGCGCCTGCGCCATCCGGATCGACTGCCCGTCGTGCTGCTCGATGGAAGCGGCGGGCCGCCCGGCGATCCGCGGTGCGTACTGAGCCACCATCGAGTCGTTGTAGGCGAAGCTGCCCGTGGCGAGCACGACTCCGCGGCGCGCCCGGATGGCCATGTCGTTGCCGTACTGGCGGGCGCAGATGCCCACCACCCGGCCGTCGGATTCCACGATCAGCCGCTGCACCCGCACGTCGTAGAGCGCTCGCGCGCCGGCGGCGGTGGCCGTTTCGACGAGTGGCTTCATCAGCATGTAGCCGGCGCTGGCCTCGCCCTGCTTCTTGTTCTGCATTTGCGGGACGTGCCCGCGCGGGGCGGGGGAGGCGATGGTGTTGAACGGGTAGGAGTTTTCGCCGCCGCTGTACATCAGCCCCTGATCGCCCATGGGCTCCCAGCCGGGCTCGGCAAAGAACTCGGCCTTGAACGGCACGCCGCAGCCGACCAGCCAGTCGAAGTGCGCGACGCTGCCGGCGCAGTAGTCGGCGATCCTGTTCTCGTCGGCACCTGGCCCCATCGCGACATTGAGGAAGGCGGCCATGTTGTCGACGGAATCATCGAAGCCGCAGGCCTTTTGCAGTGCCGTGCCGCCGCCGAGGTAGATGAAGCCGCCCGCCATCGACGCCGCACCACCCCAGGATCCGGTGCGCTCCAACACCAAGACGTCGGCGCCGGCGCGCGCAGCCTCCACAGCCGCGGCCGCGCCGGCGATCCCGTATCCGGCGATGACGACGTCGGCCTCGGCGTCCCAGGAGTTGATCGACGACGCCGCGATCGGCGTCACGTCAAATTCGGTCATCACATGCGCATGGCCGCGGGCGGATCCGGAATCCATTCGTGGCCCCAATAGCTGTCGGCGGTGATTTCCTCTGCGGTGTAGTACGTTTCGTCGACTCGCATCCCATCGGTACCGAATTCGATGTCCCAGTCGCCGGGCGCGCGGACGTAGAAGGACACCATCTTGTCGTTGGTGTGCCGGCCCAGGGTGGACGCCACGGTGAAGCCATCGGCGTTGACGCGGTCCAGCGCCTGGCCGACGGCGTCGAGGGTGTCCACCTCCACCATGACGTGGACCAGCCCGGGGTCGCGCTGCTGGGCGGCGGGGCAGATGGCCAGGCTGTGATGGCGCGCGTTGATGCCGAGGAACCGTACTCGGATCGGGCCGAACTCCGCGGGCAGCGGCACCCGGAACGCCCCACGAGACCGGAAACCGAGCACCTCGGTGTAAAAGTCGACGACACCGTTGAAATCGGTCGCCGGTACGACGACGTGGCCAAGACCCTGATCGCCCGTCACGAACTTCGCGCCGAACGGGGTGATCACCGGGCTGTGGTCGAGCACTGCGCTGTGGAACACCTCCAGCGTCGTGCCGGCCGGGTCCTCGAAGGTGATCACCTCTTCGACGCGGCGGGCGTCGGCCTCCTGGACGGATAATTCCTTGAAGGCGACACCGGCGCCGTCCAGTGCGGCCTTGACCCGTTGCAGCGCCTGGTGGTCACGTACCTCCCAGCCGACCGTGATCACCCGGTCAACGTCGCCGGGCACGACGATGATCCGTGCCGCCCGCTCGTCCATCCGCAAATACAGCGCGGATTCGTCGGGTCCTTTTCCTTCGGCGAATCCCAGCACACCGAACGCGAAATGGCGCCAACGCTGGATATCAGCGGTCGAAACCGTAATGTAGCCAAGGCTTTTCAGATCTGTCACTGAAAGCTCCTCAGATCAACGCCCGCAGCGGGCCTTCGGGCGGGTCGATGCCAATCGAACTCAGCGCCGACGCGTGGTAGATGGTGCCGGGCACATGGATGGCGTGCATCTGGCCGACGTGCACGTCACGCCAATACCGTTGCAGCGGCTTGTCCATCCGCGCCGCGTTGCCGCCAGAGCGGGCGAAGATCTCGTCGACGGCCGACACGGCCCGCCATACCGCGCGAACCTGGGTGCGGCGCCCGGCCGCGCGGTCGGCGAACGACACCTCCTTACCGGCCGCGACCATGTCGTAGATGCGGTCGGCATTGGCCAGCAGCTCCTGGCGGGCGGCGTTGATGTCGGCGGCGGCCTCGCCGATCGCGTGCATCACGTAGGGGTCGTCCTTGATCGCGGTCCCGGTGGCGCCCACCCGGCCCCGCTGGTAGTCGAGGTGCGCGGCCAGCGCACCCTCGGCGATGCCGATGGTCGCCGCGGAAATGCCCAACGGGAACATCGTCGACCAGGGCATCAGATACAACGGCTCGGTCATGCCGGCCTCGCGCTGGGCCGTGCCGTCCATCACCTTCGTCGCGTCCATCGTCCGGTAGGTCGGGACGAACGCGTCCTTGACGATGACGTCCTTGGAGCCGGTTCCGCGCAACCCCACCACATTCCACGAGTCCTCGACGATCTCGTAGTCCTTGCGCGGCAGGATCATGTGCAGCATCTGCGGCGGCATCAACGGGATGCCCTTGTCGTCACCGAGCATGGCCCCCAGGATGATCCAGTCGCAATGGTCGGTGCCCGAGCTGAACTGCCAGCGGCCGTTGAAGATGTAGCCGCCGTCGACCGGTTTGGCCACGCCCTGCGGCGCGTACGGGGATGCCATCCACGTGTCGACGTCGTCGGCCCAGATTTCGGCGGCGACCTTCGGGTCCGCATAGGCCAACTGGTAGGGATGCACGCCCACCACGCCGACGATCCAGCCGGCCGCCGGATCCAGCGCCGCGGTGGCCATCGTCGTCTCGGCGAACTCGCGGGGGTGGACCTCGAAGCCCTGGTACTGCTTGGTCTGCAGCAGCCGGATCAGGCCGGCGCCCTTCATCAGCTTGACGGTGTCGTCGGTGAGCCGGCCGAGGTGTTCGGCTTCGGCGGCCTGGTCGCGTAACTGATCGGCCATGGCCACGACCCGGTCGATTACCCGCTCGCTCATGTTTGTCGTCCTTACCTGTGGGTGCCTAGTAATGGTCTACCGCAGTCACGGCCCGTCCCAAAGGAAATCCCGATGAGCGGACACCACACGGTCAAAATTCGACATGAACATCCGTGCCGATCGGCCTCGCCTGACAGGCCAGAATCAGGCCCTCCTCGAGAGCCCCGGCATCCAGCACGTCGCACGCGGGCAGGTGGACCTGGCCGGTGACGACGGTCGCCACGCACGAACCGCAGCGGCGTTCGCGGCATGAGTGCGGCACGGCGGTCCCCGCCTCGAGCAATGTCTCGACCAGCGTGTGGTTGCTGGGCCAGCGCAAACGATGCCGTCGACCGTCCAGATCGACTTCGACGTGCGTGACGTGGGACATGCGCCGATCGTGGGTCACCGGCGCGCGCCGGCGAGCCCGCGCGCCCGGTGGTCGGGAAAACTCGCCTCCGGCGTCCGGTGACCGGGAGGGGGAGCGCTTCGCGACGCCCGAGGCCCTACGGTGAGTACTTGTGAACGATCCCGGCCGGCAGTCTCTCGATGTCGTGGTGGTCGGCGCGGGGTTCGCCGGCCTGTACGCCCTGCACAAGCTGCGTAGCCAGGGACTCTCGGTGCGAGTGCTGGAAGCCGCGCCCGAACTCGGCGGCACCTGGTACTACAACCGGTATCCCGGCGCGCGCTGCGACGTCGAGAGCGTCGACTACTGCTACTCGTTCTCCGACGAACTACAGCAGGAATGGAACTGGACCGAACGCTATGCCACCCAGGCCGAGATCCTCGAGTATCTGAACTGGGTCGCCGACAAACTCGACCTGCGCCGCGACATCGCGCTGAGCACCCGCGTGATCTCGGCGGCGCTCGACGAGACGACGCTGCGCTGGACAGTCACCACCGATACCGGAGAGACGATCTCGGCGCGGTTTTGTCTCATGGCGACCGGCCCATTGTCGGCCGCGCTGACCCCTGACTTCGACGGCCTAGACACCTTTGCCGGCGAGATCCACCACACCGCGCACTGGCCGCAGCATCCCGTCGACTTCGCCGGCAAGCGGGTGGCCGTCATCGGCACCGGATCCTCCGGCATTCAATCGATCCCGATCATCGCCGAGCAGGCCGCACACCTCTACGTCTTCCAGCGCACACCCAATTACAGCGTCCCGGCGGGCAACAGACCACTGTCCGTCGAAGAGCTCGACGACCTCAAGGCCGGATATGCGCAGCGGCGCGCGCTGTCGTGGCGCAGTGGCGGTGGCTCACCGCACATCACCGCCCCGAAGCCGACCATGCAGTTCACGCCCGAGGAGCGCAACGCAGCGTTCGAAAAGCGCTGGCAACTGGGCGGTGTGCTGTTCTCGAAGACGTTCCCGGACCAGATGACCGACCTGGGAGCCAACGAAGAGGCCCGCCGCTTCTATGAGGAGAAAGTCCGGGCGATCATCGACGATCCGGCCGTGGCCGACCTGCTGATTCCCCAAGATCACCCGATCGGCACCAAGCGAATCTGCACCGACAGCAACTACTTTCAAACCTTCAACCGCCCGAACGTGTCGCTGGTCAGCGTCCGCGCCACCCCGATCGAGTCCGTCGACGCCACCGGGATCAATACCACCGAAGCCCATTTCGACGTCGACACGATCGTGCTGGCAACGGGTTTCGACGCGATGACGGGAGCGCTGGGCAGGATCGATATCGTTGGGCGCCACGGCAGCGCCCTGCGCGACGACTGGGCGCATGGACCCCGCACCTTTTTGGGGCTGGGCGTAGACGGCTTCCCCAACCTGTTTCTGATCTCGGGTCCGGGCGCGCCCGCCGTGCTGGCGAACATGGTGTTGCACGCCGAAGCTCAGGTGAACTGGATCGCCGAGGCCATCGCCTTCCTCGACGACCACGGTTACGCCGCAATCGAAGCCACCGTCGACAGCGTCGACGGCTGGGGCGCCGAATGTGCCCGCCGGGCCGAGACGACGCTGTTCACCAAGGCGAACTCCTGGTACATGGGCGCGAATGTGCCGGGAAAGCCGCGGGGTTTCATGCTGTTCGTCGGGGGCTTCGCAACCTACAACGACATCTGCGCCGAGGTCGCCGAGGCCGGCTACCGGGGCTTCGATCTCATCGAACAATGACGGGATTGCTGGACAAGGTTGTCGTGGTCACCGGCGCCGCCAAGGGAAGCGGGCGGGTGCACTGCGAGCGCTTCGCCGACGAGGGCGCGGACGTGATCGCGCTCGACGCTCCGGCGGCGGCCGACGAATTGCGCGACACCGCGCGGAAAGTC
>NZ_JAICZA010000172.1 GCF_025933915.1 Mycobacterium sp.
GCTACCTGCTGCCTCCAGCCCCTGCGGTGACCGCACCGCGATGATGCCCCGACGCCGCCGCACCCGCACCCAAGACCGGGCCACACGCATCGCCGTCGAACGCCGACGCAACCGAAGGGCGCGCCAAGTCGAAAAGTCTTCGTATACTTGGGATTACGGATCAACCCATGCCGTCGGCGATGGGGAGCCGCCGCCGTTCTCAGCGCGCTGGCGTGGGAGAGCGCAGCACCGTCATTTCTTACTGGGAATGACGATAACCACGATCAACGTGAGGATGGAGAAGAACAGCCCAAGGATTCCCCATCCCAGTGGATTGCGGCCCTTCATCATTGCGATGACGCCGCAGACTATTGCGGCGATGATGCTGCCGATCGCGACGAAAATCCCTTTGATGCCACGCAGAATGAAGCCGGCCGCGATGGGATCCGAACTCGCCAGAATCACCGAATGCAACATGTCGGGTCCTTTCTCGCCGTTGGACTTACAGCATTATTCCGCGTGGATAACCGCGGCGGACGGTGCGATCGAGAATTCCCAGGGTCGCGCGCAGCGCCCCCTCGGACAGAATCGGGAAGATTCCGGCTTCGCGCCACGTGGGGTCGATGTTCGACCAGTCGTAGAACGAGGTGACCACGGTGGCCGCACCGTCTGCGGTGGGTGCGAGCGCATAGCCGTACACGTGGCCGATCGGCGGCTGGATCTGGCCGAGAACCGTCCACGCGATCAGGCGATCCTGTTCGAACTCCGTGATGTCGACGGTGACGTCGTATTTACCCAATTGCGGAAAGTCGTTCAAGGATTCGCGATCCATGTGCACGACGAAGTGGTCGCCGACGCCGCGCACCGGATCGCCCTCGGCGTCTTGGAGCATCCCGGACGAGTCGATCGCCACATGGCCCTGCGGGTCGCACAGCACGGCGAAGATGGCCGGCGCCGCCGCCGCGATAGTGCGCTGCGTTTCGATGCGTTCGGTCATGAGTCCTCGCAGCCGGCGTAGGGACGATACGAGCGAAGCTTAGCCCCGGCGGCGACCTTCGTTCGCCGTGGCCGGACCGCGAGAGACCCGACATCTCCGCGGCGACGAAGCACGTCAACAAATGTCGGTGCCCTGTGGCATACTCGAACATGTGTTCGAAGATGTGATCGCTCGGTTCGATGAGCTCATCGAGCGGTGCTATCCGTCGGCAACTCCAGAATCGGCGGCATTGTTGGAGCGCATCGGTATGGCGGCGCGGGTGGAGAATCGGGCGGCGGCCGCGCAGTTGGTGGCGGTGGGGGAGTTGTTTGCGTATCGGTTGTCGCGGTGTGCGGAGACCGAGGAGTGGGCGGTGGATACCGAGGCGGCCGTCGCCGCGGAGGTGGGCGCGGCATTGCGGATCGGTCCGGGGCTGGCCGGCAGCCGGGTGCGTGATGCCCGGGCGATGCGCGAGCGGCTGCCGAAGGTGGGCGCGGTGTTTGCGGCCGGGGATATCGATTACCGGATGTTTCAGACGATGGTGTTCCGCACGGATTTGATCGTCGACCCGGAAGTGTTGGCGGCGGTGGATGCCGAGTTAGCGGTCACGGTGTTTCGGTGGCCGTCGCTGAGTCAGGGCCGGTTGGCCGCGCTGGTGGACAAGGTGGTGGCTCGTGCTGATGTGGATGCGGTGCGGCGCCGCAAGGAACGCGCCGCCGGCCGGGCAGTGTGGTTCGCCGACATGGGCGACGGGTTGACGCATCTTGAGGGCACCCTGGCGAGTCCGGATGCGCACGCTTTGGATCAGCGTTTGGATGCGTTGGCGGCCACGGTGTGTGCGCACGATCCGCGCACCCGGGAGCAGCGCCGCGCCGATGGGCTGGGGGCATTGGCGGCCGATGCCGATCGGCTGGGGTGTCGCTGCGGGCGCCCGGATTGCGCGGCCGGTGAGCGGCCCGCGGGGCCGGTGGTGATCCACATGATCGCCCAGCAGGCCAGCGTGGCCGGCGCCGGTGTGGCGCCGGGCGCGCAGATCGGAGCTGAGGGGTTGACCCCGCCGGAGTTGCTGGCCGAGTTGGCCGCCTCGGCCCGGCTGGTGGCCCTGGTCCACCCCGGGGATGGGCCGGCTGAGCCTGGGTATGCGCCGTCGAGGGCGTTGGCCGATTTCGTGCGGTGCCGGGATCTGACCTGTCGGGCCCCGGGGTGTGATCGCCCGGCCGTCGGCTGCGATCTGGACCACACGATCCCGTATGCCGATGGTGGACTCACTCATGCATCGAACCTGAAATGCCTGTGTAGGCAACATCATTTGCTGAAGACGTTCTGGGGCTGGCGCGACAAACAGCTACCCGATGGCACGGTGATCTGGACGCTGCCCGACGGGCACACCTACGTGAGCACCCCGGGCAGCGCGCTGCTGTTCCCCAGCTTGTGCGCGCCCACCGGCGACATCCCTGAACCGCCCGCGGCGCCTAGACCCGAACCCTGCGGCGAGCGCAGCGCGATGATGCCCCAACGCCACCGCACCCGCGCCCAAGACCGGGCCACCCGCATCGCCGTCGAACGCCGCCACAACCGCGACGCCCGGCTGGCCCGGCAGGCCCAAAAGCCTTCGTATACTTGGGGTTCCGAACTAACCCATGGCGTTGGCGATGGGGAGCCCCCGCCGTTCTGAGCGCGTCAGCGAGAGGAATGTGTGGACTGTACGGCGATTTAGCCGAGGGTATTTGGGCTAATGCGGCAAGGTGGCCAGATAACACTGCACTCGGCGGGCGGCGTCGTCCGGTTTGACCCCCATGTTCACCAATCTCTGCACGACTTCGGCCGGGGGGATGCCCGAACCGATATCGTTGTCGATCACGTGGACGCTGGGAAACCAATTTTCCGCGCTCACCCCCGGCGGCGGGGGCTTCGCGTCGCCTCCGATGCATTGCACGTAACCATCGACGCCGGTGTCCGCGTGAGCCGGCGACGCCCCCATCAGCACGACGACGGGGACGCCTACCGCCACAACGGCATGGATCAAACGCATGCGTGCAACACCCGCCTTCGGATTGGTTAACCGAAAATAAACTGGTTTGCTACCCCGCACAACCCCGACTTTCGCAGGTGCACAAGGGACGCGGATGAGGATGGCGCGATGGCGGGCCGTTTCCCTGCAGACATCGCTTGACTTCTATCTCGAACGAATGTTCGAATAATGGGATGCGGTGGGCGAGCCAGGCCGTCGCGGTCAACGGGACGCCGGTGGAGGACGGGGCACTGCCGGGGTTGCAGCGCATCGGCCTCGTCCGCAGCGTGCGCGCGCCGCAGTTCGAGGGGATCACGTTCCACGAAGTGCTGTGCAAGTCCGCGCTGAACAGGGTGCCGAACGCGGCGGCCCTGCCGTTTCGCTACACCGTCAACGGCTACCGCGGGTGCTCGCACGCCTGCCGGTACTGCTTCGCCCGGCCCACCCACCAATACCTGGAGTTCGACTGTGGCACCGACTTTGACACCCAAGTCGTCGTCAAGACCAACGTCGTCGAGGTGCTGCGCCGCGAGCTGCGCCGGCCGTCGTGGCAGCACGAGACCGTCGCCCTGGGCACCAACACCGATCCCTACCAGCGGGCCGAGGGGCGCTACGCGCTGATGCCCGGCATCATCGGCGCCCTGGCCGACTCGGGCACCCCGCTGTCGATCCTGACCAAGGGCACGCTGCTGCGGCGCGACCTACCGCTGATCGCCGAGGCCGCGACGCGGGTTCCGGTCTCGGTCGCGGTGTCGCTGGCGGTAGGGGATCCCGAGCTGCACCGCGACGTCGAGCCCGGCACGCCCACGCCGCAGGCGCGGCTGGGTCTGATCAGCGCGATCCGCGCCGCCGGGCTGGACTGTCATGTGATGGTCGCGCCGGTGCTACCGCATCTCACCGATTCCGTCGAGCACCTCGACGGGCTGCTCGGCCAGATCGCCGCGGCCGGCGCCGGCAGCGCGACGGTGTTCGGCCTGCATCTGCGCAGCTCCACCCGCGGATGGTTCATGTCGTGGCTGGCGCGCTCACATCCCGAACTGGTCGGCCGCTATCGCGAGCTGTACCGGCGCGGCGCCTACCTGCCGCAGGGCTATCGCGACATGCTGCGGGCGCGCGCCGCCCCGCTGATCGCCAAGCACCGGCTGGCCGGCGATCACCGCCCGTTCTCCCAAGCGGTTTCGGCCACCCGGGCACCGGAACCCGTTCAGCAGACGCTGTTTTGAGTTAGCCCGCAGAGGCGGCGCGCGGCTTGGTCAGCGTGAACTCGTCGATCACGGCCACTTCACCGAACGGGCCCCGCAGCGCGTAATGGGTTGCCTTGATCGAGGTGTTGCCGCCGGGTCGACCCGGATCGACATCGAAAGCCGCGAAACCGTAAGGGTTGTCGCGGTCGCGGAACGCGGACCACGGCGCGTCCTCGAGGACGTAGATCGGCGCCTTGCGCCTGAGCGCGGGGTCGAAAGCCCCCACGCCGGTGACCACCCGGCACTGGGGCTCGGGAAAGAACATCGCGTTGCTCGGGGCCGAGGTGCCGCCGCCGCCGATGACCAGGTGCACCGTCCCCCGGGTGGAGTCGATGAGATCGCTTCGGGTGTCGACGGGTATCGGTGTTCGGGTGTCGGTCCCCAGCGTGCCGCGCAACGGGTGCGAGCGCTCGTAGTGGTGCTCGTGGCCGCACACGACCAGATCGACCCGGTACTGGTCGAACAGCGGCAGCCATTGCTCACGGATGCCGAGATCGGCGCCGTTGGTCTTGTCGGCGGTGGAGATCGCCGTCTGGTGCATGCACACGACCACCCAGTCGATGTCTGGATCGCGCCGGGCCTCGGCGAGTTCGTTTGCCAGCCAGCGCTTTTGCTCTCCGCCCGAGTAGCCGTGCACGTAGGAGTTGCCGCCGTCCTGGTAGGCCACGTCGTCGTTGTTGAGGCTGATCACCCGCACCGAGCCGGCGGTGAAGGAGTACCACATCCCGCGCATCTCCGGACTGGATCCCGAATCGGGTACCTGGAAGTACGTTTGATACGCGCCGTAACCGATCGGCCCGTTGCCCAATTCGTTCTCGTGATTGCCGGCCGCCGGCATCCAGGGCCGGTGGCGCGCCGAGCGGGTGTTGTTCTCGAACCAGTTCGACCAGGTGCGGATCCGGTTTTGGGCCAGGTTGGCGTAGCACAGGTCGCCGTTGACGAGGTTGAACAGCGGGCCGAGGCGCTCGATGGCCATGGTGGTGTCGGCGGCCGCCGGCGAGCCGATGTTGTCCGTGGCGTAACGGCCGTCGGCCAGCTTGGCGAGTGTCGGGGTGGACTGGTCACCGAAGCTGGTGAAACGCAGAGGCTTTCGGCCCAACGGTGCCGTTCGTACGGTGCCCTGCTCCGGTTCGGCGCCGTCGTGCACAGCGGCGTACACGTAGTCGGTGTCCGGGGTCAGGTCGGTCAGCCGGGCGTGGTTGACGCGAACTTCGGTGTTGGACTTCGCGTCCCGGTAGGTGCGAGTCTCGGCGGCCACGGTGCGTCCGAACCCGGCGCTCGGCGTCCCCAGCATGACGCGCGGATTGCGGACGGCGTCGGTGGTGTGCCAGGACACCACCACCTCGGTGCCGGCGTTCTTTCCGAATTGCAGGTGCAGGCCGCCGACCGGCGGTGCCCCATTGCGGTCGGGCTGCAGCCAGGCCGACGGACCACGGGAACTCGCGGACTGCGACCACAGCAGCGCCGCGCCGCCCACCCCGACGCCGCCGAGAACCGCGGAGGCCGCACTTGATGTGAGTAACCGGCGGCGGCTGATGCCGGCATGCTCCGAATCGCGGCTCACCCCTGCTTCATACCCGAGCCGGGAAACCCGAAGGTGAACGCCCCGCCCAGGGGCGCCCAGGGGCCGCCGGAAAGCTCGAATGCCGTCGGCACCGATGCATGGTAGAAGCCATTTTCCGGATACGGCGGTAACGCATTCGGTAGCGTTTCAGATATGACGAACGTGCGAACAGTGACCACGGGGATCGCGGCGGCGACGTTTGCCGCGGCCGCTGCGATGACGACGACCTCCGCGACCTCCCACGCGGATCCCGCCGGCCACCAGGTGACGTACACGGTCACCGCCACCGGGAACCTGACCGGCAACGTCAGGTACATGAACAGCGATCCGCCCAGCCAGGCGGCCTTCAACTCGAACTCGTCGCAGTTCTTGAGCACCGTGCAGACGGCGTTCACCGCCGGGCAGCCGCTCGTCTACAACGCCACCCTGGCAGACCCCAACCAGTGGGCGTTCGTCAACGCCAGCGGCGGGTGCCACTGGCCGGACTGCGACTCGTCCAACATGCCGCAGATTCAATGCCAGATCGCGGTGGACGGCCAGGTGGTGGTGACCCAGAGCGCCACCACCGGCGTCACCTGTTCGACACGGCCCTGGTAGTCACCCCAAGCACCCGGGCGGGCTGCTCGCGGGCTCGGCGTGTGCCACGACGACGACTTGGGCCGGTTCGGCACCGACCGCGCGGATCTTGTGGCTGATTGAGGCGTCGAAGTAGGCGCTGTCGCCGGGCCCGAGCGTGAACGTCTGGTCCCCGTAGTCGAGTTCGACGTTCCCGGCGTGCACGAACATGAATTCCTGGCCCGCATGCTCCGGGTGCGGATCGTCGGACAGCTTTTCCGTCGGTCGAACCACGAACGGCGACATCGACTTTCCCAGCAGCGACGCGGCCAGCACCCGGTAGCGCTCGCCCGCGGCGTTGCGGGTGGCGCGCTCGACGGTGATCTTCTCCTGCGCCGCCTCCCCCGAGAACAGCCGTCCGACGTCGACATCCAGGGCCTTGGCGACCTTGAGGGCCACCGCGATCGACGGTGTGCTGTGCCCGCGTTCGATCTTGGACAGGTAGCTCTTGGTCAGCCCGGTCTGCTGGGCTAGCGCCGCCAGGGTGAGGCCGCGTTGGTTGCGGACCGCGCGCAGCAGTGCGGTCACCGGACACCCCTCTCATGACACAAGGTTTCCTATAGTGATACGATTGTGTCACACGTTCGCGCCGAGGGAGCCGACTATGGCCAGCACGTTCACCGATTCGAAATCCGACTTGATGCGCCGCGCTGCCGAGCAGTTGACGGCCTTCCAAACCAAAGATGCCGCCGATGCGCAGTTGACCACCCGTCAGAAGTTGGCGTTGACCTGTCGCGCCCTGTTCGACGCCGGGCATGACTCCGGGCTGGCCGGACAGATCACCGCCCGCGCCGAGGCGGACGGTACCTACTACACCCAGCGGCTCGGCCTGGGTTTCGACGAGATCACCGACGCCAACCTGCTGTTGGTCGACGAGGACCTCAACGTCCTCGACGGTGAGGGAATGGCCAACCCCGCCAACCGTTTTCACAGCTGGATCTATCGCGCCCGCCCCGATGTGCAATGCATTGTGCACACCCACGCGTTCCACGTGGCGGCGCTGTCGATGCTGGAAGTTCCGCTGATCGTGTCCCACATGGACACCACCCCGCTCTACGACGACTGCGCGTTTCTGGCCCAGTGGCCGGGCGTGCCGGTCGGCAACGAAGAGGGGGAGATCATCTCCGCCGCGCTCGGCGATAAAAAGGCAATCCTGCTGGCCCATCACGGCCACGTCATCGCCGCCGCCAGCATCGAGGAGGCGTGCTCGTTAGGAATCCTCATCGAGCGGGCCGCCGAACTGCAGCTGGCCGCCATGGCCGCCGGCACCGTCAAAGAGCTGCCGCAAGAACTGGCCCGCGAGGCCCACGACTGGACGCTGTCACCGCTGCGCAGCCGGGCCAACTTCGCCTACTACGCCCGCCGGGCCCTGGCACGGCACCCGGACGTACTGACCGGCTAAACCGTTATCCGCCAACCTAATCCGAGGAGCCTGTCTGTGGCGCAATCGTCCGAGCCCAAGATCCACGGCATCATCGCCTACCCGGTGACCCCGTTCACCGGAGATGGTATCGACACCAAACGGCTCGGCGCGCTGGTCGACCGGCTCGTGTCCGCCGGCGTCCATGCGATCGCGCCGCTGGGCAGCACCGGCGAACTGGCCTATCTCGACGAACCCGAATTCGACACCGTGGTCGACACCTCCATGGCCACCGTGGCGGGCCGGGTGCCGGTGGTCGTCGGTGTGTCGGATGTGACCACCGCCAAGACCATTCGGCGCGCCACGTACGCCCAGCAGGCCGGGGCCGACGCGGTGATGATCCTGCCGGTGTCCTACTGGAAGCTCACCGAGCGGGAGATCTTCCAGCACTACCGCAGCATCGGCGACGCCATCTCCATCCCGATCATGGCCTACAACAACCCGGCCACCAGCGGCGTCGACATGCCTCCCGAGTTGCTGGTTCGCATGTTCGAGTCCATCGACAACGTCACCATGGTCAAGGAGTCCACCGGCGACCTGACCCGGATGCAGCGCATCGCCGAACTGTCCGGCAATCGGCTGCCCTTCTACAACGGCAGCAACCCGCTGGTGCTCGACGCGCTGAAGGCCGGGGCCTCCGGATGGTGCACGGCCGCACCGTGTTTGCGCCCGCAGCCCTGCATCGACCTCTACGAAGCGGTGCGCGCGAACGACCTCGACACGGCGCAGAAGCTTTACGACGATCTCAAGCCGCTGCTGCAGTTCATCGTCGCGGGCGGCCTGGCCACCACGGTGAAGGCCGGCCTGGAGCTGCTCGACTTCCCGGTCGGAGACCCGCGTGCGCCGCTGCTGCCGCTCGACGAGCAGGGCCGCGCC